>CANGEE010000042.1 GCA_947452635.1 Comamonadaceae bacterium | reverse complement strand
GTTGGCATGCCTATCGCGATGGCGTGCGTTGGCCTGAAGACCCAGACAAGCTGATACAGTCGAGTTCTATCTAAAGAGAGAATTATTTTGGCAACACCTAACTACGGATACGAAAAACGCCAGAAAGAACTGGCTAAAAAACGTAAAAAAGAAGACAAGCTCAAGGCCAAGTCCGAGCGCAAGCTGGGCGAAAACGGCGAAGAGCTGGAGCCGAACGACACCCCTGCCGACACCCCGGTCGCTGGCGAACAGACGCCTTCCAACGTACCCCCTGCTGTTTAAATCACATTTCGATGGCTTTGCAAAAACCGGCTTGGGCCGGTTTTTTCATGGCATGACAGCCCCAGCGCGCCGCATGGGCGGCCCCAGGCACAGTAGATCGCTTTGGCCGCATCGCCCCTGCAGCTTCAGTGCAACAAGGCTTGGAGTTGCGGCCACACATTTTTCAACAGTCGGGGTTGTGCCGCCGCATTGGGGTGGATGCGATCGGCTTGAAACCATTTGAGGGGGTCGGGGTCATCGCCAACACCATGGAGAAAAAACGGCAGCAACCGGGCCTGGCTTTGGCGTGCCACATCGCTGTACACCTTTGAAAATTGTTGCGCGTAATCGGCGCCGTAGTTGGGCGGCATTTGCATGCCCAACAGCAGCACCTGGGCGCCTGCGACTTTGGCGGCCATGCTCATGGCGAGCAAATTTTCTTGGGTTTGCTTCAAGGCCAAGCCGCGCAGAGCATCGTTGCCGCCCAGTTCAATGATCACCACAGTCGCTGGGTGCTGCTGGAGCAAAGCAGGCAAGCGCGAGCGTCCGCCTGCCGTTGTTTCGCCGCTGAGACTGGCATTGACCACTTGGGCGGGGTTCTTGTCCGCAGTCAGTTGCGTGCTGAGCAAACTCACCCATCCCTGACCGCGCTGCAAACCATATTCCGCACTGAGGGAGTCACCCAGCACCAGCACCACAGGGGCTGGTTTGCTGGTGGCCAGGCCCCAATAGCCCGCCAGCCCAGCGGAAAGCGCCATCGCGGTAAAGTGTCGACGCTTCCCAAAAGGTATGTGCATGTTGGATCCCCTTATTTCTGTCGCCCATGTGTTCAAGTCGGTCACCGATTCCAGTGGCACTTTGACCATTTTGCGTGATCTTGATTTCTCCCTGTCGGCCGGGGAAACCTTGGCCATCGTCGGCGCTTCCGGTTCTGGCAAAAGCACTTTGCTGTCCATCATGGCCGGGCTGGACACGCCCAGCCAAGGGTCTGTGCACGTGGCAGGGCAAGATCTGTTCAGCCTGAATGAAGACGAGCGCGCTCATGTGCGGGCACAGCACATGGGTTTTGTTTTTCAAAGCTTTCAGTTGATGGCCAATTTGACCGCACTGGAAAACGTGATGTTGCCCTTAGAGCTGAGCGGCGGCCAAGGCATCGCCGCCACAGCCACGGCCATGCTGCAGCGCGTGGGCCTGGGTGAGCGGCTCCAACACTACCCCAAGGTGCTCAGTGGCGGCGAACAGCAGCGGGTGGCATTAGCCCGGGCGTTTGTCATGAATCCCGCTATTTTGCTGGCCGATGAACCCACCGGCAGTTTGGACCACGCCACTGGCGAAACGATTTTGAACCTGATGTTCGAGCTCAACCAAGAACGCGGCACCACCCTGGTCTTGGTCACCCATGACGCGCGCGTGGCCGCCCGTTGCCAGCGCTGTTTGGTGATCGAAGCCGGGCAACAGCGGGACGATCGCGCCGACAGGCCCATGCAGGACCGATAATCGAGCCATGTCATCCCCCAAAGTGTTATTCGGCTTTCATGCCGTGGGCGTGCGTTTAAAGACCGCGCCGCAATCCATCATCGAAATTTATTACGAAGGCACGCGCCGTGACGCGCGCATGCGCCAATTCTTAGAGCGCGCCAACGAAGCCGGTGCGCGCTTGATTGAGGCTGACAACCTGCGCCTGGCCAAGCTGTGCGGCAGCCATGGTCACCAAGGTGTGGCCGCCCGGGTCGAACCGGTGGCGCAAATCCATTCGCTCGATGATTTACTCGACGCCGTGGTCGGGCCGCCGTTGTTACTGGTGCTCGATGGCATCACCGATCCGCACAACCTGGGCGCTTGCTTGCGTGTGGCCGATGGGGCCGGTGCCCATGCCGTCATCGCACCCAAAGACCATGCCGCAGGCATCAATGCCACGGTGGCCAAGGTGGCCAGTGGCGCGGCAGAAACCATGCCGTATTTCATGGTCACCAATTTGGCGCGTACTTTGGGTGAACTCAAAGAGCGCAGCATCTGGATCACCGGCACCAGTGACGATGCCCCCCAAACCCTCTACCAGACGGATTTGAAAGGTCCGACCGCCCTGGTGCTGGGTGCAGAAGGCGCGGGCATGCGCCAGCTGACCCGAAAAACCTGCGATGCCTTGGTCAGCATTCCGATGCATGGCGCGGTCGAGAGCCTGAACGTCTCGGTGGCCAGCGGCGTGTGTTTGTACGAAGCGCTGCGTCAGCGCACTGTTTGAAGCAAGGGAGTTGAAAATGAAAAAGTACTGGACACATTGGGCCCTCGCGTTGGCGCTGCCAGCGTTGTTACTGGCCGCTTGTACCCAAGAGCAGCAAAACAAAATCAGCCGAGACATCCAAAACTGGACTGGGACCAACGGCGTGCTGGAGATTTACGCCGGTGACAAAGTGGTGCGCCGCTTTTTGAAGGTCGACAAACTCAGCACGGCCTTGGGCACCGATGACGGCAAGCCGCGCAATTACCGCTATGGCTACGGTGTGTTGGATGAAAATCTGAACATGCAAGTCGACCCGACTGAAAAAAAGGTCTACTTTGAGTTCAGCGACTACTCGACCATCGTTTTTTTCGAAAATCCCCGCTGACCGCGCAGCGGCCATTCAAACCAGACCCAGTGCCCCCAAAAGCGCGCCCGCGCCCAGCAGCCACAACAGGTGGATGCGGGTGCGCCAGACCACCAGCGCGGTCCCGCTGGTCAGCAGCCACAAGGGCCAGTCTGTTGCCGCCTGATTGTGGGCGGCAGTCAGCAGCCAGCCGGTGCAAACCAACAAGGCCACCACGATCGGCGCCATACCGGCTTTGAACGCCTTGATGCCGCGCATCTCGCGGTTGCGATGCGCCCAGCGCGTGGCCATGTAGGTCAAGACGGAAGAGGGCAGCATGATGCCCAGCATCATCACCAGCACGCCCAGCACGCCCAGGCTCCAAGCCTGCAGGCCCGCAGCCAGTCCGCCGCCCGCATTCAGACCCACATTCCAGCCCATCACGGCAACGAACAGCACATTCGGTCCGGGCGACGCTTGCGCCAAGGCAATTGAAGAAGTGAATTGCATATCGTTCAACCAATGCTGCTCATCCACCAAAAAACGGTGCATTTCGGGTGCAGTGGTGATGGCACCGCCCACCCCGAGCAATGACAGCAAGCAAAATTGTTGAAACAAGGCCCACCAATCTGCCGCGCTCAACTGGTAGGTCATGCCGCATCTCCTGATGCTGGGGTGTGTGCCTTGGGTGCCAATTGTCGGTACGCGAAAGCACTGGCCACAAGCCCCAGCCCCAACAACACCCATGCCAGAGGCCAGCGCAGCAGGCCCACGCTGACAAAAGTCAGTGCAGCCAACACCAGGCAAGCCAACCTGCCCATGACGTTGTCCAGCAAGGCGCTGGACAACTTCAGCCCCGTCGCGATGATCAGGCCGGCTGCCACCGCGCCCATGCCGCGCAGTGCGCCTTGCGCGTAGCTGCTGTCTGAGATGCCGCCAAACAACACCGCCAAGCTCAACACCAAGATCAAGGGCAAACACAGCAAACCGGCCAGTGCCGCCATGGCCCCTGGCAGGCCAAAGTAGCGCCCGCCAATCATCAAAGACAAGTTCACCACATTGGGGCCGGGCATGATTTGCGCCACCGACCATTCTTCAACGAACTGGGCGGTGCTCATCCAACGCTTGCGCTCCACCAGCTCGCGCTGCACCACCGTCAAGACGCCGCCAAAGCCCTGCAAGGCCATGCGCGAAAAAGTCAGGAACAAATCGGTTTTGGATTGGGGCTGGGTCAACGCCTCGCCAGCAGCGATGTTGAGCGCGGTGAAAGTCTCTGGCATGCCTCAATTATCTCTGTTGGCGATTTCGAGCCATGTCAATTGGCCCATGCCCGCTTCATTCAAACGCGTAACCAAAGGCTCCATGGCGTTTTGGGCCAGCGCCAAGTGCAGGGTAACCAACTCGCCGTGGCTGACATTCAACAGTTGCGCCTGCGCCAGCTCAGCTTCTCGGCGCACCCGGCCTTCCAGGGCGTAGGGCACGCTCAATTGCAGTTGAACTTTGGCGACACGTTCGATTTTCTCCACCCCCATCAAAGCCTGCGCCACCGCGTCGGTGTAGGCGCGAAGCAGACCGCCCGCACCCAGCTTCACGCCGCCAAAGTAGCGCACCACAGAAGCCATCACGCCTTGCAAATCTTGGTGGCGCAGCACCTCCAGCATGGGGCGACCGGCGGTGCCGCCCGGTTCGCCGTCGTCATGCGCCGCAGATTGACCGCCTGCCAACAAGGCCCAACACACATGGGCGGCGTCCGGGTGCGCCGCCTTGAGTTGGGCCACGCGCACCAGCGCCTGTTCGCGCCCGGCCACCGGTTCGACACAGGCGATGAATCGACTTTTTTTGATCACCAGTTCATGGTGCGCAGGTGCAGCAAGGGAGAAAGCCATGGCCTGAGGATAGCGCAGGTGCTCGCGTGCACTGTGGCGCACCGTTGGCACAATACCCGGGCACCTCGCAAGCCCAAGCTGCAAGCCCTACACTACAGAGTTATCCCCAGACCCGAGTCCATGAACGCCTTTGCCGACGTCTCTTTTTTCCCGCGCAACGCCAAACCGCTGAGCAGCTACCGCAAGTATTGGGCGGCACGCTTTGGCACGGCACCCATGCTGCCCATGAGCCGGGCAGAAATGGACAAGCTGGGCTGGGACAGCTGCGACGTCATCATCGTCACTGGTGACGCCTATGTCGATCACCCCAGCTTTGGCATGGCCGTGATCGGCCGCATGCTGGAAAACCAAGGCTTTCGTGTCGGCATCATTGCCCAACCCGATTGGCAAAGTGCCGACCCCTTCAAGGTGCTGGGCAAACCCAATTTGTTTTGGGGCGTCACTGCCGGCAATATGGATTCGATGATCAACCGCTACACGGCCGATCGCAAAATCCGCACCGACGATGCCTACACCCCCGGCGATGTGGGCGGCAAGCGCCCCGACCGCGCCGCCTTGGTGTACAGCCAACGCTGCCGCGAAGCCTACCCCGAGGTGCCGATTGTCTTGGGCGGTATCGAAGGTTCGCTGCGCCGCATTGCCCATTACGACTACTGGTCCGACAAAGTGCGCCGTTCGGTGGTGGTCGACAGCAAATGCGACTTGCTGCTTTACGGCAACGCCGAGCGCGCCATCGTGGAAATCGCGCACCGCTTGGCTGCGCGTGAGCCGGTGCAAAACATCACCGACGTGCGTGGCACCGCCTTTGTGCGCCGCGAAACACCGCCAGGCTGGTTTGAGATTGACTCCACTGCGGTCGACACCCCAGGGCATGTAGAAGCCCACATCAACCCGTATTTGATGATCTCTGATCAGGCACGCGAGCAGGGTGCGACTTGTGCC
The DNA here is from genome assembly GCA_947452635.1 of Comamonadaceae bacterium. Classification (GTDB taxonomy): domain Bacteria; phylum Pseudomonadota; class Gammaproteobacteria; order Burkholderiales; family Burkholderiaceae_C; genus Limnohabitans_A. The sequence goes on along the minus strand of CANGEE010000042.1, from coordinate 13,928 downwards.
CGCGAGGATGAAGCCCAGGCCGTGGCCGATGGTCACAACGTCAATGCCCCCAAAACGGCCAATGGCGGTGCCAGCATCGATGCCCGTTTGGATGCCAGTGCCGCAGCAGGCCTCAAGGCCATCGCCGTTGCCAGCACAGGTACCCGTGCAGATTCCCCTGCCAATGCCGCCCTCAAGCCGCTGCAGTTTTTCGCCAATCCGGCTTTGCCCACCCTGGAGCGGGACGGTCTGCGCGGCAAAGGCCTGCACAAAGTGCCGCCACGCGACCTGAGCGTGATCCGCTTGCCCAGTTACGAGCAAGTCAAAAGTGACGCGGTGCTGTACGCCCATGCCAACCGCGTTTTGCACCTGGAAACCAACCCCGGCAACGCCCGGTGTTTGGTGCAAGCCCATGGTGAGGGCAGTACCGCGCGTGATGTGTGGATCAACCCGCCGCCGATTCCCTTGACGACGGCCGAGATGGACCTGGTGTTCGACCTGCCTTACGCCCGCAGCCCACACCCGATTTACGCTGATGCGCAGGGCAGCCATGACGGTGCCACCAAAATCCCCGCCTGGGAGATGATCCGCTTTTCGGTCAACATCATGCGTGGCTGCTTTGGCGGCTGCACTTTTTGCTCCATCACCGAGCACGAAGGCCGCATCATCCAAAGCCGCAGCGAAGAGTCGGTGATCAAAGAAATCGAGGACATCCGCGACAAGGTCAAAGGCTTCACCGGCGTGATTTCGGACCTGGGCGGCCCCACCGCCAATATGTACCGTCTGGGCTGCAAGACTCCGGCGATTGAGGCGGCATGCCGCAAGCCCAGCTGTGTGTTCCCCGGTATTTGCCAGAACCTCACCACCAACCACGATCCGCTGATCAAGATGTACCGCCGCGCCCGGGCCTTGAAGGGCGTGAAGAAAATCTTGATCGGCTCCGGCCTGCGCTACGACTTGGCGGTGCAGTCTCCCGAATACGTGAAGGAACTGGTGACCCACCATGTGGGCGGCTATTTGAAGATCGCGCCCGAGCACACCGAAACCGGCCCGCTGGACAAAATGATGAAGCCCGGCATCGGCACTTACGACCGCTTCAAAAGCATGTTCGACAAGTTCAGTGCCGAGGCGGGCAAAAAACAATTCTTGGTGCCTTACTTCATCGCCGCCCACCCCGGCACCAGCGACGAAGACATGATGAACTTGGCTGTGTGGCTGAAGAAAAACGGCTTTCGCGCCGACCAGGTGCAAACCTTCTACCCCAGCCCCATGGCCTCGGCCACGGCCATGTACCACACCCTGCGCAACCCGCTGCGCAAAATCAGCCGCGACAGTGAAAAGGTGGATGTGGTCAAAGGCGAAAAACGCCGTCGCCTGCACAAAGCCTTTTTGCGCTACCACGATGCCAACAACTGGCCGCTGCTGCGCGAGGCCTTGAAAACCATGGGCCGCGCCGACTTGATCGGCAACGGCAAACACCATTTGATTCCTTCTTGGCAACCGTTGGCCGAAAGCGGCTACCAAAGCGCCCGCCGCAAAAACAGCACGCCCAACACCACATCGGTGGCCGTGCCCAAGACGGGCGTCAAAAAAGGGGGGCAGCCGCGCCCGGGCCAGCTGCTGACGCAACACACCGGACTGCCACCGCGTCGCAAAAGCTGATGGCGCAAGCGCGTCAGTTCTAGATCTGCGCCAAGGTCTGCGCTGCCCGCGACCAATCCAGCGCGGTCACGGCATGCCCACCATCACGGGTGAAATGGTGCAGCTTCGCGCCCAGGCCCAAGGCGTCCCAATGCGATTGCAAGCGCGCAACGGCGTGGCGTGTGCCTTGGGGGTTGGCCCACAGGTCGTCGTCGGCCTGCATCACGCACAGGTGGCGGCCCGTCAAACATTCGAGCAAGGCCCGGTTGTCCAGGGCTTCAATCTGCGCTCGCACAGGGGCTTGTTTGCAAGCGGGACTGAGCCAATGCGGAAATTGCGCTTGCAGCGCGGTGAGTGTCTCCGAATGCCCGTCATTGAACTGAAACGAGGCAGCTCCGGCGCAGCCAGTATTGTGTGCCACGGTCAAAGCCACATCGGGGGCCAGTGCCCCCGCCAAGAGGGCCGCTTTACCGCCGCGTGAATGCCCCATGATCCCCAACTTGAATGCCTTGTCACTCTGAATTTGCCTGAGCGCTTGCGCATTGGCCAAAAGCCCCCAAGCCCATGCCGAAAGGGCGCTGAATGGACGCTTTGGCCAATGCGCGTGCACGGCGCCCCCACTTTGAGCGTCGGGGCGGTCATGGGCGAACAGCAAGCGGTCAAAATGCGCCAGGCACACCTCTTGCGCCGTCACCGCAGCCATGGCGGCGGCGTTAACGACATGCGGCCAGCACCCATCGGGACTGAGCAACACCGCAACACCCCGGTCCCCCGAAGTCAAGGGTTGGTGCAGCGTCAGATGCCAGGTCATTTCCAGGGGCTCCATCAGGTCAACCTGCCAAATTTCCAAAAGGTGTGTGGGGCTGGTGAGCGTGTGCACCAAAGTCGTCACCACGCCTTGGGGCGCAGGCGGCATGTCGCCGTACAGCGCCTGGATGTAAGCGCGCGCCTCGTCGCAGACGCCAGGGGAACGGGCAAAGTCATTCATCATTCGTACAAACCATAGTGGGCTGATTATGAAATTGAACTATATTCAACGGCAGATGAACTGGAGACATCATGTACGCAAACGCAAAACTTTCTACCGCTTGGGCGCTGGCCGCTTTGGGGAGTCTGGCCGGCTCGGGCGCTTGGGCCAATGAAATCCGAGTCATGTGCTACCAAGATGGCATCGAATGCGAAGTCACGGCCGAAGCGGCGAAAAAATTTGAGGTTTTGAACCCTGGCGTCAAAGTGGTGGTGGACACCGTGCCTTACAAAACCATTGTGGAGCAGTTGCCGGTGCAACTGGCTGCAGGGCAGGGGCCTGATATTGCCCGCGTGACCGACTTGGGCGGCCTGTCCAAATACTACCTGGACATTTCTGCGCATGTGAAAGACCGCCGTTACTGGGACACGCAGTTTGGTGCCACCGCGCCTTGGCTGCGCCCAGACCCTGCCGCCAAAGGGCTGTATGGCTTTATGTCGCAGCTGACCATGACCGGGCCTTACGTCAACAAAACCTTGTTTGAGCAAGCCAAGATCGCTTTGCCAGGCCCTAAGGCGACTTGGGAAGAGTGGGTCGATGCCTCACGCAAGGTCGCCAAAGCCACGCAAACCAAGGCCGCGCTGGCCTGGGACCGTTCCGGCCATCGCTTCGCGGGTCCGGCCATCAGTTACGGTGCCAAAATTTTCGATGCCCAAGGCAATCCGGTCATCGATGACGGCTACAAAGCCACGGTGAACAAGTTTGTGGCCTGGCACAAAGACGGGGCCATGTTGCGTGAGGTCTGGGCCGGTTCGGGCGGCTCCACCTATGCGGATTCGATTGGCGAATTCATCAACGGCAACGTGGTGATGGTGTTGTCTGGCAGCTGGCAAATCAACCGCTTGCAAAAAGACGTGGGCACCAAGTTTGACTGGGTCGCAGCGCCCAACCCTTGCGGCCCTGCAGCGTGTACCGGCATTCCTGGCGGCGCCGCCTGGGTGGCTTTGAAAACCAGCAAGAACCCCAAAGAAGTGGGCGCGTTTTTGGACTTCTTGGCCTCTGAGGCGGTGTACGGTGATTTCACCGCCCGCACCAACAACATCCCCGCCCATGCGGGCTTGGCCAAAAAAGGCATCAACTATGCGGGTGCGCAGCCAGGTGCCAAAGCGGCTTTGGGTGTTTACAGCAATGGGGTGGCCAGCTTGTCACCCTTGGCTTACCAGTTCCAAGGTTACAAGTTCAACCGCGCCATCATGCTGCCCACGGTAGCGCGCGTGACGCAGGCACTGGTGGGTGAAATGAGCACCGACGAAGCCATCACCAAGATCAACGCCGATATGCAAGACGCGATCAAACAAGCGCAAAAGTGATCTTCGCCTGATCTCACTGGGCTTGCACTTGACGGTGCAAGCCCCTCTTTTTGGGGCTCTTCAGCCTCGCCCTTTCCGGTCAGTGATAACGCGTGCGCTTTTTTGCTTTTGTCTTCAATTGGTTCGAGCCCTCGTTCCGCTGGGCCCAGCAGCGCTTGGGGCGTGAGCGTCTGGCATGGCTGTTTGTCGGACCGAATTTGCTGGTGTTTGGTGTCTTCACCTTCTTGCCCATCGTCATCAATTTTGTCTATGCCAGTACTGGTGGCGTGAATTTGATGCCCACCGAGCGTCCCTTCACCGGACTGGAGAATTTCCAAATACTGCTCGAATGCGGCAACTACCTGGACCTGTCCACTTGCCGCAAAGACGTGTTTTGGCGGGCCTTGTTCAATACCCTCAAATTCACTTTGCTGCAGGTGGGTTTGATGGTGTTGTTCTCGCTGGTCACCGCCTTGGTGCTGAACCGCAACATCGCCGGGCGCGGCTTTTGGCGAGGCGTGTTTTTCTACCCGGTGTTGTTGTCACCCGTGGTAGTAGCTTTGATCTGGAAATGGTTGCTGCAAAGCCAAGGCGCTTTCAACGCCGGCCTGGCGGCCTTGGCGCTGGCGCCGGTCGAGTGGTTGACCGATGCCTCCTGGGCTTTTTTCTGGACCGTGTTTGTCTCAATCTGGGCACACATGGGCTTTTACACCTTGATTTTGCTGGCGGGCTTACAGGCCATTCCCAAAGACTTGTACGAGGCGGCGCAAATGGACCGTGCCAGCCCCTGGCGCACCTTGACGCGCATCACCTTGCCCATGCTGATGCCCAATTTGATTGTGGTGCTGGTCTTGGCCGCCATCCGGGCGGTGCAAATTTTTGACGAAGTGTTTGTGCTCACCGGCGGCGGCCCGGGCACGGCCACCACCTTCATCGTGCAGTTCATTTACCAAACGGGTTTTGCCGAGCAAATTCATTTGTATGGCTTGGCTGCAGCAGCTTCTTTGGCCCTGGCCGCTTTCTTGGTGGTGCTCACCTTGGCGCAATTGCGCCTGACCCGCGCCAGCCAAGCCGGTGAGAAGGCAGCGCGATGAACCTGTTGGGCGTTTTACTGAAAACCAGAGGCCGAAAGCGCCTGCACTGGACCGATGTCCTGAGTTATCTGTATCTGCTGGTGGGGTTGATCACTTTGTTCGGTCCCGTGCTGTGGTTGGTGCTGTCGTCTTTCAAAACCGAAGCCGCCATGGGCCTGTACCCGCCCACCTTTTTGCCCTACAGCCAAAAGAGCGTGTCTGTAGAAGGGCAGGCCAAGCCCCTGCCTTTGTTTTGGGTGCAGCAAGAAGGGCAACCGCCACGCGCTTTGGCCCAGGTCAGCCGCATGGGCATCATGGCCACCATGGTCGACCCTGCGCACCCCGAGGTGACTGTGCAAGTACCGATTCAGCAGCGCACACCGATCACCGAGCTGGCTTTTGCCTGGGGCAATTACAGCGACTTGTTTCACCAATTCACCTTTGGCCGCTACCTGTGGAACAGCGTGTTCATCACGGTGGTGGCCACGCTCTTGACCTTGTTGTTCAACTCCATGGCGGCTTTTGCGCTGTCTAAGTACCAGTTCAAGGGGCGCAAGGCGGTGTTTTTGCTGATCATCTCCACCTTGATGATTCCGCCCACCATCATCTTGGTGCCGGTGTTTTTGGTGATCAACGGCGTGGGCCTGCTCAACTCTTTGTGGGGCGTGATCTTGCCTGCGGTGGCCACGCCCACAGGCGTGTTTTTGCTGCGCCAGTACATGCTCACCATCCCCGACGAATTGCTGGAAGCGGCCCGCATGGACCACGCCAGCGAATGGCGCATTTACTGGCGCATCGTCTTGCCCTTGTCGGCGCCTGCTTTGGCGGTGTTGGCCATCTTCTCGGTCATGTGGCGCTGGAATGATTTTTTACTGCCCTTGATCGTCTTGTCGCGCAACGAGTTTTTCACCTTGCAATTGGCCCTCAATGCCTTCCAGGGGGAACTCAATACCCAGTGGCATTACCTGTTGGCCATGACGGTGATCACCTTGCTGCCGATCACGCTGGTGTTTGCCTTTTTGCAACGCCACATCACCACCGGCATTGCCAGTGCCGGTGTGAAGTAAATCTCTGGCTGAACCCTCTGTCTGAACCCCTTTGGAATCGATCACTGTGTCTATCTTGAAACTGCGTGGCATCGAAAAATCGTTTGACCAGACCCCGGTCATTCATGGCGTCGATCTCGATGTGCATGCCGGTGAGTTTGTGGTGCTGGTGGGGCCTTCGGGCTGCGGCAAATCGACCTTGCTGCGCATGATTGCCGGACTCGATTCGCCCACCTCGGGCGATGTGTGGATCAGTGGGCAGCGGGTGAACGAAGTCAGCGCGGCCGACCGGGGCTGCGCCATGGTGTTTCAGTCCTATGCGCTGTACCCGCACATGAGCGTGTACGCCAATATGGCGTTCGGCTTGGAAAACATCGGCGAGTCCAAGTCGGAGATTGCGCGCAAAGTGGGCGAGGCTGCAGCCATCTTGAAGCTGGAGGCCTTGCTCGAGCGCCGCCCCACGCAACTGTCCGGCGGGCAGCGTCAACGGGTGGCGATTGGCCGCGCCATTGTGCGCGCGCCGAAACTGTTTTTGTTTGACGAGCCGCTGTCCAACTTGGATGCCGAGCTGCGCGTGTCCATGCGCGCCGAGTTGCGTGAGTTGCACCGCCGTCTGGGCTCGACCATGATTTACGTCACCCACGACCAAGTCGAGGCCATGAGCATGGCTGACAAAATTGTGGTGTTGCGCGGCGGCCGCATTGAGCAGGTGGGCACGCCGCAAATGCTGTACACCCAGCCCGCCAATACTTTTGTCGCCGGTTTCATCGGCAGCCCGCGCATGAACTTCATCCCGGTTTCGTCTTGGCCTGAGGCTTCAACGTCAACAGCCGAACAAGCGCCTGTGTGGCCGCCAGGCACCCACACGGTAGGTGTGCGCCCAGAGCATTGGGAGCGCGCCAGCACACAAGCTGCCTGGACCATGACGGTTCAGTCGGTGGAGTATTTGGGTGGCCAGCAACTGGTGCAAGGGCATTTGCCCTGCCATACCCGGATCGAAGTGCTGTGGGAGGGCGCGCCGCCCATCCAAGTCGGCGACGCTCTGTCATTGCAAGTCAAGCCCGGGCAGGCCCACGCTTTCGATGTCCAAGGCCAGCGTTTAGGCGGTGTCGTTGCATGACCCCTTTGCACATCCACCACTGGCAGATTCACGAAGCCATACAAGCGCCCGACAGAGACCATGTCGATGCAACCGCCCAGGTCACAGGCGGCGGTGCCTTGCAAGTGTCTTTTTTGACCGAGACCCTGGCCCGCATCACATTGAAACCTCAAGACGGTTTTCGCGAGCCACACACCTGGGCCATCGCCCCCGTGCCCGGTCAGGATGTACCCTGGAGCGGACGCCCCCGCGCCAGTCTGGCGGGATTTACGCGCCCGGCCTTGACCCACACCCAAGACCCGCAGGGTCAAGCCGTTGTCAGCAGCAGCCGTTTGGCTGTGCACTTGGTGGGTGGCCCGCAGAAGGTGACGCAATTGCATTGGCAAGATGCGCGCTCTGGCCACACCTTGATGCTGGACCGGCCGACCAGTGCTTATTTGAATGAACGCAGAACCCAGTTGGTGCGCCACAGCGTGGTGCGCACGCCGGGCGAGCATTTCTATGGTTTGGGTGACAAAACTGGCCCTTTGAATTTGGCCGGTCGGCGGCTGCGTTGCTTGGGCCAGGACTCATTGGGCTATGACCCGCAAACCGGCGACCCCCTGTACAAGCACTGGCCCTTTGTCATGGTGCGCACCATGCAAGGTCTTTGGTACGGCGTGTATTACGACACCTTGGCCGCATGCACGTTTGACTTGGGCTGCGAGCACGACAACTACCATGGTTTTTTCCGCTCGGTGGACATCGATGACGGCGACCTGGACATGTATTTGATGGTGGGTTCATCCCCCGCAGAGGTGGTGGCGCAGTTCGTGGCTTTGACAGGCGGCACCCATTTGCCACCGCGTTGGAGCCTGGGTTATGCGCAAACCGCCATGGGCTTGGCCGATGCCCCGGACGCGCAGCAGCAACTGGACCGGTTCATTGACGAGTGCCAACGCCAGCACATCCCGATTTCGGCCTTCCATTACGGCTCGGGCTATTCCAGCCGGGGCAAGCAGCGCTATGTGTTCACATGGAACCACAACAAGTTCCCAGACCCCAAAACGCTGAACGCCAAGTTCCAAGCCCAGGGCATGCGCTTGGTGGCCAATATCAAACCCTGCCTGCTCGACGATCACCCGGCCTACGCCACCTTGGTTCATGAAGGCGCTTTCGTGCGCGAGCGCGGCACCCACACCCCGGTGGTAGAGCCGTTTTGGGACGGGCAGGGCGCTCATTTGGATTTCACCCGACCCGCCACGGTGGCGTGGTGGCAGTCGCAATTGAAAGCCCAGGTGTTGGCCTACGGCATTGATGCGGGTTGGAACGACAACAACGAGTACGCGCTGCAACATGAAGACGCCTGGAGCGAAGGCACGCAGCTGCCCATTCACCGCAGCCGACCTTTGCACGCTTTGCTGATGACGCGGGCCACTTTTGAGGCGCAGCAAGCGCACAGCAGCGAGCCGGTGTTCACCGTCACCCGCGCCGGCCCGCCGGGGCTGCAGCGTTATGCACAAACCTGGTCGGGCGACAACACCACCAGCTGGGAAACGCTCAAATGGAACTTGCGCACCGGGCTGCAAATGAGCCTGTCAGGCATGTTCAATGTGGGCCACGATGTGGGCGGCTTTTATGGTCCCTTGCCAGAACCTGAGTTGTTTTTGCGCTGGGTGCAAGCCTGTTGCTTGAACCCGCGCATGGTGATGAACTCTTGGAAAGACGGTGGTGCCAGCAACCTGCCTTGGATGCACCCTGAGGTCACCGATGGCGTGCGCCAAGCCATTGGCCTGCGCTACCGTTTGATGCCTTATCTTTGGCAATGCTTTGAGCAGGCCAGCCTGCAGCATTTGCCTATCATCCGGCCCACCTTTTTTAACTTCCCGCAGGATGCGCGTTGCCTGGACGATGCAGACGAGTTCATGCTGGGTGAATCGATCTTGGTCTCGCCCGTGGTGGTGCAGGGTCAAACGCGAAAAGCGCTGTATCTGCCTGCCTTGGCGGGCGGACTGGCTTGGATTGACTTTCACTCAGGGGCCAGGTTGGAGGCGGGTCAGGTGCACACCATCGAATGCCCTCTGAGTCATCTGCCTATGTTCGTCGTGCAAGGTGCGCGCATTCCAGTGTCTGCAGCCTTGCCAGGTCAAATGCCCCGGCATGATGACCCCATCTCTGAAGTCTTGCAGTTCTGAATTCTGCAGTTTTGATTCAGGCCGACTGCAACACCTGCAGCAACTCGGTCTCGATCTCGATCTGCGCTTTGTTCTGTTGCAAAGCGGGGCCGCTGATCAAAAAGGTGTCTTCCACCCGTTCACCCAGGGTGCTGATTTTGGCCAGTTGCAAATTGATGCCATGTTTCGCCAGCACATTGGCCACGCTGTAGAGCAAGCCCAAGCGGTCACTGGCGGAAATACTGAGCAACCATTTTTGCGCTTTCTCGTCCGGCTCGAGTCGGACCCGCGGCTGAATCGGAAAGCTCTTGACCCGGCGAGAAACACGCCCTTTGGAAGGTGCCGGCAAAGGTGCTTGGTTCTGCACCGTCTGCGCCAACTCGGACTCGACCATGGAGATCAGTTCCCGGTAGTGCTCTGACATGCTGGAGGTGATCACCTGGAAGGTGTCCAGCGCATAACCATTGTGGGCGGTATGCACCTTGGCGTCCAAAATACTCAAACCTGTTTGGTCAAAATAACCGCAAATGCGGGCAAACAAATCGGCCTGATCGGGGGTGTAAACAAGCACCTGCATGCCTTCACCCAACGGTGACATGCGCGCACGCACGATGGTGCTTTGGACTGACAACACCTCGTCTTGGGGCAAACGCAAGGGCACATGACGTCCCAATTGCCTGGCGTGCCAAGCTATGTCGCTGGCGTCGTGGCGCATGAAATAACCCACGTCCAGCGTGTCCCACAGGGCTTTGTGGCCTTCATGCGGCTGGGCATGCAGCGCCAGCTCAACCAGGGCTTCTCTCTTGCGGGCTTCAATTTCGGCATCGGCATCAGGCGCTCGGCCGCCCAGCACACGCAGGGTGTAGCGGTACAGGTCTTCGAGCAGTTTGCCTTTCCACGCGTTCCAGACTTTGGGGCTGGTGCCGCGAATGTCGGCCACGGTGACCAGATACAAAGCCGTCAACTGGCGCTCATTGACCACCCGCTGGGCAAAGGCTTGGATCACATCCGGGTCACTCAGGTCTTCTTTTTGTGCCACATGGCTCATCGTCAGGTGTTCACCCACCACGAACTCGATCAGTTGGCTGTCTTCTTTGGCAATGCCGTGTTGCCGGCAAAAGGTGCGCACTTCGGCAATGCCCAGCTTGGAGTGATCACCGCCACGGCCTTTGGCAATGTCGTGGAACAGGGCGGAGACATACAGCAGCCAAGGCTTGTCCCAGCCGGCCGCCAGTTGCGAGCAAAACGGGTATTCATGGGCATGCTCGGCAATGAAAAAACGGCGCACATTGCGCAGGACCATCAAAATATGCTGGTCCACCGTGTAAGCATGAAACAGATCGTGCTGCATCTGACCCACAATGCGGCGAAACACCCACAAATAACGGCCCAAGACTGAGGTCTGGTTCATCAAGCGCATGGCGTGTGTCAGGCCTTGGGGCTGCTGCAAGATGCGCAAAAAAGTCTGGCGATTCACCGGGTCGCTGCGAAACTTGCCGTTCATGATCGGGCGCACGTTGTACAAAGCGCGCAAGGTGCGGGCCGACAAGCCTTTGATGCCCACGGTGTTTTCGTACAGCTCAAAAGTTTCCAAAATCGCATGCGGATGCCGCTGGTACAGGTCATCGCTGGCGACTTCAATCAGCCCCGATTTTTCAAAAAACCGTTCATTCAGCGGCCGCATTTCGGTGGTACTTTCACCGCGTTGGGCTTTGAGACGGTCTTCAATGTTCAGCAGCAAGATTTGGTTCAGCTGCGTGACCGCTTTGGCGGCCCAGTAGTATTCGCGCATCAGCTTTTCACTGGCCCTTTGCGCCAAGCGCCCGTCTGGGGTTTGATCGGCCGTAAAACCAAAGGACTCGGCCACTGCGGTTTGCAAATCAAACACCAAACGGTCCTCACGGCGTTTGGAGATGACATGCAAACGAGCACGTATCAGGCTGAGCAAGGCTTCATTGCGCTTGATTTGACGGGCCTCTAGCGCCGTGGCCAAACCTTTGCGTGCCAATTCGTCCCAGCTGTTGCCCAGTCCCGCAGCCCGTGCCACCCACAAAATGATTTGCAAGTCTCGCAAGCCGCCCGGTGATTCTTTGCAATTGGGCTCAAGGGCGTAAGGGGTGTCTTCGAATTTGGTGTGCCGTTGGCGCAGTTCCAGCGTTTTACCGACATAAAAAGCCTGCGCGTCCATGGCTGCGGCGTATTGCTTTTCAAATTGGTCAAACAGTGTTTTTTGTCCGGTGATGCAACGCGCTTCTAAGAGCGAGGTTTGCACCGTGATGTCCTTGGCCGATTCGGCCAGACACTCACTCACGGTGCGCACGCTGGAGCCGATTTCCAGGCCGCAGTCCCAGCAACTGCCAATGAATTTTTCCAGCTGTGATTTGAGACTGTCGTTGCTTTCAGGTGAAGTGCCCTCGGGCAACAAAACCAGCACGTCCACATCCGAATGCGGAAACAACTCACCCCGGCCATAGCCGCCCACGGCGACCAAGGCCCAAGTGGGCTCTAGCTGCGCCTGGGTCCACAATTCGATCAGCAAGCGATCGACCAAGCGGGTCAACTTGGCCAGGGCGCCGTGCAGCCCGCGCCAAGACGCGCCGCTGCTGGCAATGGCTTGCAAGAGGGCGGCTTTGTCGCGCTTGTAGGCTGCGCGCAGTTCGGTGGTGCGGGGCATGACGTGGGCCGTCAGGACTGAATAAAGGCCGGCGTCGCCGGGCTGCCGGCCGACAGGGTCAGCACTTCATAACCGGTTTCGGTCACCACCACGGTATGTTCCCACTGGGCAGACAAGGAGTGGTCTTTGGTGACGATGGTCCAACCATCGCCCATTTCTTTGATATCGCGCTTACCCGCATTGATCATGGGTTCGATGGTGAAAACCATGCCGGGCACCAACTGCGTCAGCGTGCCGGGTTTGCCGTAGTGCAGCACTTGGGGTTCTTCATGAAAGACTTTGCCAATGCCGTGACCGCAAAACTCGCGCACCACCGAGAAGCCATGACCTTCGGCAAATTTTTGAATGGCGTGGCCAATATCGCCCAAATGCGCGCCGGGTTTGACCTGTTCAATGCCTTTCCACATGGCCTCGTAAGTCAATGCGGCCAAGCGCTTAGCGGCAATTGACGCATCGCCCACAAAAAACATGCGGCTGGTGTCCCCATGCCAGCCATCTTTGATGGTGGTGATGTCGATATTGAGCGAGTCGCCTTTTTTCAAGGGTTTGTCATTCGGAATGCCGTGACAGACCTGGTGGTTGATGGAGGTACAGATGGACTTGGGGTAGGGCTTGTAGCCGCCCGGCGCGTAATTCAATGGGGCCGGGATGCAACCCTGCACATCGACCATGTAGTCGTGGCACAGCTTGTCAATCTCATTGGTGGTGATCCCGGGTTTGATGAACGGCTCGATGTAGTCAAGCACTTCAGACGCCAGTCGGCAAGCCACGCGCATGCCTTCAATGTCTTGGGCGGTTTTGATGGTGATGGTCATGGACCGATTATCCCATTGGGTCATGATGGGGTCGGCTTCAGGGTTTCCCCGGCTAAAATAGGTCCTTTGTCGGCCAGCCCCAGTCAGCGGCCCCGGCGATTTTTCTGCCGCAATGGTTTTCTGTCTCTTTACAAGGCCACCCCGTGTCCCTGCACATCACGACTTTCGACGGCGCCAGCGCCCTCAGCGACTTTCGCTTGGCCCAAATTTTGCCGCGCTTGGCCGAGATTTCGCCCCACATCCAAGGGCTTGCCGCCCGTTTTGTCCACCTGGTGGCGACCACGCAATCACTGGCTGCAGCGCCTAAACAAACACTGGCGGCGCTGTTGACTTATGGCGAGCCGTATACAGGTCCGTTGGACGGTTCAGTGATCGTGGTCAGCCCACGCATCGGCACCGTCTCGCCTTGGGCTTCGAAGGCGACCGACATCGCCCGCAACTGCGGTTTTGCTGTGCGCCGCATCGAGCGACTGACCGAATACCGCCTGAGCTTGAAGTCTGGCCTGTTGGGCACGGCCAAATTAAACGCCGATCAACTGGCCCAAGTCGCAGCGGTGCTGCACGACCGCATGACCGAGTCGGCCATGGCCAGCCGGGACGAGGCGGCAGCCTTGTTCACCGCACTGGACCCTGCGCCCATGGCCCACGTGGATGTGCTGGGTGGAGGCCCTGAAATGGGTAAAAAGGCTTTGGAAGCAGCCAACACAGACTGGGGTTTGGCCCTGGCCGAGGATGAGATCGAGTACCTGGTCAAGGCTTTTACCGATCTGCAGCGCAACCCCACCGATGTGGAGCTGATGATGTTCGCGCAAGCCAACAGCGAGCACTGCCGCCACAAAATTTTCAACGCCCAGTTCACCATCGACGGCGTGCCGCAAGACAAAAGCTTGTTTGGCATGATTCGCAACACCCATCAGCTCAGCCCGCAGCACACGGTGGTGGCGTATTCGGACAATGCCTCGGTGATGGCAGGCCACACTGTGGAGCGATTTGTGGCGCGTTCGGGTGATCAGGGCGCGGCTTACCAAGCCGAGCAAGCCCTGCACCATGTGCTGATGAAGGTGGAAACCCACAACCACCCGACCGCGATTTCGCCCTTTCCCGGCGCATCGACGGGTGCGGGCGGTGAGAT
>CANGEE010000041.1 GCA_947452635.1 Comamonadaceae bacterium | reverse complement strand
GAAAGTGGAGAGCAAGGTGTAGCCGTCGGCCGGTGCGCGCGCGACATATTCCGTCCCAATCACCGTGGTGGCACCGGGTTTGTATTCCACCGTCACCGGTTGCCCCCAACGCACCGACAGTTTCTCGGTTAGCATGCGGGTCACCCGGTCTGGGCTGCCCGCCGGCAAGCTGGGCATGATGATCCTGACCGGTTTGTTCGGCCACGGCGCGGCGGACTGCGCCGCCGCATTCAGCGCGGTCAAAGCGCCTGTAAAGGCCGCCAACACACTCAAAAGGATGGCGCGCTTGAGTTTGTGATCGGGATTCATAGGGGTCCTTAATGCGTTTGCAGCGCGTCGGTGCGCTCGAGAATCCAGGGCATGACGTCCGAGGCGAACAAAGAGACTGAGCGTTGGGAATGGGCAAACGCCACATCGCCAAAGGCAAAACGCGTCAGGACAAAGTTGATGCCTGAAACTTCAATTTGCCGCAACAGTTGCTCGCGCACCGTCTGCGGCGTGCCGGCCAACGCACGGCCTGCGCCGACCAATTCGTCCCAAGTGGAGGGGAAGTAAGCGCCGGGTTTGGTGCCGTTCTTTTCCCACAGGTACATGAAACTTTGGTACCAGCGGGTGTAGGCCGCGCGGGCGATGTCATGGGCTTCTTTGTCGGTGGGTGCGATCACCATGTGGCGGGTGGTGCCCATCAGGGGCAACTGGTCGGCGCTGTGCCCGGCTGCCGCCCACTCCTCGCGGTAGCGGTCGGTGATCACACGGATGCGATCCAAGGGCGCATTGCCGACAATATTGCAGCGGTTGGCGACACACCAGCTGACCCCATTGGGGTCGCCCACGCCGTACCACAGCGGGGGATGCGGTCTTTGCAAAGGGGCCATGGTGATGGGCACCGCATTGAACTGGTGAAACTTACCCTGGTAGGTCAGCTCCGGTGTCGCCAAGTGGCCTGCCTTCAAGGCCTGCATGACCACTTCATAAGACTCGAGGTAGCGCGCATGGGCTTCATCGGGGTTGACGCCGTAGTAGCCCAATTCGTAAGGCGAAATGCCCCGCCCCACGCCCAATTGGAAGCGACCCCGGCTCAGGTGGTCGAGCATGCAAATTTCTTCAGCCAAGCGCAGCGGGTGGTACAGCGCCAAGGTGTAGACCAAGGGGCCAAACAACAAGCGCTTGGTTCTTTGCGCCACCGCCGCGTGAAAGACCGAGGGCGAGGGCGACATGCCCAAGGGGGTGGCATGGTGTTCAGCGGTGAGGTACACATGGATGCCTATACGGTCGTAGGCTTCGATCAGCTGCAGCCGCTCTTCATAGAAGTCGCTGAGTGCAGCGCCGCTGTTGTCAAGATGGTCAAAAACACCGAATTTCATAAAGGCATCTCAAAGGGGTTTGGTCATTCAATCCATTGGAAAGAACTGCCCAGAGGATAGCTTGGAAGCGGTTTTTTTGCTTGCAGACGGGCCCTCGTTAACAGAACGGCATAATCCCCGGGCGCTTCGTTTGGCGATGAACACTGGCATCTGCGCATAAACGAATTCTTTTATTTGCAGATCGGCCTTTTTCATGCACCGTACCCTGTTCGACACGCCTGTCGTGAACTCTGTTTTGCGCGCCGCCTCGGTCGCTTTTCTCAAACGCACCGGCTGGCAATTGGAAGGCCGTTTGCCCCCGGGCCTGGAAAAATGTGTGGTCATCGCCGCACCCCATACCAGCAACTGGGATCTGCCTTATTTGTTGATGGTCGCCTTTGGCCTGAACCTCAAAGCGTATTGGATGGGCAAGCAAAGTATTTTTACTTTTCCGTTTGGCCCGCTGATGCGCTGGCTCGGTGGCATCGCGGTGAACCGCGAGCAGGCCTCGAACTTGGTGGACAGTTGTGCCCAAGCGCTGGTCCAAGCCGAGGGTTCGGTCCATTTGGTGATCCCGCCTGAGGGCACGCGCAGCAAGACGCGTTACTGGAAAACCGGTTTTTATTACATCGCCTTGAAAGCCCAAGTGCCCATCGTCTTGGGCTACATGGACTACTCGCGCAAGATCAGCGGCATGGGGCCCGTCATCTACCCCTCGGGTGATATTGAAAAAGACATGGTCGCCATCAAAGCGTTCTACGCGCCCTTCAAAGGCAAAAACCCAGACCAGTTCGAGTCGGCGGCGTGACAGGGGTTTGACGCTTTGTTTCTAAGATGGCGGTCATGAACTACACCGTCCACGATCTCACCACCTTCGCTCACGCTCTTTTGCGCGCCGCCGGCTTGCCGCCGGACAAAGCACAGGCCGTGGCCGAGGTCTTGGTGGAAGGCGACTTGCTCGGTCACACCACCCACGGCCTGGCGCTGCTGGGGCCTTATTTGGGCGAAATCGAATCGGGCTCGATGCGCAAAGACGGCGCGCCCTTGGTGGTGTCCGACTTTCCTGCTGCCCTCACCTGGGACGGCCAACGCCTGCCCGGCCCTTGGCTGGTCTTGCAAGCCATGGAAGAGGCCATGCAGCGCGCCCGCACCCAAGGCACGTGCACCGTGGTGATTCGCCGCAGCCACCACATTGCCTGCCTGGCCGCCTACCATGAGCGCGCCACCCGCCAAGGCTTTGTCATGCTGTTGCACTGCTCGGACGGTAACTCGGCCAGCGTCGCGCCCTTTGGCGGGCTGGATGCGGTGTTCACCCCCAACCCGGTGTCGGTCGGTTTTCCGACCTCGGGCTGGCCGGTGATGGTGGACGTGTCGACTTCGGCCACCACCAATGGCCTGACCAACCGCTCGCACAAAGAAGGGCAGTTATTGCCTGCCGCCTGGGTGATGGACGGCCACGGCCAACCCAGTTGCGACCCGGCGGTGTTGTTTGCCGAACCCAAGGGCACCATCTTGCCGCTGGGCGGCATGGACTCCGGTCACAAGGGCTACGGCCTGAGCTTGATGGTCGAAGCCTTGACCGGCGGCTTGGCGGGGCATGGCCGCGCCGATCCGCGTGAAGGCTGGGGCGCAACGGTGTATCTGCAAATCATCGACCCACGCGCTTTTGCGGGTGCTGCCGCCTTCAACCGCCAAATGGACGCGGTGACCGCACAATGCCATGCCTCCAAGCCGGCCCGCGCCGATCAGCCGGTGCGCCTGCCCGGCGAACGCGGCCTGCAGCACAAAGCGCAAAGCACGCAAACCGGTGTGGCGCTGTACCCGAACATCATGCCCCTGCTCGCACCCTGGGCGGCCAAGCTGGCAGTGCCTTTGCCGCAGCCCTTGAACTGAGTCGCTGTCCTCTTGGAGATGCCCATGCACACCACCCCAATGAACATGCGCGAGATCTTGCAGCGCACCCCGGTGATGCCGGTCTTGACGGTCCACCATGCGCAATGGGCCGGTGACTTGGCGCAGGCCTTGGTGCGCGGCGGCATCACGGTTTTTGAAGTGGTGATGCGCACACCGCAAAGCGTGGCGGCCCTGCGCGCCATGCGAGAGGCCAGCCCCGAGGCCCACATTGGCATGGGTACCTTGATGACCGCCGAGGATGTGCACACCGCGCGCCAAGCGGGGGCTCAGTTTGGCGTCTCCCCCGGCCTCACCGCCGAATTGGCGCTGGCGATTCAAGCCGCGCAGTTTCCTTTTTTACCCGGCGTGGCCACCGCCAGCGAGGTGATGCAGGCCCGCGCCTGGGGTTTCAAAGAACTCAAATACTTTCCAGCCCAAGGCCCGATGGGCGCCGCTTGGATCCAAGACATGCGTGGCGTGTTTCCGGATGTGCTGTTTTGCCCCACCGGCGGCATCCGCCCGCCCGACATTCCTGCTTATTTGAAGTTGCCCAACTGCTGCACCGTGGGCGGCTCCTGGGTGGTGCCGCCCGAGTTGCTGAACGACCGCGACTGGGCCGGCATCACCGCCTTGGCCCAGCAGGCCAGCGCCTTCGCTGCGCCTTGAAGCCAGTACGCGCATGACCGCAACGCCGCGCATGGTGGCCTTGGGTGCGATTTGCACCACGGCGATTTTCCAGGTGGATCAGATTGAAGCCCCACCGGCCAAGGTGATGGCGCGCAACCGCTGCACCGTGGTCGATGGCATGGCCATCTCGGCCGCCTGCGCCTTTCAAAAACTGGGGGGTCAAGCCCAGGTCTGGGCCCGGGTGGGCCAGGATGCCGAAGCCGAGGCCATGCGCCAGGCCTTGGCCGCTGAAGGATTGGACACACGGGGCCTGCACACGGTGGCGGGGGCGCGCTCTTCGCATGCGGCGGTGATCGTCGATGCCCAAGGGCAACGCTTGGTGGTGCCCTTTCACGACCCGCAGGTGGACCGCTCGCCGCACTGGTTGCCGCTGCACGAATTGGCGCAAACCGATCTCCTGCATTGCGATGTACGCTGGCCCGAAGGCGCGCAAGCGGCGCTGCAAGCCGCCCGCGCCCAAGGCGTGGCCACCATGGTGGACGGCGATGTGGCCCCGCAAGAGGTGCTGGAACGCTTGATGCCATGGGCCGATTACGCGGTGTTTTCGGATGCGGGCCTGCGTGTCTACACCGGCATTGAAGATGTCCCTGCCGCCTTGCTGCAGGTGGCGGCGCAGGGCCACAGCCGACATGTCGGTGCCAGCTGCGGCGCTGAGGGTTACTTCTGGGTGCAAGGCGGTCGCATCGCCCACGCACCCGCACCCCAAGTGCAGGTGGTCGACACCTTGGCCGCTGGGGATGTGTTTCACGGCGCCTTGGCTTTGGCCATTGTGGAGGGGCAAGACATGGCGGCGGCAGCGCGCTTTGCCTGCATGGCGGCCTCTTTGAAATGCACCCAGTTCGGCGGGCGCTTGGGCTGCCCCAGCCGTGAGCAAGTCATGCAAGCGCTGCAAAGCCCCTTGTAATTCAGGGCTTGTCAAGCCAGGCATCGGGTAATCCTGATGCGTGCATGTCGCGCGCATTACCCACAAACGCATTGATCACACCTTTAAATAGCCTTCGCGGTGGACCACAGATAGGCCACCCTTTCATTGAAAACCCTTAGGAGACAAGCATGATGATTCGCCGAAACCTGATGAAATCCCTGGCCACTGCGGTCGCAGCCCTGAGCTTGTGTGGAGCGGCTGTGGCACAAAGCTTTCCCAGCCGTCCCATCACCATGATCGTGCCTTGGGGTGCGGGTGGCGGCACCGACGCCACGGCGCGCATTGTGGCGGCTTTGATGGAAAAGGAAATGGGCCAACCCGTGAACGTGGTCAACCGCACCGGCGGCAACGGCGTGGTGGGCCATTCGGCCATCGCCACAGCACCGGCGGATGGTTACACCATTGGCATGATCACAGTGGAAATCTCGATGATGCATTGGGCCGGTTTGACGCAACTGTCACCCGCCGACTACACACCCATTTCGCTCATGAACATCGACCCCGCTGGCGTGACCGTGCGGGCGGATGCGCCGTATAAAAATCTGGGCGACTTGGTCACGGCCATCAAAGCCAACCCCGGCAAATTCAAAGCCTCCGGCACAGGCCAGGGCGGTATCTGGCATTTGGCTTTGGCGGGCATGCTCAACGATTTGAAGATCCCCGTGACGGCCGTGCCTTGGGTCCCGTCTAACGGTGCGGCCCCAGCCATGAACGACCTGGCTGCGGGCGGCATTGAATTTGTCACCTGCTCCTTGCCCGAAGCACGCGCCTTGATCGATGCCGGCAAAGCCCGCCCTTTGGCGGTGATGGCCAACCAGCCTTCGGCCCTGTTTCCTGCGGCGCCGACGTTGAAATCGGCCACTGGCAGCAATTGGTCGATCGGTGCTTGGCGTGGCATTGCCGCCCCCAAGGGCTTGCCGGCTGACGTGCAAGCCAAACTGGGCGCAGTCATGAAAAAGATTTTCGACGGCCAAGAATTCCAAGGCTTTATGCAACAACGCGGTTTTGGCACCATCTACGCCGACAGCAAAGGCTTTGAACAGTTCATGGCCAAGGGCGACGCCGATATGGGCGTGGTCATGAAGTCCCTGGGCTTGGCGAAATAAGCCCCATGAAATTCAACGACACGATCATGGGGGCAGCGCTGTTGGCGCTGGCCCTGACCATTTTGCAGACGGTCATGCAGTACCCGGTGATACCCGGTCAAAACATTGGCCCTGGGGCGTTTCCAGGCCTGCTGGCGGTGCTGCTGGGCGTGTGTGCGGTCCTGTTGATCATCAAGGGCTTGAAAGCCAAACAGCATGAAGCCTGGGTCGAGATAGGCGGCTGGGTCAAGTCATGGTTTCACCTGCGCAATTTTGTGATCACCATTGCCAGCCTGCTGTTCTACATTTATTTATCAGACCGCCTGGGATTTTTGATCTGCGCCACCGTGGTCGTGGGTGTGATGATGTGGGCCCTGGAAGTGCGCCCCAAGTTGATTTTGCCGATTGCGCTGATCTCCAGCTTTGTGATTCACTTCATTTTTTACAAAGGGCTGCGCGTGCCTTTGCCTTGGGGGATCTTGACCCCCATCCAATGGTGAGCCAGGACAAGCGATGACCACTGCTGTATTACTCCAAGCCTTTTGGCTGGTCTTTGACCCTTATGTGTTGTTGGTGATTTTGTGCTCTGCCATCTTTGGCTTGTTCGTGGGGGCGATTCCGGGTTTGAGTGCCACCATGGCCACCGCCTTGTTGGTGCCCATCACCTTCTTCATGCCGCCTGTGCCGGCGATTGCCGCCATCGTCACGGCCACCGCGATGGCCATTTTCTCTGGCGATATTCCTGGGGCGCTGCTGCGTATTCCGGGCACACCCGCGTCGGCGGCCTACACCGATGAAGCCTACCAAATGACCCTCAAAGGGCAAGCCGAGATTGCTTTGGGCGCAGGCCTGGTGTTTTCGGCCATCGGCGGCTTGTTCGGCACCTTGGTGATGGTGTTGTTCTCACCCGGCTTGGCTGAGATTGCTTTGAAGTTTTCATCTTTCGAGTACTTCTGGCTGGTCGTTTTGGGGCTGGCGGGTGCGGTGTTCATCGGCAACACCAGTGTGTTGAAAGCTTGTATTTCTTTGCTGCTGGGCTTGTTGATTGCGTGCATCGGCCTGGAAAACCCAGCGGCCTTGCCGCGCTTTACCTTTGGCATGAACGAGCTCATGAGCGGGGTGGAGTTGATTCCGATGATGGTGGGCATGTTTGCGGTCTCTGAGTTGCTGCGTTACATCACCAACCTGGACCCGCCACCGCTGATCGCGACGGAGAACATTGGCAATATTTTCACCGGCATGTGGGACTTGTTGAAAAAGTACCGCTGGCCTTTGGTGCGCGGCAGCGCACTGGGCACCATCATCGGCATTCAACCCGGTTCGGGTGCCGACATGGCCTCGTGGCTCAGCTATGCGATGAGCAAGAAGTTCTCCAAGGAACCGGAGAAATTTGGCACCGGCCACGTCGAAGGTATTGTGGAATCGGGCGCGGCCAACAATTCGTCCCTGGCGGGCGCTTGGATCCCGGCCATCGTGTTTGGCATTCCGGGTGACTCGATCACCGCCATTGCCATTGGCGTGCTGTACTTGAAAAACATGAACCCCGGGCCGATGATTTTCGTCAACAACCCGGAAAACATTTACGCCATTTTCCTGGTCTTTATTTTGGCCAACATCATCATGGTGCCGCTGGGCTGGCTGACGGTGAAGGTATCGACCAAAATTTTGCGTGTGCCGCGCAATATTTTGATGCCCATCATCTTGCTGTTTTGCATTGTCGGTTCGTTCTCCATCAACAACTCGGTGTGGGGCGTGACCTTGATTTTGTTCTTTGGCCTGGTGTCCTTCCTGCTCGAAGAAAATGGCTTTCCGGTGGCTCCGGCCATTTTGGGGGTGGTGCTGGGCACCATGATGGAGGAGAACTTTGTCACCTCCATGATCAAGTCCGACGGGGATCCGCTGGTGTTCTTCACGCGCCCGATAGCGATGTGGCTGGCGGTGAGCACCTTTGTGATTTTGCTGTGGCCTGTCTTCACCTGGGCCTGGGGCAAGTGGCGCAACCCCAAAATAGCAAGCGCTTGATGAACTGAGCGCAAGGGTGCGCAACTGCACCAGGGTGGCAACGCCTCAGAAGTTAACAAGCCCCAAGCGCAGCAGTGCTTGGGGCTTTTGATTTCAGCGACAGTGCGCCCAAACCATTTACTCGGTCTTGGCACCGCCCTGGAACCACTGCGCAATCACAGCGCGCTCAGCCTCGGTGATGCCGGTCGCATTGTTCATCGGCATTTGCTTGCTCACCACCGCCTGCTGGTACACGTTTTGGGCATGCATTTTGACGCCTTCAGCGGAATCCAAGCGCACATTCTTCATTTGCACTTGCGCACCGTGGCAGGTGTAGCAACGCTGCGCCAAAATGGATTGCACTTGGCTGAAAGGTACGGAGGCTGAAGCTGGCGTTGAAGATGGCGATCCGGCGGGGGGGGCTGCTTGCGGTGCAGGCCGCAAAGCCACAATCACGCCCAAGATCAAGACCACGCCCACCGCCGCAAACGGCCAAGGGTTTTTCGCGCGACCCAGGTGGTAGCCATGGCGTTGTACAAAGAATTGGCGAATCAAGGCACCCGCCAACATCATCACAAACAGCAGCACCCAGCGCAGCTCATGCGTGTACAAAAAGCTGTAGTGGTTGCTCAGCATCGCAAAGATCACCGGCAAGGTGAAGTAGGTGTTGTGCACGCTGCGCTGCTTGCCGCGTTTGCCGTGGATCGCCAGCGACTGGGCATCGTATTTTTCGCCGGACGTCATGGCCGCCACCACCTTGCGTTGACCAGGGATGATCCAGACAAACACATTGGCGCTCATGGCGGTGGCGATCATGGCACCCACCAGCAAAAACGCGGCGCGCCCGGCAAACAACTGGCAGGCCAACCATGCCGCGCCAGCCACCACCACCAGCATCAAGCCCGCCACAATGCCTTCGCCGTTTTGCCGAAAGCCAAAGACACGACAAATGGTGTCATAGATGAGCCAGAAGGCCACCAGAAAACCCAGAGCCGCCGCAATGGCGGTGCTCGGGGCCCAGTCCATCAAGGACTTGTCGATCAAAAATGTGCTGGCGTTGTACAGGTATAAAACCGTGAACAAGGCAAAACCAGTGAGCCAAGCGCTGTAGCTTTCCCAATAAAACCAATGCAATTTGGTGTGGATTTTTTTCGGCGCCACCATGTATTTTTGCGGGTTGTAAAAACCGCCGCCGTGCACCGCCCACATGGCACCGTCCACGCCTTTTTCAAGCAAGTCGGGCGAATTGGGTTTGAGCAGGTTGTTGTCTAAAAAGACAAAGTAAAACGAGGAACCGATCCACGCGATCACGGTGATCACATGCACCCACCTGAGCAGCAGGTTGGCCCATTCGAGAAAATACGCTTCCATGGAGGAACTCCTGAGTGCTCACCACTGCGGGCGCTGTAAGCAATCCATCGGTCGCGAACAAGGCTGAAACCCGCCTGGCGCCGCTGCGACCTGTGGCACAAGTGTATACAATTTTGAAGACAGTGCAAGCACCTTCGGTCCTGATCCGTCTTTCACCACATCACTTGCAAGAGTTGTGCCGCCACGGCCACGGCGATCACTTCGGGCTCTTTGCCGGAGATTCCGGGCACGCCGATGGGGCTGGTGACATGGTCGCACTCGGCCTCGGTAAAACCCCGTGCGCGCAAGCGGCTGCGGAAACTGGCCCATTTGGTGGCGCTGCCAATCAACCCCACATAGGGCAAATCGCCTGTTTCACGTTGGCGCTGCAAGCAGGCCATGACCACGTCCAGGTCTTCGGCGTGGCTGAAACTCATGATGAGCACCGCGCTCTGGGGCACCAAATCGGCCACCGCGGCATGCACTGGATTGGAGTGTTCGCAGTCCACTTGCGGCGCGATGTCGGCGGGAAATATTTCATCGCGGCTGTCAATCCAGCGCACCGCAAACGGCAAGGGTGCCAGCACTTGCACCAAGGCTTTGCCCACATGGCCGCCGCCAAACAAGGCCAGGGGCTGCAGGCGGCGTTGGTGGGCTTGTTGCAAACGGGGAATGTCTTGCGCAGTCACTCTGGCCAGTTGCACCACCACCTCGCCGCCGCAGCATTGGCCCAAGCTGGGGCCCAGCACAAAATGTTGCTCCACAGGCTGCGCCAGTGCGTCACCACGGAGCATGTCGCGGGCATGGGCCATGGCCTCGAACTCCAAATGGCCACCGCCAATGGTGCCCCATTCACCATGGGCAAACACCACCATCCAGGTGCCTGTCTCGCGCGGCACCGAGCCGCGTGTGCGTTGTACCGTGAGCGTGACCGCGGGTTCGCGACGCAACCGTTCCATCAATGAAGCAAACCCCATGTCGTCTTAACTTTCTCACAACGCGGCAAACCGAAAATGGGGCTGTGGTGCCACAATGAGCACTCTGCCTCCAGGGTCCATTTTCACCGTTTTTCTGCACCATGAAATTCTTCTTACTTCAACGCACGGGTCGTTCACTGGCGGGTTGGTTGGCTGCGCTGGTGGCCGCTTTGTTGGCGGCGTGTTCCACACCGCCACCCCCCCCACCCCCAGCGCCACCTGTGAAAGCACCGCCGGTCGCACCGCCACCCGTGAGCGAACCAGAGCCCCGGCACCAGTCGCGCGCCCAAACGCCGCGAGAATACCGCCAAGATGCGGCCCAGCATTTGTACCAGCTCAACAGCAGCCGCATTTTCAAAGGACGCTTGCCGCCCTTGCTATACGCCGTGGGCGTGCTGGACGTGGAGTTGGACCGGCAAGGCCAGGTGCTGGCCACGCGCTGGCAGCGCGCCCCCAGCCATGCGCCGGAGGTCATGGCGGAGATTGAAAAGACCGTGCGCTCGGCAGCGCCCTACCCCGCGCCCACCCGCTTGGGCAAAGTGGTCTACACCGATGTGTGGCTGTGGCACAAAAGCGGCCGCTTTCAACTCGACACCCTGACGGAGGGCCAGGACTGAGCTGCCTTCAGCTCATTCTTTGAAATACACCGTTTGGTGGGTGCTGGCGAGCAAGTGGCCATCGTGGCTCCACATTTCGCCGCTTTGGTCAAAAAAACCGTTGTGAAACTTCAGACCGCGTGCCGTGCCCAACAGTTACCGATCACCCTGTGCGGCCAATGCCGCTTCGTCGGCGTGAAAGTAGGTGGTGATGGACACGGTACCGATCGGTGCCACGCGTCGGCGACGCAAAAAAATACGTGGAAAAAAACAATCACTGATGGCCGCGAGCGCCGCAAAGTCCAACGGGCGAGGTGGGTCGTCACGCAACCATTGACACGAGCGTGAATCGGCTTGCGCTTGGCCGTCGAAACCGCTGAACACATCCCCCTCGGTAAAGCGCATGTCGTAGTGTTTGACCCAAGGTGGCCGTTGCTCACTGCGCATGCGCACCAGGCTGTCTGGCGCAGGCACACCTTGGGGTGCTTGGGCTTCAGCGGCCGACCAGGTGGGGCGGCGCGTGGCAAACACCGCTGTGGCCAAGGCCACCACCCCACTGGCCTGGCTGGCCTCGATCACCCAGTGCTGGGTCGAGCGGTTGGTGCGGGCGGCGCGGGCGGTGACGGTGTAGTCGCCATCGGCTATGGGCGCAGCAAAGTTCACCGTCAAGGCCACGGGTTGGCCCAGTTTGTCGGGGTGCTGCAGCGCCGCGTTGAGCAGTACCGCGCAGGTCACGCCGCCAAAGGGGCCGACCATGTTGGCGTAGGCGGGCGAGGTTTCGGCTTGGTAAGCCCCAACCGCAAGAGGCTGGAGCCGGATGGCTTGGTCAAAAGGGTGCATCGGAATCAGGAGCGTCATGGGTAGGCGTCATCAAGTCAGCCAAGATTGCAATTGCGCCAGACCGTCGATGAAATGCACTTGCTGCGCCACCTCGACAGGCAGTCCCGCTCTCGGGTGCAGGCTGAAAACTTGCATGCCGGCAGCCAGCCCAGCTTGCAGCCCAGGCAAGCTGTCTTCGACCACCGCACAGCGCTGCGGCGCGCAGCCCAAAGCGGCGGCCACGTGCAAGAACAAGCCCGGCGCGGGTTTGAAGCTGCCCACCTCGGGAGCGCAAAACAATCGCTCGCCAAAGTAGGGGCGCAGCCCGGTCAAGCCCAAGGTGAGCTCGGCTTTTTCACGTGGGCCGTTGGTGCCGATGGCAAAAAGCAGATCATGGGTTTGCAGGGCTTGGAGCAAAGCGGTGGCACCCGGGATTTCTTTCAGGTCTTGCCGAAAGCGCAGGGCCATATTAGCGCGCAGGTCTTTGACAAATTGCGCCTGGTCCAAGGGCTGATGCTGGGGCGCGATATGGCGCGCCAACTCGGCCACGCATTGCGCCATGGGCACGCCGCCAAACTGCGCGTGCATGTTGTCGCGCCGCCAAGGCGCGCCCAAGGCCAAGCCCATGTCATGCAAAACCTGCAAGCCTGGACCTTCGCTGTCCACCAGCGTGCCGTCCAGGTCGAAAATCAGCGCGGCGATGGCCGCGCGGGGCGGCATCACAAGCCGGCCGCAGATTTGGCTTTTTCGCAGGCCAGCAAAATCCGCTCGGGCGTGGCCGGGGCGTTCATGTGCACCACGGTCTGGTGGTTGGCACTGGCACTGACCGCGTCACGCAAAGCGAAGTAACTGGACAGGGCCAGCATCAAGGGCGGCTCGCCCACGGCCTTGCTTTGGAAAGGCGTGGGTTTGAGGTTGTGGTTCTCAAACAAGCTGATCTTCAAGTGCTCTGGCACATCGCCGGCCACCGGGATTTTGTAAGTGCTGGGGCCATGGGTCAGCAGTTTGCCTTTTTTGTCCCAAATGCATTCTTCCATGGTGAGCCAGCCCATGCCTTGCACGTAAGCGCCTTCGATTTGGCCTTTGTCGATCGCCGGGTTGATGCTTTGGCCCGCATCGTGCACGATGTCCACTGCCTTGAGCCACCACTCGCCGGTGCGGGTGTCGATCTCCACCTCGCTCACCGCAGCGCCGTAGCAGTAGTAATAAAAGGCACGGCCGTTCAAGGTGGTGAAGTCGTATTTGATTTCAGGCGTCATGTAAAAGCCGGTGACGCTCAGGCCGACGCGCTCGAGCCACGCTTGTTTGGCCAAGACTGTCCAATCAACCGACTTGCCGCCGCCATGGGCTTGGTCATTGGCGAAGCTCACTTCAATTGCGTCGCAACCCAACAGGCCTGCGGCCACGGGCTTCAAGCGCTCGCGCATTTGCTGCGTGGCGTTCATGATGGCCGCGCCGTTGATGTCGGCACCGCTGGACGCCGAGGTGGCTGAAGCATTGGGCACTTTTTGCGTGTCGGTGCCGGTCACCCGCACCCGCTTGGTGGAGATGCCCAAACCGTCGGCGCAGACCTGGGCCATCTTGGTGTTCAAGCCCTGGCCCATTTCGGTGCCACCGTGATTCACGCTGACCGAGCCGTCCATGTAAATGTTGAGCAGCGCGCCGCCCTGGTTCAGCATGGTGGCAGTGAAGCTGATGCCGAATTTCAGTGGCACCAATGCCAGGCCACGCTTGCGCTTGGTGTTGGCTTGATTGAAGGCGTTGACCGCTTCGCGGCGCGCCCAGTATTGGGATTCGGCCTCAACCTGGTTCACCACCTTGTCGCCCACCCAGTCTTCGATCAACTGGTTGTACTGCGTCGTCATGGTGGCCGGGTTGCCTGAGATGGCAGGGTCTTGGTACAGGTTGAGCTTGCGCACGGCCAGCGGGTCTTTGCCCAGGCTGTTGGCGATTTGCTCGATCACCGTCTCAATGCCAAACATACCCTGCGGCCCGCCAAAACCGCGGAAAGCGGTGGCGCTTTGGGTGTTGGTTTTGCAGCGGTGGCTGATCAGTTGCAGGTTCGGGATGTAGTAGCAGTTATCGATGTGCAAACACGCACGGTCGTTCACCGGGCCCGAATAGTCGGTGCTGTAACCACAACGCGACATGAGCGCGATGTTGGCGCCCAAGATGCGGCCTTCGTCGTCATAGCCCACCTCGTAGTCGATGCGAAAGTCATGGCGCTTGCCCGTGATGGTCATGTCGTCGTCGCGGTTCACCCGCAGCTTGACCGGCTTTTGCAACAAGAACGCGGCCAGCGCAGCGCTTTGGCTGAAGATGCTGGCATTGCCCTCTTTGCCGCCAAACGCACCGCCCATGCGGCGGCAAATCACTTCCACATCATTGGTGTTGAGATTCAGCGCGGCTGCAGCTTCGCGCTGATTGCCATCAGGGTGCTGGGTCGACGAGTACAGCGTCATCTGCCCGTCTTCGCGCGGCACCGCATACGTGATTTGACCCTCGAGGTAAAACTGCTCTTGCTGGCCGGTCTCGGTACTGCCTTTGAGGCGGTGCGGCGCTGCGGCCATGGCGGCGGCAGCGTCGCCCCGGGTGATGCCTTTGGCGGGCATGACAAAGCTTTGCGCGGCCATGGCTTCGTCGATGGTCAAGATCGGCGTCAGCTCTTTCACCTGCACTTGGGCTTTGTGCGCGGCTTCGCGGGCATAGAGCATATTGCGCGCCACCACCACGGCCACGGCCTGGCCAATGAACTCGACCTTGCCGACCGCCAAAAACGGATCGTCGTGGTTGATGGGGCCGCAGTTGTTCTCGCCCGGTATGTCTTTGGCGGTGTACACCGCGACCACGCCGTGCTCTTGCAAGATGGCGGCGCGGTCGATGCCGTCGCCGATCAACTCGCCATGCGCCACCGGCGACAAAATGAGTGCGGCATACAAGGTGCCCGCCAACTCGGGAATGTCATCGGTGTAAGTGGCGCTGCCGGTGACGTGCAAATGCGCCGACTCGTGAATGATGTCGGTGCCCTGCTGAACGCCCGAGGCGGGCAAGAGATTTTTAAGCGCGGTCGGAGCGTTCATTCAAGCCACCTCTTTCGTTTGTTCTTCAATGAAATCGAGCACCAGGTTGCGTGCCACCAAGGCGCGGTAAGCCCAGGTCGCGCGCAAGCCGTCACGCGCGGTGAAGCTGGCGGTGATGGCGGCGTCCAACTCAGATGCTTTCACATCGCTCGGAGCTTTGCCTTCGAGCACGGCTTCCAACTTGGGGGCGCGGCAAGGCGAAGGTGACAGGCCGTTGTAGGCCAGTTTCACGCCGCTGAGTTTGCCGCCTTGGAGCTGGTAGCTGATGGCCGCGCAAGTGGCCGAAATGTCTTGTTCAAAACGCTTGCTCACTTTGTGCGCCCGAAACACTTGGCCGGTCACGGGTTTGGGCAACTCGATGGCCTCGATGAACTCACCCGCCACCAGCACATTTTGCTTCATGCCGGTGTAGAAGTTCTCCAGCAACACGGTACGCGTTTTGTCGCCCCGGCGCAGCACCAGCTTGGCACCCAAGGCCATCAAACACGGCATGGAGTCGCCAATCGGCGAGCCGTTGGCGATGTTGCCGGCCAACGTGGCGGTGGATCGGATGGGCGGCGAGCCAAAGCGGCGAAGCACTTCCACAAAGTCAGGGTAGGCCTGGGCCAACAAAGTCTCGGTGGTGGCCAGCGACACCATCGCGCCCATGCGCCAGGTGGTGGCGATTTCTTTCACTTGGCGCAGCTCGGCCACATTGCCCAGATACATGATGTGTTGCGGGCGCACGAACTGCTTGTTCACTTGCAAACCGATTTCGGTGCTGCCGGCGAGCAAGGTGGTGGTCGGGTTCTTGAGCAGGTAGTCGGCCACTTCGGCGATGGTGGCGGGCGAGACAAACTCATTGCCTTTTTTGGTGCGCACCACCGGCTGCACGATGATGTCACCGTCCAAGGTCAAGGTCGGGGTGCTGGCACGTTGGATTTCCTGGAGCAAGGGCAGATCGGCGCGGTCGTCGATTTTGAGCTCGGACTTTTTTTCCACCGCCTTGAAGGTCGCGTCGATGATCGGGGTGTAACCGGTGCAGCGGCACAGGTTGCCGCTGAGCGAGTCGGTGATTTGCTGGCGGCTGGGTTGGGGGACCACCTGCACCAGGTTGACCAAGCTCATCACGATGCCCGGGGTGCAAAAGCCACACTGTGAGCCATGGCACTTGATCATCTCGTCTTGCACCGGGTGCAGCGCGCCATCGGCTTTTTTCAGGCTCTCGATGGTTTTGACCGATTTACCGTCCAGCGAAGGCAGCAACTGAATGCAGCTGTTCACCGGCACATAGTCCACGCCCGTACCCGCTGGGTTCAACTCGCCCACCATCACCACGCAGGCGCCGCAATCGCCTTCGGCGCAACCCTCCTTGGTACCGGTGCGGTGCAGTTGCTCACGCAAATAGTCCAGAACAGTGGTGGTGCGGCGCTCGCCTTGGGCTTCGACGATGCGGCCGTCGAGCACAAAGCGCACGGTATTGGTGACTTGGGTCATGGTGGGGGAAATCAATCTGGGATAAGAGACCTGATTTTAGTGACTTGCACCGCCTTTGGGGTCACCTGCGGGCACTCAGGCTCGCAAATTACCTATTTTCTATCCGCCCAGTGGCGTCAACCCGGTAGCAGCGAACATCCAAATTGAACACCTCTGGCTTCACAATCGAGTTGCCCATCAGCATGCGGGCGCATTCTTGAATGCCCTCCGGGATGGACGGGTGCGGGAAGATCAGCTCGGCCAAATGCTCGATGCCAATGTCCATGGAGATCATCAAGGCCACCGCCATGATGGTGCTCGACGCATGACTGCCCATCACACGCATGCCCAAAATCTTCATCTCGTCGTCGTCAGAGACCAGGATTTTGAAGAAGCCATCGACCTTGCTCATGGCAATCGCACGGCTCACATAGCGGTAATGCATGACCGCGATGCGGTAGGGGATTTTCTGCTTGCGCGCCTGCGTTTCGTTCAAACCCACCGAGGCTACCTCGGGGTTCAAAAACATGATGGTGGAAATGTTCTCGTAGACCAACTGGCGCTGCGGTGTGCCAAACATGCGCTCCACCGCATGGCGGCCTTCGAGTTCGCCCACGTTCACCAAAGAAATATCGGCGGTGAAATCGCCCACCGCGTAAATGTGCGGCACGTTGGAGCGGGTGTGCTCGTCGTCGATATTGCCCTTGTCGTTGAGCACCACGCCTGCGGCTTGCAGGTTCAGGTTTTCACTGTTGGCGACGCGGCCGACCGAAATCAGGGCTTTTTCCACCGTGTGGGTTTCGCGGCGGCCGTCTTTGTAATTGAGCACGTACTCCACTTGGCCGTTGACGATGCTCATTTTTTCCAGCGAAGCGCCATGGTGAATCACCGCGCCGTTGCTCTCCATGTTGGCACCGACGGCACGCGAAATGTCCTCGTCCTCAAACGGCAAGATACGCTCTTCCTTGTCGATTAAGAACACCTTGGTTTTGCCAAAGTTGGAAAAGATGGTGGCAAATTCACAACCGATCACGCCTGCGCCCAAGATCACGATGCTCTTGGGGAAATCGGTCAAGCTGGTGACCCCGTCGCTGGTGAGAATGATCTTTTCGTCGATCGGGATATGCGGCAGGTAGCGCGGCCGGCTGCCAATCGCCATGACGGTGTTGTCCGCCCAGATGGTTTGCGTGCCGCCCTCGGCATCGGTGATGGTGATTTCTTTGTCCGACTTGAACTGGCCATGGCCTTGGAAAAATTGCAGTTGCCCGCTTTTTTGAAAATACGCAATCTGCTGCTTGAGCTGGCTGTGCTTTTCCACCACCGCCCGCTGCGCCTGGTGCATCACGCTGGAAAAGCTCAATTCCGCGTCGTACACGATGTAGCCTAAATTCGTGTTGCGAGTCTGTTTGTAACTCTCCGACAGTTCCCACAAAGTCTTGGACGACAACGCGCCATTGAAGAGGCCGGCACCCCCCACTTTGACGCGCTCGATCAGCGCCACTTTTTTGCCGAAATCAATCGCCCGCATGACGGCCGCAAAACCCGAGGGGCCTGCGCCCACGACACACACATCGAATTTGTCCACAGGCACACCTCGTTAAAAATCGCAAAATTATTGTTAATGATAATTCTGAAATTCGTTATACGTTGTCAGATCCTGTTGAATAGGAAGGCGCGTCGCCATTCGGGCAAGACGCGGGCACTTTGGCCTGCACCCCATTGCGAAAAACCCAGGGGGCCACAGCGGGCGCGGTCCACAAGCCCAAAGCCGCGGCCCGGGCCGCGGCCTGTGCAGCGGCGAAAGCCGTGCGCTGGCGGCTGTCCAATTCGCATTTGTACGCCTCGTAATACCAGGCTGCACCGGAGACCACTTGAAGCAAATTGACGTTGCTGCAATCGGATTTGAAAACCGTCCCCACCACCCTGCCGTAAAGGTCTGTTTTGGCATAGGTGACGGTGACTTGCTGCCCAAGCACCCGGGTCGCCAGAAGGTCGCGCGACGCATGGCCATAAGCCTGATCCAGCTCTGGCGCGTCGATGCTGTCCAAGCGCACCGACTGGCCGTTGAGCGTGAGGGTGTCGCCATCGTGCACCGAGGCCACTGCCCCTGAGATGCGTCCACTGGCCGTGACCACGCCGCAAAAAGTTGAACCCCCGGCCGGCGCAGAGCCCAGTGAATGGCCGTCGCCACCACCGCATGCCGACAACAACCCCGCGAAAATGAATAAATAAGGCCGCAACATGACGGCATCCTAGCCGGGCCAGGGCGCGCATGCAAAGCCTGAATTGCGGGGTCAGGAGCCCCGGTAGGTGGAATAGCTCCACGGGCTGGTCAAAAGGGGCACGTGGTAGTGCTGGTCTTCGTGGGCCACGCCAAAGTCGAGGCTGACTTGGTTGAGAAAGTGGGGCTCGGGCAACACGACGCCCTTGGCCTTGAAGTAGCCTGCCACATCAAAGACCAAGCGGTAAGTGCCTTTGCGCAGGCTGGTGTGGTCGTACAAGAGGCCGTCCGGGTTGCGGCCATCCGGATTGAGGGTGAAGCTTTTCACCAAGGTCGCCTGCTCGCCGTGCGTGGTGTACAGCGCGACCTGCATGCCGGCGGCAGGGCAGCCGTGCATGGTGTCTAAAACGTGCGTGCTCAAACCCATGGCAGATCTTTCCAAAAAATGTGCGTCAAAAACAGTGCGCCAAAACAGTTGACCAGTTTGGTTTACGACAGTGTATACAATTTTCAAAAACCACGCTAAGATGAATTCATGGCCATTGCATCATCCCCGTCCGCCAATACCTCCACCACGCACAGCATTGTCGAGGCTTTGACCCGCGCCATCGTCGAGCACCGCTTGCTGCCCGGTGCCAAATTGGCCGAGCAAAAGCTGGCCTCGCATTTCGGCGTGTCGCGCACCTTGATCCGGCAAGCGCTGTTTCAGCTGTCGCAAAACAAGCTGATCCGCATGGAGCCCGCGCGCGGCGCTTTTGTTGCCGCGCCCTCGGTGCAAGAGGCGCAGCAGGTGTTCTCGGTGCGCCGCATGCTCGAGGCCGAAATGGTCCGCGCCTTCCTGCAAGATGTCACACCGGCCAAGATCAAAGCCCTCAAGGCCCACATCCAGCAAGAGCGCCAAGCAGTGAGCCAGGAAGATGTGCCCGGCCGCACCGAGCTGCTGGGGGACTTTCATGTGCGCATGGCCGAGTTGATGGGCAATCTGGTGCTGGCGCAGATTTTGGGCGAGTTGATCTCGCGCTGCGCCCTGATCACCTTGATGTACCAGTCGCGCAACGCGGCCGAGCATTCCAGCGACGAGCACGAAGCCATCGTCGCCGCTTTGGCCGCCAAGGACGAAGCATTGGCCGTGCGCTTGATGAACGACCATTTGGTGCATGTCGAAGCCAGCCTGACTTTTGACCGCAAGATCCCCACCCACGATATTTCTCTCGCCTTGTCTTGAAAAGCGTCCGATGACCTACGACACCACCCTGCCCTACCCACGCGACCTGCAAGGCCATGGCCGCGATGTGCCACACGCCCAATGGCCCGGCGGCGCACGTGTGGCCGTGCAATTTGTTTTGAATTACGAAGAAGGCGGCGAGAACTCGGTGCTGCACG
>CANGEE010000040.1 GCA_947452635.1 Comamonadaceae bacterium | reverse complement strand
GCCGCTGTCATGCGCTGGACAGCCCCGTTGGTGATCCGCGATTACGCTCAGTTTTCCCAAACAGGAGACTTTGATGAATGCTCGCGCCCAATTCACCCGCATGCAAGACAGCACCCAGGCCGACTGGCAGGCGATTGCAGGGGAGTTCATGCAGTTCAGCCAAACCTTGCCGGACCGGGTCATGGCGCATTTG
Organism: Comamonadaceae bacterium; assembly: GCA_947452635.1. Taxonomy (GTDB): domain Bacteria; phylum Pseudomonadota; class Gammaproteobacteria; order Burkholderiales; family Burkholderiaceae_C; genus Limnohabitans_A. The sequence goes on along the minus strand of CANGEE010000040.1, from coordinate 19,960 downwards.
AAATTGCTCGACGGTGACTACGGCGGCTTTCCGGTGGACCGCTACACCCATTGCCTGCAAACCGCGACACGCGCCCTGCGCGATGGGCGCGGCGATGAGTATGTGGTGTGTGCTTTGCTGCATGACATTGGCGATACCTTGGGCACATTCAATCACCCCGATATTGCGGCGGCCATCCTCAAACCCTTTGTGTCAGAAGCGAACTTGTGGATGGTGCAAAACCACGGTATTTTTCAGGGCTATCACTTTTTTCACCATCTGGGCATGGACCGCCACATGCGCGACATGTTCCAAGGCCATGCACACTATGCGCGCACCGAAGAATTCATTGCGCTGTATGACGAGCCCGCTTTCGATGCGGCTTACGACACTCTGCCCATGGCCGAGTTCGAGCCCATTTTGCGCCGCGTGATGGCACAACCGATTCACTCGATTTACACGGCGGCCCTGGACACCTGAAACGTCATGGTTCAGTACCAGAACTCCAGGTGCGGGAAGGGGTTCTTTTCGGTGTGGTCGCGGTAGTTGAAATGCACCACCATGGAGATGCGGCGGTCTCGTTTTTTCTTGACCTTGAAGGGCAAGACCACATGCGGCATGAAGCTGTCAAAGATGATCAGATTGCCTTCGTCATAGGGGATTTTGCAGCGGTTGGCTTTGGAGCGTGCATGCACGCGTCTGGTTTGTAAAAGCCGTCCAGTTCATGCGCCAAATAGCGTTCGCGCCAGATATCCAAGTCGCCGCCGCGTTGTTCGGTGTGCTGCGCCGTGCGCTGGATGGAGATGACGCAGGAGTAGGCCCGTGTATCGGTATTGAAAATGCTCTCGGGGTACTGGATCAAGCCTTCCGTGTCGGTGTGGATGTTGTACAACTTCCAAGTAGCCAGTTGCAAATTGAAGCCTGCCATTAAAAAGTACTGGGCATCGCGGGGCACCACCGGCAGCGCATCGGGCGCCAAACCCGAGTGACTCAAGATGGTTTGCCCGGCGTAGGCAATGATGTCTTGGACTTCGGGAAAATGCCGGGTCAAAAATTGGTTGTGTTGGGCGGCATATCGAAAGTAACTTTCATTCAGGCCCGCTTCGATCATGCCGTAGAAAGCTGCCATCTGGCCGTAGTGCGGCGCCACATCCGGGCCCAATATCTTCGGATGTTGGAAAATGGTTTTAGCCCAATCTCGGCAGATCTTGGAGGGGAGGAATCCCTCTTCCAAGATGAAGTCATTTTGAAATAATTGCTTCATGGTTTCGACTCCTGCGTGATCACGAGGGTCGCTCAAATGCGGCCTTTCTTAAAATAACAGATATTTGTTTTTTCTCCTAGGGCTGGATGCGCCGTGAAGTCATGGGTCCGCGTTTGGCTAGCGCTTCAGCACAGGAAGGGTTTTTGCGCCATGGCTGCGCGCCAACGCAGCAGGTGGGGGTGTCGCTCGTCGGGTTTGACTTTGGCGATGCGTGCAAAGTCCACCGCGACCACAGCGGTCAAGTCAGCGAGGCTCAGTTGACTGGCGGCAATGTAGTCGCGCCCCGCTAATCGGTCATTGAGCACGACAAAGAAATGCTGCAAGCGTGCCAAACCCCGCTCGGCCAGGGCCGGAATTTGCGCGTAATTGACGGGCCCAGGCAAGGCACGGTCCACCATGGCTGGGGAGGTGTTGCGCAAGACCTCGGCGATCGGCATCAAGCCTTCAAATTCAATGCGCCACTGCCAGCTGGCGATTTCGGCTTTGTCCTGCGGCGTAACGCCCAGCATGGGTACCTGCGGGTAACGCGCTTCCAAATAGGCGGTGATGGCTGCATTGTCGGTCAGCACGGCACCTTCTTCGGTGCGCAAGGCCGGTACGGTGCACTGCGGGTTGATCTGGCGGTAGGATTCGCTCAGTTGCTCGCCGCTGCGCAGGTCGATCTCGACGGTGTCATGGGCGATGCCCTTGGCGGCCAGCAGCAAACGTGCGCGGCGCGGGCTGGGTGCGGTGGCGCAGTCGTACAGGGTGATCATGCTGGGGGGGCTGCGGCTTGCAGTTTGTCTTGGGTTTGGGTGTCGAAATCGCTGGCGTCATGGCGCTCGTGCAACTGCGTGTTCAAAGGCCCCATGACCCGATTGACCATGCGGCCCCGCTTGACGGCGGGGCGCTGTGCGATCTCGTCGGCCCAGCGGATCACATGGGTGTATTCCTGCACCTGCAAGAACTCGCCGCCTTCATACAGCTGGCCTTTGGCCATGCCGCCGTACCAGGGCCAAATCGCCATATCGGCAATGGTGTAGTCGTCGCCCGCAATGAAGCGGTGTTCGGCCAGGCGTTGGTTGAGCACGTCCATTTGGCGTTTGACTTCCATGGCAAAGCGGTCAATCGCGTATTCGATCTTGAACGGCGCATAGGCGTAAAAGTGGCCAAAGCCGCCGCCCAGGTAGGGCGCGCTGCCCATTTGCCAAAACAGCCATGACAGGCACTCTGCGCGTTGTGCCGGTTCAGTGGGCAGGAAGGCACCAAATTTTTCTGCCAAGTACATCAAGATGGCACCCGACTCGAAAATCCGCACCGGCTGGGCACCGCTGCAGTCCAGCAAGGCGGGGATTTTGGAATTGGGATTGACGCCGACAAAACCGCTGCCAAATTGCTGGCCCTCGTTGATGCGGATCAGCCAGGCGTCGTATTCAGCCCCGGCATAGCCGGCCGCCAGCAGCTCCTCCAACATGATGGTGACCTTCACGCCATTGGGTGTGGCCAAAGAGTGCAGCTGCATCGGGTGTTTGCCGCGCGGCAGGGCCTGCTCATGGGTGGCACCCGCCACAGGGCGGTTGATATTGGCAAAACGGCCGCCATTGGCTTTGTTCCAGGTCCAGATTTTGGGCGGGGTGTAAGCGGTTGAATCGGTCATGGTGTGTCTTTCATGGGAACAGCATTGATCAGGGTTGTGAGGACGAATCGCAAATGATGCGTGGCGTTCAAGTTCGCGGCGGTGGTGTTTCCAAACCACCCAGGTAAAACCGGTTGTGGGTGGGCGAGATCACCAATTCATTGATGCAGGCGCGCGCGGGCATTTGGGCAATGAACAAAATCGCTTGGCCCATGTCGTGCGCTTGCACCATCAAGTCACGCTGGGCTTGAGAAGGTGGCGTGGGGCGTTTTTCCATGATGGGCGTGGCCACCTCGCCAGGCAATAAAGACGTGGCACGGATGCCGTGCATGCACTCTTCCATATTGATCGATTCGGTCAATGCCAAAACGGCGCGTTTGGTGGTGTTGTAGGCAGGGCCGGTGAGTTTGGTGGCATACAGGCCCGCCCACGAAGACACGTTGATGATCAAGCCGCTGTGTTGCGCCCGCATGGCGGGTAAAACGGCATGCACGCAGTAAAAAGAGCCCGACAAATTGATGCCGACCACATCGTCCCAGGCCTGCGTGGTCAGGACATCGAAATTGCGCTGGGTGGCGTTGGTGCCAGCGCTGTTGACCAAGATGTCAATGCGACCGTGTTCCTGCAAGATCTGGGTTGCAGCCTCTTGAACCGCCTGTTTGTCGGAGACGTCCAATGCCAGCGCTTGGGCGCTGCCCAGTGCCTTCAAGCTGTGCAAGGCGCTGGCGTTGGTGCTGGCATTGCGCCCAGTGATGATCACATGGGCCCCAGCTTGGACCAGGGCCTGTGCCCCGGCCAAGCCAATGCCACTGCCACCCCCGGTGATCCAGGCCACTTGCCCTTGAAGTTGATGGCGCATCTGATGTTCTCCTTGTTCTGCTGAAAGTGCTGGCATTCAATCACGCTTGTGCAGTTTGTGCTGTCACATTTTCACAGTGGGGCGATGAAGTGCTTACGCATGGGTTTAGTTATTTTTTCAAATCTAATTGATAAACTTACTAATTGCATTTAAAGTATCAAAAAAATTCCGAGCTTGCATTGGGCTGGCCCGCCGTTTCAATGGAGACGGTTCCCATGCCTGTTGGGATGATTTAAATCCTTGAACACTTCTTAGGGTTCAGGTCTCTTGAAAAAACAGTAGTTGCTTATGCTTTTTGACCATTGCGCCCAATGTCAGCGCTGTTGCCATGTGGATGAAGACTATCCACCGCTGGAGGTAACTTTGACACGAAAAGAAAAAAAAGTGTATGGCCGCGTGTGCATTGAAACGCAATGTGAACATTTGGGCGCTATGGGTTGTGGGTTGGGCGACGCCAAGCCCGTCAGTTGCAAACTGTACCCCTTGTCTTACGAGCCGCAAACGCAGAGTTTCCACTTTGATGTGGAGTGCCCATTGAAGTCCACTTACTTCGAGCAACTGCTCAACCCGGCCAGTGAGGCCAGCGCGCATTTGTTGAAAATGGTGCAAGTGGTCCAAGATTTGGAAACATCGGACCCTGCATTCCTGGCTGCCAACCACGCCATCGACGTGGATTATTTTGAGTTGGAAGCCGTACCCCACACCCCCTGGACTGTTCGGAAGTCGCCATGAACATGCAGTTATTGGAAGCAGAGGTTTCCTCCGACATACGCATCGAAGAGGCGCATGCCGACGCGGTGCAAAGCGTGGGACATCAGTCCTGGACGGCGGCGAATTTAGGTGTGGAAAGTTACCACGAAGAGATTTTGTACTACACCTCGCGTTGGGATGCTTTGTGCCCTTACGTGGACGTGACGCCCGCCATGTTGGAGATGGCGCCCAAACCCTTCATCGTGTATGCGGTGCCCCCTGAGAGTCCTTATGGCGTGCCCATCAACGACAAATACGGTTTGGTGCATGCCGGCTCAGCCGATTTTTGGACAGATCCGCGGCGCAGTCGCAAGTTCAAAGAACTTGACAAATTGTGCAAAGACTTTGAAACCACCTTCACCGTGGTTGCAGGTCGCGACGTGACCCTGGAGGATGTGTATGCCATGGGGGGCGTGCATTTCGCGAACTATTACATCCATGACCACGAGGTGGAAGGCTTTATCGACTACATCCGCGATCTGGAACTGTTGATCATCCGGGTCCACGCGCCCAATGGCGATTTGGTGCTGACTGATGTTTCCATCTTGCTGCCCGAACGTCAGCAGGTCTATGGCAGCTTTTGCCAGTGGAACCGCGATTACAAAAACAAATCCCCTGGGATTTATGCCTGTCTGCTGGCTTCGCGATGGACAGCAGACCATGGGTACAAGTACTACAACCTCGGCCCGGTCGATGACTATGGCTACAAAGCCTTGTTTGTCACTGACTTTGAACCCATTTTTGCCTTGGCCATGACCGACCCCGCTCACCCTTTGGCTTTGGACACCACCTCACCCTTGCACACGGATTTCAAACCCGATGTTTGGAACCGTATTCACCGGCATTCTTGAAGTTCAAACCTGCATTCCACACAAACTCCTCCACGCCTGTCATGTCCAAGATTCAAAAAAAGCTGCTGCGCCATTTGCAAGAAGAAGTGTATTGCCGACTCGGCGTGTCGCCAGTTCACGGCATCGGCGTATTTGCTGTGCGCGCCATTCCCAAAGGTGTCAATCCCATGCGCACCTGGCATAAAGTGGAGGAAATTGCTGTGCCACTGAAGGCGCTCAAAGGATTGCCCAAAGGCGTGCGCAAAGAGCTGGATATGTTTTGTTACTACAAGCAAGATGAGATGCTCATTCCCTCCGTAGGCATGAACACCATGAACATGGCGGTGTATTTGAACCACTCTAAAAAACCCAGCGTCAAGTACCTCAAAAACGGGCAACTGGTGACGTTGAAAGCGATTCGATCGGGCGAAGAACTGATGTTGGATTACGACATCAGTTTTGGCGAGAAGCACACCTTCGAATAAAGCCCCTGACGGTCCTGGTGGTTGGATCTGACCGCAATCTTGAATGAGTGAGTATTGAAATGGAAAAACAAACACACACCCAAGTCATTGGCATCACCAGCGGCAAATCGGGGGTCGGTAAGACCACGGTATCGGTGAATCTGGCGGTGGCCATTCATGACATGGGCTACAACGTCATGCTGCTCGATGCCAACACCAGCGCCTCCAATGCGCAGTTGGCGCTGGGTTCCAAATGCCCCTTGAGCCTGTCCGATTTCATCAGCGGGGAAAAGCCTCTCAAAGACATCATCCACACCCGTCACTACGGCATCCAGTTGATCGATGGCGCCAACACCATCGGGAAAATGACCCAGCTCAACCCCGAGCAGGCCACCCGTGCGCTGACGCAATTCAGTGCGATGGAAGAGGACTTGGACTTCTTGATCATCGACCTGCCTCCCGGCACCGACCCCGCCGTGCTGTCCTTCATGGCCTGCACGGGTCGTCGCTTGGTGGTGGTGCGTTGTGGTGACAAGGATGGTTTGGCCGATGCCTATGCCATGATCAAAGTCTTGTGCAGTGACTTTGGTTTGGATCGTATTTACGTCATTGCCAACAGCGCCCAGTCGGCAGAGGAAGGCAAAAAACTGTTCGACCACCTCAACACCGTGGCGACCAAGTTTCTCAATCGCGAGCTCCACTTTTTGGGCAGCATCGTGAAAGATGAATTGATGGTCGAAGCGGCCCTCAATCACAAAGCGGTGACCGAATTTGCGCCCACCAGCAGCGCGGCCAGAGATTTCAGACAGTTGGCTGCAGCCACCAGCGAATTGGACCGCAAACAGTATGAGGAAGGTGGTCTGGGCCACTTTGTGCAACGCATCATTCACTTGCACGATTTAAAGACCAGTTGAATCGGCAAGGCGCAAGACCTCGCCATGGCCGGGCGGCGATTCAATCGAGCTTGATGCCCAGGTCCACCGCCAACTTGACCCAGACCGGTACATCACGCTCCCAGTCACGCCGGGTGTCGGTCAAATTTTTGGGTTTGTTGGGAATCGAAAACGACTCGCGCAACTTGGCCGCGCGTTCGGTGTTAGCGCCTGAGACCACCACACTGGAGAGCAACTTCAACACAGCTTCCGGTGTGCCCGAAGGGGCCATCAAGGGCAGCCCGCCTTCCAGGGCCACCAACGGGTCTTTCATGCCTTGCTCAACCAGGGTGGGCACATCGGGTAATTTGGGCGAGCGGTAAGCCCCGGTGACGCCAATCGGTCGCACGCCACGTCCGGCCACCGTGTTGAAGGCCTGGTAACTGCCAATGGCCACTTGCAATTGGCCCGATGCCACATCCACCCACATGGGGGACTCGCCTTTGTAATGCACGGACAGAATCCGCGAGCCGTGGTTGCGGTTGATTTGATCGGCCACCATGTGCGGGTAAGAGCCGGGCGCATAGGTGCCCATGGCGGTCGGATTGGCCTTGGCAAATTCGATGAATTCCAAGATGTTTTTAGCTGGCACTTTGTCAGAGACGCCAACCACCAGTGGGCCCGAGGGGAAATTGGCAATCGGCGTGAGGTCTTTGTCCAGGTTGTAGGGCAGTTTGCTGTAAAGCACCCGGTTTTGCCAGACCGTGCCCGAGGTGGTCATCAGCAAGGTGTAGCCGTCGGCGGGCGCTTTGGCTACCGTGTCGATGCCGATCATCGCGCCCGCACCGGGTTTGTTGTCGACATAGGCTGACACCCCCAAGCTGGCCGTAAGCTGCTCTGCATACATGCGCGCATAAGCGTCCGTCAAGCCGCCGGGGGGGAAGGCCACCACGATGCGAATCGGTTTGCTCGGCCATTTGGCGCTTTGGGCCTCAGCTTGGGTTGACCAGGCTGTCGCGGCCCATGCCGAAATCAAAGCGAGGGCTTGGCGGCGCGAAGCGGTTTGAGGGGAGTTCATCGGGTCTCCTGGCAAAAAGGGTCTTCAGTCAGTCTATCGACCCCCCTGCTCAGACCCAAGGGTGAAAACCCTGTCGCTTGCGCCTGCGTGACCGTCCTGCTCGGTCAGCCGGCCCTAAGATGGGCGTGGGCATGCGAAGCCGCAGGCCTGACCTCTTGAACACCCCGCACACCTTGGAGAACCCCCATGCGCATTCCTGAATGGACCCCAGAGGCCTTGCCCCAGCCACCTGCATTGCTGCAAACCATTTTGGCGCGACGCGGTGGCGCGCTGCTCAACCTCGACAAAGCCTTGTTGTGGAGCGGGCCGGTGACCGAGGGATGGCATGATTTTTTCAAGCATGTGCGTGGCGATTTGTCGGTCTCGCGCCAATTGTCCGAATTGGGTATTTGCACCGTGGCTTTGCTCACCGGTGCCGATTACGAGTACCACCACCATGCGCCTGAATTTTTGAAAGGGGGCGGTACGCAGGCACAGTTGGATGCATTGCAACTGGCGGTTCAGCAGCACCCTGCGCAAGGCGTGACCCAGGCGGGGCTTGGGCCCTTGGAGCAACGGGTGGTGCAATACGCCGCACAAATGACGCTGAACATCCAGGTGGACGAGGCTTTGTTCGCGTCATTACAGGCCCAATTGAGCCCGACGCAAATGGTCGAATTGACCACGGTGATTGCCGCTTACAACATGGTGGCCCGCATCCTGCTGGCCTTGCACATACGACCTGAAAACTAAGCGCTCAGCCGACTCAGTCGCCGCGAAAGTTCGGACTGCGTTTTTCCCGCAGGCTGGCGATGCCCTCGCGAAAGTCTTGCGTTTGCACCGCCAGGTCTTGCTCGTGGTCGGCGGCGCCGAAGGCTTGGTCGTAACAATCGTCGCCAGCACTCCATATTTGCGCTTTCATGGCCGCCAAAGACCGGGGTGCTGCGTGGGCCGCAATCTGTTGCGCGTATTTCAGCGCATGCGGCATCAGCTCGGCATCCGGCAGGACTTGATTGACCAGGCCTAACCGTTCGGCCTCGCGGCCGTCAAAGCGCCGCGCGGTGTAGAGCAAATCAGCCGCCCGGGCGATGCCAATCAAGCGCGGCAGCAACCAGCCAATGCCTTTTTCTGCCGGCACGCCCAGTCGGGCGAAAGTGGCGTTGAAGAGCGCCGATTCGCCGGCAAAGCGAATATCGCAATGCAAAGCCAGGATAAAGCCCCAACCAAAGGCCGCCCCGTTCACGGCTGCAATGGTGGGTTTGCGCGAGGTGATCAAGGCATTCCAACCGTGGCTGAAATAACGCTGCAAGTTGGGGCCGATCCCGTCGCCCCATTGTTTTTCAACTTCGGGTGCAGGGCTTGCAGAACTTGAAGAGGCCGTGGCTTTGGAAACGCCGGTGCCGATCACACTCAAATCCAGTCCGGCCGAAAATCCCCGGCCCTCGCCGGTGATCAAGATCACCCGCACTTGCGTGTCTTGGGCGGCTTGGTTCACCAGTTCAAAAAAAAGATGCAGCATCTCGGGCGTGAGCGCATTCAATTTGTCTGGGCGATTGAATGAAATCACCGCCACCCCTTGGGTGACGCGGTAGAGCAGGGGGGCGGTTTCAGGTGGGGCGTTCAAGGTGGTCATGGTGATGTTTTAAGCGGGTCGTGGGGGTTTATTGGCGCATGCATGCCTGAACAAAAAGAGGTGAGCGTCATCTTAAGGGCGACAGACAGGGCATGCATTTGGGATTACCCTTGCGCACATGCTGCATTTCACTCCACCCCCACTCCAATTTTTTGCCGACCTGTCGGTCCATGTGGACCGCCCTCAAGAGGTGGGCCTGACCTTGCACGGCCAGCGCCGCGTCATCCCGATCATGGGCGGCGAAGTCCAAGGCCAGGGATGGAGCGCCCGTGTCTTGCCGGGCGGGGCCGATTTTCAATTGATCTTGAACCCGCGCATGGCCGAGTTGGATGCGCGCTATGTGATGGAGACCGATGGTGGGGATTTGATTTTTGTGCAAAACAGGGCGGTGCGCACGGCGGCGCCTGAGGTCATGGCGCGCTTGATTCGCGGTGAACCGGTGGATCCGGCCGAGGTGTATTTCCGGTGCAGCCCCAGTTTTGAAACTGCCAGTGCCAGTTTGGCTTGGATCAGCGAGCGCCTGTTCATCGGCACCGGGGCCCGCCAACCGGATCGGGTGGTGATGCGGTTTTTTGAAGTCCTGTGATGACGCCACGATGGCGCGTTTCTGCCGTCCAGCAGGTGACACTGGCCTGGTTTGCCATGGTCATGGGCTTGAGTGGGTTGGCCTTGGCTTGGCACCGCGCCGTGCCTTGGTGGGGGGCGTGGGCGCTGGACGTGGCCTGGGTCGTGGGCGGCCTGGCGGCCTTGATCCTGGGCCTGCTGGTGCTGGCCATGCTGGCCAAAGCTTGGCGCTACCCCGACGCGTGGCGTGAGGACCTGGCGCATCCGGTGCGCCATGTGTTTATCGCCGCCGTGCCCTCTTCATTTGTCTTGTTGTCCACGGTGATGGTTGCGCTGCAGGGCGCAAGCCCCTTGGCCGAGGCCCTTTGGATGGGGGGCGCCGCCAGCTTGTTTGTCGCCACCGTCTGGGTGGCGCAACGCTGGCTGCGCCCGGGGCTGAGCGTGGAGGCGTTTTGGTCGGCCATGACGCCCGCGCTGTTCATCCCGGTGGTGGGCAATGTGCTGCCCGCTTTGGCTGGCATGGCTTTGGGCCATCCTGTGTGGGCCAGCATGCAATACGCCTTGGCGGCGGTGCTGTGGCCGGTGGCACTCACCTTGGTCTGGGTGCGCATCGGCATGGTGGGGCTGTGGCCGCAGCCGATGCTGCCAGCCACCTTTGTCACCATCGCACCGCCCGCCGTGCTGGGCTTGTCGGGCGCGCAATTGGGTGCGCCCGAGTGGCTGGTGCAAATGGCCTGGGGGCTGGCCCTGTTTTTCACGCTCTGGTCCATGGGGGTGGCACGGCGTTGCTTGGCCCAGCCGTTCAGCATCGCCTTTTGGGGGCTGTCTTTTCCGCTGGCCGCATCAGCCAGCTTATCGCTGCAGTTGGTGCCCCATGCGCAGGGCGCATGGGCATTGGCGTGGTTGCTCGGCATCACCGTCGTCATCCTGTGGTTACTGTGGCGCACCTTTTTTGGCCTGGTCCAGGGCGGGCTGCTGCAGCCCGAGGGCCGTCCACGGGTCGGATGACCCAGCAGGGGACTGGGCAAGAAGTGTCACTTTTTGCCAATCGCTTTGAGGATTCGGGCGATTGTCGGAAAGCACCAATCCCGATGCAATGCTGTGCAGAGGCCTTGGTTCCAAGGCCTGCCAGGAGTGCGCATGTATTTGACCGCAGGACTGCACCGTTCGGTGCAAAAGCATCCCGACAAAACGGCCACCATCACCGGTGCACGCCGCCAGACCTTCCAGCAACTGGCAAACCGCGTGGCGCACACCGCTGGCGCTTTGCAGGCTTTGGGCTTGCAGCCCGGCGAGCGGCTGTCGGTGCTGGCGCACAACAGCGACCGCCTGATGGCGTTGCTGCTGGCCGGTTGGTGGGCCGGCTTGGTGGTCAATCCGATCAACACCCGCTGGTCGGCAGCAGAAGTCAGCTACGCCTTGCGCGACTGCGGCGCCAGCGCCCTGGCGGTGGACGATGCCTTGTGGCCCGTCGCCCAGGCCTTGGAGTCCGATCTGCCTGCGCTGCGCCAGCGTTTGTACATGGGGCAGGGGGCGACGCCGCTGGCGTATCAATCGCTGGACGTGTTGGTGCAACAGGCCCCATCGGTGGAGGATGTGCGCAGTGCACCCGACGACTTGGCGGCCATCGTCTACACCGGCGGCACCACCGGCTTCCCTAAGGGGGTGATGCTGTCGCATGGCAACTTCTGGGCGTCTTTGGTGGGGCGCATGGCCGAGATTCCCAATCCGCCCGAATTTGTCACCTTGCTGACTTCGCCCATGTTCCATGTGGCGGGTCTGGGCCGCATGTTGGGGCAGACCATTGTGGGCGGCACCTGTGTCACGGTGCCGGTGTTTCAACCCGAAGCGGTGGTGGCCAAAATGGCCGAAGAGAACGTCTCCGATTTGGTGATCGTACCCAGCATGCTGCAAATGTTGCTGCAAAACGAGGGCTTCAATCCCCAGCATTTGCCGTGCTTGCAGCGCATCCTGTGGGGCGCTGCTCCCATCACCGTGCCCTTGCTGAAAAAGGCCATGGCGACTTTCCCACAGGTCGAATTCATCCACGCCTACGGCATGACGGAAACCGCGGCCTCGGTCTCGGTGCTGCGCTTGTCGCATGCGACCGCGTTTTTAAACAGCGAACGCATCCGCTCGGCGGGGCAGGCTGGCTTGTCGGCCGAAATACGCATCGCCGATGCGCAAGGCCAAGAAGTCCCGCGCGGCACGCCCGGCGAAATCCTGATCCGCGGCCCGATGGTGATGCAAGGCTATTGGGGTCGGCCGCAGGAGACGCAGCAAGCCCTGCGCAAAGGCTGGTTGCACACCGGTGACGGCGGCACCATGGACGCGCAAGGCTATTTGTATGTGATCGACCGCATCAAAGACATGGTCATCACCGGCGGCGAAAACGTCTACCCCGCCGAAGTCGAGAACGTGTTGTGCAGCCACCCGGCGGTCCAAGCCTGTGCGGTGATTGGTGTGCCGCACGAAAAATGGGGCGAGGCAGTGCATGCCGTGGTCGTCCTGCGCGCGGGCATTTGCGCCACCGCCGCCGACTTGGACGCGCATTGCCGCAGCCAAATTGGCGCTTACAAATGCCCCAAAACCTATGAGTTTCGCGACCAACTGCCTTTGACCGCTGCGGGCAAGGTGCAAAAAACCATGCTGCGACAAACAGTGGCCGCTGGGGCCGCGCCATGAGTGGCGCCGTGGCAGGCCGCCCGCCATTGCAGGGCGTGCGCATATTGGACTTGACCCGTTTGCTGCCGGGGCCCATGTGCACCTTGCACCTGGCCGATTTGGGGGCCGATGTGATCAAGATCGAAGACCTGGGCGCAGGCGACTACGCCTCGGCGGGGGTGCGTGAGTTGATCAACCGCAACAAGCGCGGCATGCGCGTGGACCTCAAGCAGCCCGAGGGCGTGCGCCTGTTGCTGGCGATGTGCGCGCAGGCCGATGTGCTGGTCGAGGGCTTTCGCCCCGGCGTGATGGCACGCCTGGGATTGGGCTTCGCGCAGGTGCATGCGCGCAACCCGCGCCTGGTGTATTGCAGCATCAGTGGTTACGGTCAGACCGGCCCGTTCAGCCAAAAGGCCGGACACGACCTGAACTATGGCGGCTTTGCCGGTGTGGCCGAGCAGATCGGCACGCCGAGCGGCGAACTCGCCATGTCCAATGTCCCGGTGGGGGATTTGCTCGGCGGCAGCATGCCGGCGGTGATGGGCATTTTGGCGGCCTTGTTTGACGCGCAGCGCACCGGCCAAGGGCGACATGTGGATGTGGCCATTGCCGACGGCGTCTTGGCCCATGCCGTGATCCCGCTGGCCGCCGTGCATCAGCGCGGCAGTCCACCGCCGCCCGGCGGCGACAAGCTGACCGGGGCTTTGCCTTGCTATGGTTTGTACGCCACGCAAGACGGCCGCTATCTGGCCGTGGGCGCTTTTGAGCACAAGTTTTGGCAGCAGTTTTGTGCGCTGTTGGATCGGCCTGATCTGGCCGCGCACCATATCCCCGCCACCCCTGAACTGAACCAATGGGTGCGTCAAGCAGTCAGCGAGCGGGTGCGGGCCCACCCCCTGGCGTACTGGTCTGACTTGCTGGCCGATGCGGACTGTTGCGTCACGCCGGTGCTCAATGTGCAGGAAGCGCAGACCCTGCCGCACTTTGTGGCCCGCGGCATGTGGGTGGAGGTGGAGACGGCGCAAGGCGAACGCATGACGCAAATGGCCATGCCGGTGCAAATGACGGACTATGTATTTCAGGTGCGCCGCAGCGCGCCCACGCAAGGCCAACACACCGACGAGGTCTTGCGTGAGGCCGGTTGGGATGCGACAGCGATTGCACAGTGGCGGGCGCAGAAAGTCGTAGCATAGAGGCTGTTTTGTCACTTTTTGCCACTCTGCCTTGACCCGCCCCTCCATGACCCGCGCCACCTCGATGGCCACCACTGCGACCAGCCCGCACACCATTGCCGTGCACCAGGTGGTGCAAATGCTGCTGGGCGTGAAGGACGACGAGGCGCGTGCGGCGCTTCTGGCGCGGGCCGGCATCTCGCCGGCCCTGCTGGAGTCTGAGCTCTCACGCGTCACCCAAGCACAGTTCGCCCGCTTGATGGCGGCACTCTTGCGCCACCACCGCGACGAATTTTGGGGCCTGGGCTCTGTGCCCTTGCCGCTGGGTACTTTTGCCTCGTGCTGCCGCATGCTGGTGGGCCAGCGCAAACTCGGCGAGGCTTTGCGCGCCGGTCTGCGCTACTACCACGCGCTGCTGCCCGACTTTGTGCCGCGCTTGGTGGTGCAGTCGGGCGTGGCCTATGTGCGCCTCAGCCCCAAGCGGGCCATGAATGCACGCCAGGTGTATGCCGTGCGGGTGTTCATGTTTCTGGGCTACGGCGTGATGTGCTGGCTGGCGGCGCGCCGCATCCCGGTCAACGAAGTGGTCTACCCCGACCACGAAACCCTGCACCGCAGCGATGCCTCGCGCCTGTTCCAGGCCAGCATCCACCTGTCGGACGGGGAGTGGGGCTTTCGCTTCGACGCCAAATGGCTGGACCTGCCCGTGGTGCAAAACCTGGAAAGCGTGGAGGCGTTTTTGCAACAAGCGCCCGCGTGCCTGCTGGTCAAATACCGCGACCAAGCCAGTCTGACCGAGCGCATCCGCCGCATGCTGCGCCGCTATTTGACCGAAGAAATGCCTTCGCTGGAAGCCATCAGCCAGATGCTGGCCACCACGCCTCAGACCCTGCGCCGCCGCTTGCAACGCGAAGGGCAGGGCTACCAATTGATCAAAGACGCCCTGCGCCGGGACGTGGCGGTCGAGTTCCTCACCCAAACTGATCTTCCCTTGCTGGACGTGGCGGCCAAGGTGGGGTTTTCAGAAGCCAGCACTTTTCACCGCGCCTTCAAAGGCTGGACGGGTTTGACGCCGGGAGCCTATCGGCAGGCGCATAACGAGCCGACCGAACATGAAGCGCTGTCTCAAGCGCTTTTCAGTGTGGGAGCGGCGCCCCCGCCGCGATAGGGCAGCCGCTGCCTACAGAGATTCGCCCCGAGGGCGGGGCGCCCACACCGGGGACCGTTGCCACCCCAAAATGTCATTTTCTGCCAATCATCTTGAGTTGATTGGCGATTGGTAAAGCCTTGCAGCGACTCGATACTGGGCTCGTATCGAACCCTTTAAGGAGCAGGCATGGCCAATCAACAGCGTCCCGTCCACGTCGTCGGCGTGGGCATGATCCCTTTCACCAAGCCCGGGGCCAGCGAGTCCTACAACACCATGGGGGCGCGCGCCGCCCAGCTGGCGCTGGACGATGCCGGCGTGCCCTACGACGCGGTGCAGCAAGCCTATGTGGGCTATGTGTATGGCGACTCCACCGCCGGGCAAGCCGCGATTTACGGCGTGGGCCTGAGCGGCATTCCGATCTTCAACGTCAACAACAACTGCTCCACCGGGTCGAGCGCGCTGTTCTTGGCGCGCCAAGCGGTGCAGAGCGGCATGGTCGAATGTGCGATTGCCCTGGGCTTTGAGCAAATGGTGCCCGGTGCCCTGAAAGGCGCTTACGACGACCGGCCTTCGCCCATGACCCGCTTTGCCCAGGCCATGGCCGACCACCAAGGCGTAGAGCCCAGCGCGCCGCGTGCCGCGCAGTTCTTTGGCGGTGCGGGTTTGGACTACATCAAAGAGCACGGCATTCGCCCTGACACCTTTGGCCGCATCTCGGTCAAGGCGCGCCAGCATGCGGCGCGCAACCCGCTGGCGGTGTTCCGCCAAACCTTGACTTTGGAAGAAGTCATGGCCTCGCCCACGGTGTTTGGCCCGCTGACGCGTTTCCAGTGCTGCCCGCCCACCTGCGGCGCGGCCGCCGCCATCGTGTGTTCGGCAGAATTTGCCAAGAAGCACAAGCTGGACATGCGGGTGGTGATCGCCGCCCAGGCCATGACCACCGACAGGCCCAGCACGTTTGAGAGCAACGACATGCGCCGCGTGGTCGGCTACGACATGACGGCCAACGCCGCCAAACAGGTGTACGAAGCCGCTGGCATCGGCCCCGAAGACCTGGACGTGGTGGAGCTGCACGACTGCTTCACAGCCAACGAACTCATCACCTACGAAGGCCTGGGCCTGACCCCCGAAGGCACCGCCGAAAAATTCATTTTGGACGGCGACAACACCTATGGCGGGCGCATTGTGACCAACCCCTCGGGCGGGCTGCTGTCCAAAGGCCACCCATTAGGGGCCACCGGCTTGGCCCAGTGCTACGAGCTGGTCTCGCAACTGCGTGGCACGGCTGACCAACGTCAGGTGGACGGCGCACGCCTGGCGCTGCAACACAACCTGGGTTTGGGTGGGGCTTGCGTGGTCACGCTCTATCAAAAATTATGATCGACCGCCAATACATCGGCCACAACATGCCCGCTTTCGAGGTGGTCGTTGAGGCCGGGCGTTTGCGCTTTTTTGCCAAGGCCACAGGGCAGACCGATGCGGTTTATCTGGACGATGCCGCCGCCCGCGCTGCCGGGCATCCGGCCTTGCCGGTGCCGCCCACGTTCTTGTTCTGCCTAGAAATGGAGTCGCCCGACCCGGCGGCCATCCGCAATCTGTTGGGCATGGACTACCGTCGCTTGCTGCATGGCGAGCAGGGCTTCACTTACCACCGCATGGCGCACGCCGGCGATGTGCTGCGCTTTGAGCAGCGGATTGCCGACATTTACGACAAAAAAGGCGGTGCGCTGGAGTTTGTCGAGCGCATCACCCGTGTGAGCAACCAACGCGGTGAGCATGTGGCCGATTTGCGCGCCGTCACCGTGTTGCGCAACGCTTGAGGAATTGACCATGTCCCACTCTCTTGCAAGTTATGACACGCTGGCCGTGGGGGACGCCATCCCGTCCCTCACCTTGCCCCCCTTGTCGCGCCTGACCTTGGCCCTGTACTGCGGCGCTTCGGGTGACCACAACCCGATCCACGTCGACTCGGATTTCGCGCGCAGCGCGGGCATGCCCGATGTGTTTGCCCACGGCATGCTGTCCATGGCCTGGCTGGCGCGGCTGCTGACCCACTGGGTGCCGCAACGCGCGATCCGCGCTTACAGCGTGCGCTTTGCCGCCATCACCCAGGTGGCCGAGACCATCACCTGCGCAGGCGTGGTCACCGAAAAATTCGAAGTCGATGGCGAGCGCCGCGTGCGCCTGTCATTGACCACTGCCAACGCCGAAGGCCAAGTCAAACTGGCGGGTGACGCCGTGGTGGCTTGGCCTTGAACCATTCAGAAAAGGATTGCACATGACGCGCAAACTCGAAGGCAAAGTGGCCTTGGTGTCCGGCTCTGGCCGAGGCATCGGCCGTGAAATCGCGCTCAAACTCGCCAGCGAAGGCGCGCGCGTGGTCATCAACGACCTGGACGCCGAACCGGCGCATCTCACCGTCCAAGAGGTGCTGGCCGCAGGCGGTCAGGCGGTGGCGTGCATCGGCAGCGTGACCGAGGCCGATTTTGGCGAGCGTTTTGTCAAGACCGCGCTGGACACGTTTGGCGGCATCGACATCATCGTCAACAACGCAGGCTACACCTGGGACAACGTGATCCAAAAGATGAGCGACGAACAGTGGGAGGACATCTTGGCGGTGCACCTGACCGCGCCGTTTCGCATCCTGCGCGCCGCAGCGCCTTTCATCCGCGACGCGGCCAGGCGCGAGGCCGATGCGGACACGCCGGTGTTTCGCAAAGTGGTGAATATCTCGTCCACCTCGGGCGTGTACGGCAATGCCGGTCAAGCCAATTACGCCACTGCCAAAGCCGGTATCAACGGCCTGACCCGGGCCATGGCCAAGGAATGGGGACGCTACAAGGTGAACGTCAACAGCGTGGCTTTTGGCTTGATCATGACGCGCTTGACGCAGCCGCTCACCGCAGGCAGTGCCAACGTGGACATTGGCGGGCGCACCATCGCGGTGGGCGTGCAGCCGGACCGATTGAAGGCCGCAGAAGCCACGATTCCCTTGGGCCGTGGCGGCACCCCCGAAGAAGCGGCGGGCGCGGTGTACATGTTCTGCATCCCTGAATCCAATTACGTCAGCGGCCAGGTGCTGGTCTGCGGCGGAGGCAGACCATGAGCACGACCTCGGACAGCGTGCTGACCTACCCGCGCACGGTCTTTCGCGAAGACCACGAAATGCTGCGCGAGACGATTCGTCGATTTTTGGAGCGTGAATGCCAACCGCGCCAAGCGCAGTGGGACCTGGACGGCAAGGTGGACCGCGAAACCTGGCTCAAAGCCGGGCGCGAAGGTCTGCTGTGCACCACCCTGGACCCCGAGTGGGGCGGGGCGGGTGGCGATTTTGGCCATGCAGCGGTGATCGTCGAAGAGATCGCGCGCTCCGGCGTGGCCGGTTTGGGCTTTGGCCTGCATTCGGATGTGGTCGCGCCCTATATCTCGCGCCTGGGCACCGAGGCGCAAAAGCGCCAATGGTTGCCGCGCTGCGCCACCGGTGAGGTGATGTTGGCAATTGCCATGAGCGAGCCCGGCGCGGGCAGCGACCTCAAAGCGATTCGCACCACGGCCCGCCGCGAGGGGGACGAGTACGTCATCAACGGAGCCAAGACCTTCATCTCCAATGGCCTGAACTGCGACTTGGTGGTGCTGGTGGCCAAGACACAGCCCGAGCTGGGGGCCAAGGGGGTGTCGCTGATTTTGGTGGAAGCCGACCGCGCTGGTTTTCGCAAAGGGCGCAAACTGGACAAAATGGGCCAGCAAGCGGCCGACACCGCCGAGTTGTTTTTTGACGATGTGCGTGTGCCGGTGAGCAACCTGCTGGGCGAAGAAAACAAGGGCTTTGGCTATTTGATGCAAGAGTTGGCGCAAGAGCGCTTTGTCATCGCCCTGGGCGCCGCCGCCAAGATGGAAGCCATGCTGGCCGAGACCATTCGCTACACCAAAGAGCGGCAGGTGTTTGGCCAAGCCTTGTTTGATTTTCAGAATACCCGCTTCAAACTGGCCGAGATCAAGGTGCGCACCACCGCCGTGCGCATGATGGTGGACCAGTACCTGGCCGAGCATTTGCGCCGCCGACTGACGGTGGAAGAGGGGGCCATGGCCAAGTTGTTTTGCACCGAAGAGCTGAGCAAAGCGCTGGACGAATTGCTGCAGCTGTATGGCGGCTACGGCTACATGATGGAATACCCCATCACCCGCGCCTATGTGGACACGCGGGTCTACCGCATTTATGGCGGCACCAGCGAGGTCATGAAAGAGCTGATCTCGCGCAAACTGTGAACATGTCTGAGTTGCACCAAACACATTGGCCCCCCGGCGTGCCCCATGACTTGCGGGTGCCGCAGGTGACGCTGAACCATTTTGTTGACACGGCCGCGCTGCGCTACCCCGACAAACCGGCGCTGATTTTTGCCGAGCGGGTGATCCCCTACCGCGAACTGCAGCAACAGATTGAAACGGTCGCGGCCTTTTTGCAGCAGCGCCTGGGCGTGGCGCATGGGGACAGGGTCTTGCTGATGAGCCAGAACTGCCCGCAGTTTGTCATCGCGTTTTTTGCGGTGCTGCGCTTGGGCGCAGTGGTGGTGCCGGTCAACCCCATGAGCACGTTGTCTGAGGTGACTTATTTTGCGCACAACAGCGGCGCGCAAGTGGCCCTGGTGGCGCAAGAGCTGTTGCCCCAAGTACAGGCCTTGCTCGGCCAAGGCGAGGGCGCGTTGCTTGGGATCTTGGTGCACGCTTACGCCGATGGTTTAAGCCCTGCCGGGGTGCAGACTTTGCCCCCCGCCATGCGCGCGGCTTTTGCGCCTTTGCAGCACGAGGGCTTGCATGCCTTTGCCGATGCCTTGCACTTCACCGCGCAGGTCAGTGACAACGCGGTGCAAGCGAGCGACTTGGCGGTATTGCCCTACACCTCGGGCACCACCGGCCACCCCAAGGGTTGCTGCCACACCCACAGCACGGTGCTGGCCTCCAACATCGGCTCGCAAGTGTGGCGCGGCTTGCATGCAGACGCGGTGTTCTTGTGCGTCGCGCCCTTGTTCCACATGCTGGGCATGCAAAACGGCATGAACATGCCCATCACCCTGGGCGCCACGGTGGTC
>CANGEE010000039.1 GCA_947452635.1 Comamonadaceae bacterium | reverse complement strand
CATCAACGAGGTCCCGTTCCAACTGGCATTGGTCGAAATGGAGTCAATGGCCGTCACATAGGCGTCGATTTCATCTTGGTAAGCGGTCCTCTCCGCGGTGCTTAAAGTGTCACTTTCGGAGGCGACGGCGGCTTCACGCATGTAACCCAAGATGTCAACGATTTCGGTCAAAGCGGAGTCTACGGTTTCAGTCACCGTACTGGCTTGCGACAGGTTGGTGAGCACTGAATTGAAGGATCCAATCTGCGTTTTGAGGTCGTTGGCCACAGCCATACCGCCTGCATCATCCGAAGAACGGTTGATGCGCAAACCGGTGCTGATGCGCTCAGAGGCTTGGCTGATTTTGGTGTTGGCCTGGTTCAGTCCCGCTAACGCGCGCAAACTGTCTAGGTAGTTGATGGTGGTCATGGAACATCCCTCGGCAGGGCCTGAAAGAAGTATTAATCGGTTGCACCAACCTTAACGGAGCTTGCGACAAACTTGAGCGAATTTTGCGCAATTTACAAAATTTGCAGTATTGACATGATTTGCACGCTTTACACCCATCACGACTCAAGTTATGGGGCATGCTTGGAAAACCCGGATGCCCAATAACGTACAGGAGTCAACGCATGTACAGGCGAATAGAAAAAATACAGTTGTTTGAGGCTGTGCAACGTGATGCTGACTTGCTCACCGGGAGTAAGCTGAAGTTGATCCAAGTCTTGTTTGATGGGCTGAGCGCTGCGCTGTCTGCGGCCCAAGGGCACAGCACGCATAACGCTTTGGAGCGCAAGCACCGAGCGCTGTCACGTGCCCAACGAATTCTCAAAGGCTTGCAATTGACCCTCGATACAAGTTTGCAACCCTGGTGGAGTTCAGCGCTTGGTCAACTTTATGGTTATATGGGGGAACGCCTGTGGGATGCCCAAGTGCGGCAAGATCATCAGGCCATTGATGAGGTTTTATTGTTGACGCAGACCTTGTCAGAAGCTTGGCAAGCCTTGTCGCAACCGGTGGTCCCACCCATTGAAATGGGAACTGTTGCCTTGAATCAAGTGGTGAGTCGGCCTTCTTTGTCAGTTTGATGGTTGGACCTTAGGCGACGCGGATCAATCGCCAGCCGTTGTCCATTTTGCGAAACATGAAATTGCGTTCGAGATTTCTGGATTTCTTCAAGTAGTACGCCAATGAGCGAAGGCTCTGCGCTTTTTTGAAGTCGTCAAAAAAAAGACACTCACCCACGTCCAATGCACTGAGAATAGAAATGTATTCACTGGTGCGTATGTTTTGCAACTCAACGCGTTCAATAATCATGGTGTCAACCCTCGGCCTGTAATGGTACAAGTTAGGTATCGGCACAAGTCGGCTTAGCTTTAGTCATTTCGTCATTTCATTTTGGGGTGGGGCTTGCGTTTGTGGACACAGGCGTTGCGCCGGCTGCCCTCGAGGGTAAACCTTGGGCTGCAGACGCTTTTTCCTTCCTTAGAATGTGCTGCACCGCAACACGTCGTTTTGAAGTGAAGGTGGGTCTCCTGGAGGAGCATTGAGTGTCCGCTAAATTTACCGCTTCCAAGTCTGCGCCCAGTGAGGCGTCGCGCCGTGTCATTAAAAAGTATCCGAATCGCCGTTTGTACGACACCACCACCTCGTCCTACATCACCTTGAGTGAAATCAAGAACCTGGTGATGGCCAGTGAGGACTTCGTGGTCACGGATGCGAAAAGTGGTGAAGACCTGACCCGCTCCATGCTGCTGCAGATCATTTTGGAAGAAGAGGCCGCCGGCGTGCCGATGTTCAGCGAGGCGGTTTTGGCCAACATCATTCGTTTTTATGGCCATGCCATGCAGGGCTTTATGGGCAAGTACTTGGAGAGCAACGTGCAGTCCTTCATGGACATGCAGTCTCAATTAGGCGAAAGTCAAAACAGCGTCAGCCCCGAGATTTGGTCCCAGTTCATGAAGGTGCAGCCGCCCATGATGCAAAACGTGTTGGGTGCTTATGTGCAGCAATCGCAAAGTGTATTAGGGCAAATGCAAGAGCAGATGCAAAAGCAAACCGAGCAGATGCTGGGTGCTTTGGGTATCAAAAAGCAGTGAAGCATCAAAAGCCTGGTTTTCCGGGGACAATGAGGGCATGAGCGAAACTTTGATATCGACGATACCTGCCCTCAGCGGGCCCGCGCCCCGGATCGGTTTTGTCAGCCTGGGATGCCCCAAAGCACTGACCGATTCTGAATTGATTCTGACCCAGCTCAGCGCTGAGGGTTACCAAACCTCCAAAACCTTTGACGGTGCCGATTTGGTCATTGTCAACACCTGCGGTTTCATTGACGATGCAGTCAAGGAGAGCTTGGACACGATTGCCGAAGCCTTGAGCGCCAACGGCAAAGTGATCGTGACGGGCTGTTTGGGGGCCAAGACCGGTGAGGCCGGCGGCAATATGGTGCGTGAGATTCACCCCAGCGTACTGGCCGTGACGGGCCCCCACGCCACCCAAGAGGTGATGGATGCGGTGCATGCGCATCTGCCTAAACCGCACGATCCATTTTTGGATTTGGTGCCCAATGCCTTTGGCTCTGCGGGCTTGAAACTCACACCTCGCCATTACGCTTATTTGAAGATCAGCGAAGGCTGTAACCACCGCTGCACTTTTTGCATCATTCCGTCCATGCGCGGTGACTTGGTGTCACGCCCGATTGGCGATGTGTTGAAAGAAGCCAAGGCTTTGTTCGAGGGTGGCGTCAAAGAGTTGCTGGTGATCAGCCAAGACACTTCGGCCTATGGTGTGGATGTCAAATACCGCACCGGCTTTTGGGAGGGCAAGCCCATCAAAACCCGGATGCTGGAATTGGTGCAAACCTTGGGCGAAATGGCGCAGGCCTACGGGGCATGGGTCAGGCTGCATTACGTTTATCCCTATCCCAGCGTCGATGAGGTCATCCCGCTGATGGCCAGCGGTTGGGTCTTGCCTTACTTGGATGTGCCGTTTCAACACAGCCACCCGGATGTTCTGCGCCGCATGAAGCGTCCGGCCAGTGGTGAGAAAAATTTAGAGCGCATCCAGCGTTGGCGCGAGATGTGCCCGCAGTTGGTGATTCGCAGCACCTTCATTGCCGGATTCCCGGGTGAGACCGAAGAGGAGTTCGCCCACTTGCTGGATTTTTTGCGTGAAGCGCAAATTGACCGCGCCGGTTGTTTCGCTTACAGCCCGGTGCAGGGTGCCGCTGCCAATGATTTGCCTGGCATGCTGCCGACCGCATTGCGTGAAGAGCGCCGTTCGCGTTTCATGGCCGTGGCCGAAGAGGTGTCTGTGGCGCGCTTGCGCGGCCGCATTGGGGCGACGATGCAGGTCTTGGTGGACTCCGCGCCGGCCATGGGCCGTCGCGGTGGCGTGGGCCGCAGCTATGCCGATGCGCCCGAGATCGATGGCGTGGTGCATTTGCTGCCACCCGAGAAAATGAGCAAAACCTTGAAGGTGGGGGAGTTCACTTCAGCCCGCATTGTGGATGTGCGCGGTCATGATCTGGTTGGAGTGCCCGTTTGACAAGACGGGCAGACGAAAAAAAACCGCATGGCATGCGGTTTGATTTGCTTTGCGATGACACTGAAACGTCATTCAAGCTCAAACGAAAAAGTTTAAACTTGGTGCCCAGGAAGGGACTCGAACCCCCACGAAGTTACTCGCTAGTACCTGAAACTAGTGCGTCTACCAATTCCGCCACCTGGGCATCTCAGGAAAGATAGGATTGTATATCAAAAAAATGACTACCCCCAGCGCAGCGCTGGAAGAAATCGAAGGCGTTGTCCAAGGTCACCGTGACGGTCACGGCTTTGTTTCGCGTGAAGATGGCCTGGGCGATATTTACTTACCACCCAACGAAATGCGTGCGGTTTTGCACAAAGATCGCGTCAAGGTGCGCATCGTTCGGCAAGACCGAAAAGGCCGACCCGAGGGCCGTGTGGTCGAGATCGTCGAGCGCGCGCCGCATCCGATCATTGGACGGTTGCTGCACGAAAGCGGCATTTGGATCGTCGCACCCGAAGACAAGCGTTATGGACAGGATGTCTTGATACCCAAAGTGGCCATTGGTGCGGGCAAACCGGGCCAGGTGGTGGTGGTCGAGTTGACTGAGCCGCCCGCTTTGTTTGGCCAACCGGTAGGGCGCGTCAAAGAGGTCTTGGGGGAAATCGATGATCCCGGCATGGAGATCGAAATTGCGGTGCGCAAATACAGCGTGCCCCATGAATTTTCGGATGCGTGCATCGGTTTGGCGCGCACCTTGCCTGACAAAGTTCGCGCCCAAGACAAGCTGCACCGCATCGATTTGACCGATGTGCCTTTGGTCACCATCGACGGTGAAGACGCACGCGATTTTGACGATGCCGTGTACTGCGAACCGGCCAAAGTTGGGCGCGGCAAAGGCTGGCGTCTGTTGGTGGCAATTGCCGATGTCAGCCACTACGTGGATACGGGAAGTGCCATTGATGTGGATGCTTACGAGCGTGCCACCAGCGTTTATTTTCCGCGCCGGGTCATTCCGATGTTGCCGGAAAAACTCTCCAACGGCCTGTGTTCGCTCAACCCCGATGTGGAGCGCTTGTGCATGGTGTGCGACATGCTGGTCTCAGCCAAGGGCGAGGTCACGGCTTACCAGTTTTACCCGGCGGTGATGTTCAGCCATGCACGCTTCACCTACACCGAAGTGGCGGCGATTTTGGCCAACACGCGGGGTCCCGAGGCGATCAAGCGCAAGGCACGCGTCAACGACTTGCTGCATCTGCACGATGTCTACAAAGCCCTGTTGGCATCGCGTGCGGTGCGTGGTGCGGTGGACTTTGAAACCACAGAAACGCAGATCGTTTGCGATGAAAGCGGTCAGATTGAAAAAATCGTCCCCCGCGTGCGCAACGAGGCTCACCGCCTGATTGAAGAAGCCATGTTGGCGGCCAACGTGTGCAGCGCTGACTTTATTCAGCAAGGCAAGCACCCCGGTTTGTTCCGTGTGCATGAGGGGCCAACGCCTGAGAAAAAAGACATTTTGCGCAACTACCTGAAGGCCTTGGGCCTGGGTTTTGGCTTGAGCGATGACCCCAAGCCGGGCGAGTTCCAGCAGATTGCGCAAGCCACCAAAGACCGCCCAGACGCACAACAGATCCACACCATGCTGCTGCGCTCCATGCAGCAAGCGATTTACACGCCAATCAACAGTGGCCACTTTGGTTTGGCGTATGAGGCTTACACCCATTTCACCAGTCCGATTCGCCGCTATCCTGATTTGTTGGTGCATCGCGTCATCAAAGCGATTTTGTCGCGACAAAAATACCAGTTGCCCAGCTTGCCCTTGCCCGGCGAGGCGCACGCCAAACTGGCCAAGCGTTTGCAAAAGAACAAGGCGGGTGCGCAAGTAGAGTCGGATGCACCACGGGTGAAAATGTCGTATGCCGAGCAGCAGGCCTGGGAGGCCGCAGGCTTGCACTGCAGCGCCAATGAGCGCCGTGCCGACGAAGCCAGCCGTGATGTGGAGGCTTGGCTCAAGTGCAAATACATGCGCGAACACCTCGGCGAGGAGTACAGCGGCGTCGTCACTTCTGCCACCAGCTTTGGTATTTTTGTCACGCTGGACGCGATGTATGTCGAAGGCTTGGTGCACATCACCGAATTGGGCGGCGAGTACTTCCGCTTTGATGAGGCGCGCCAAGAATTGCGCGGCGAGCGCACCGGCATTCGCTATGCGATCGGTACCCGTGTCCAAATTCAGGTTTCCCGCGTGGACTTGGATGGCCGCAAGATCGATTTCAGGTTGGTGACGGAGGAGGGCGTGGGCCGCTCGGTGCGCGAGCGCCTGCCTGCGCCTGCGGACGGGGGCGCAGCACGTGGTCCCGCTCGGTCCGAAGGCCGCGCCGTAGACCGCCGCAAAGACATGCCGCGTGAGCGTGCAGCCAGCGCCCGGCCTTCGATCAAAGCGGCAGTCAAACCCGCTTTGGACAAAAAGAAATCATCCAAGGCGCGCAAATCGCGACGCTGATTTTCAACCCCATAGCGTTGTCATGGCGACGCTTGCATACAGGAGACCCCAATGCGTACATCCCCTCAAGTGGCCATTGTGACCGGAGCCGGTTCGGGCGTCGGCAAGGCCGCTGCACTGGCTTTACTCAAAGACGGCTGGCAAGTGGTTTTAGCCGGCCGCCGTGTCACCCCACTGCAGGAGGTGATTGCCGAGTCGCACGCTGCTGCGCAGGCTTTGGCCGTGTCCACCGATGTCTCGGACGAAGCCTCGGTGAAAGCTTTGTTTGATGCTGCGATTGACAAGTTTGGCCGTGTCGACTTGCTCTTCAATAATGCCGGGGTGAATGCCCCGGGCATTCCCTTGGAAGATTTGACTTTGGCGCAATGGAAGAACGTGGTGGACATCAATTTGACCGGCATGTTTTTGTGCATTCAAGCTGCCTTCAGGGTGATGAAAGACCAATCCCCCCGAGGGGGTCGCATCATCAACAACGGTTCTATTTCGGCCACCACCCCGCGTCCCAATTCGATTGCTTACACCGCGACCAAGCACGGGGTGTCGGGCTTGACCAAAACAGCGTCTTTGGATGGCCGCAAACACGGTATTGCCGTGGGTCAAATCGACATCGGCAATGCCGCGACCGACATGGCCATGCGCATGGCCAAAGGCGTTTTGCAGGCCAACGGTGAGATCGCGATTGAGCCCTTGATGGATGTGAACATTGTCGGCCAGTCGGTGGTGTACATGGCCAATCTTCCTTTGGAAGCCAATGTGATGTTCCACACCGTGATGGCCACCCAAATGCCATTTGCAGGTCGCGGTTAATCCACGCTCCTCCTGGTCTGAGCCTTGTCAGTGCGCCAGCCTGGCCAGTGCACTGGCGGTCAAACGCTCAGGCCCAGGCCACTGGTCTGCCAAATGACCGTGGCCTTCAACGGCTTGTGAAGCGGCTTCAAAAGCAGACAGGCCTTGCGCCATCTTGGCACCGATCCAGCCCGCCAGCACATCACCTGTGCCGGCTGTGGCCAATTGGGCGTTGCCGGTGGCGTTGATGCGGCTGACCTCTCCGGGGCAGGCGATCACTGTGCCTGCGCCTTTGAGCACCACCGTACACGCCCATTGCGTGGCCAGCGCTTGGGCACTTTGCAAGCGCTGCGCCTGAATGTCGGTGGTCGTGCAGTTGAGCAGCCGAGCGGCTTCTAAAGGATGCGGCGTCAGCACCGTGGCGAGCCCTCGCGCGCTGCGATTCTTCAGCAATTGCGACAAGTTCACATCCTGGGCCACTGCGTTGAGCCCATCGGCGTCCAAGACCAGTTGCTGGCTGCGTTGCAGCACTTGCGCCAAAACGCGACGCACCGCCTGACCTCCACCGCAACCACAGACCACCGTGAGTTCCTGCAGATTCAAGGCGGCAAATGTGCGCAGCATCCCTTCAGGTTGTTCGGGGTTGATCTCCAGCGCGCTGGTGGCGTGGGGAGCCTTCAAGAGGCTGATCAAGACCCGGCCAGCCCCAGCATGCAAAGCGGCTGAAGCAGCCAAAAAAGCGGCCCCGGTCATGCCCATGCCACGTTCAGCCAAGGCTTCGCCGCCGATGATGGCCACATCACCGTAACTGCCTTTGTGGCTGTTGTGCTTGCGAGGCGGGTGTGGTCTGGGCGCTGGGTTGACTTGGCTGCAAGGCGGGTGGTGTGTGAAGACCGATTGTTCGGCGCTTGAACGGGTCAAGTCATCCAGCCACAGTTGTCCCGCCGCATCCCGCCCAAGGCCCATCAGCAAGCCGGGTTTGGCTGTCACCAGCATCAAGGTGTGATCGGCGTCGATCGTAGGTCCTGGCGCGCCGTTTTCATCCAACAGGGCTTGGCCGGTTTGCGCGTCCAAGCCGGTGGGTTGGTCTGCTGACAAGACCGTGGCCTCGCTCTGATTGATGCAGGCCACACATTGCGCCAATTCGCCGCGAGGCGCCCGGCTGGCCCCGATGCCCAACAAGCAGTCGAGCACCAGGTCGCCTTGCGCCAACAAGGGGCTCTGGGTCTGAAATTCAATGCCGCTGGCTTGCACGCGTTGCAGAGCGGATTGCGCATCTTGCGGCAAAAGCCCGTGACCTTTGAAATGTGTGAGATGCACGTTCATGCCGGCTTGGTGCAAAAAGATGGCTGCCTCCAGCCCATCACCGCCGTTGTTGCCAGGGCCGCAGGCGATCCAGATGGTCTTGGCATGCGGAGCCAGTGCCATGGCCAATTGGCCAAGCGAGCGGCCTGCACGTTGCATCAAGGTGTGCGCTGGTAGCTGCGATGCCAGTTGCTGTTCAATGGAACGGCTGCTGCGTAAGTCATGCAGCGCAGTGGGGCTTGGGCCGTCCAGGCGTTGCAAGCTCATGCGGAGATGTTCAAGTGATGCTCAATGGCCAGCGACACGTTCAAGACCATGTCGTCCGCCATGGGGCCTTGCCAGACCATCAGCCCCACCGGCAGTTCGCCCGCATGGTGACAGGGCAAGGAAAGGGCGCAGCCGTCGAGCATATTCACCACGCTGGTGTTGCGCAGCAACAATGCGTTGGCTTTGAAGAAAGCCTCATCACGCTGTGCACCGGGTGCCATGCTGGCGATGGTCGGCGCCGTGATGGGCAAAGTGGGTGAAAGCAGGGCGTCATAGCCCTGCATAGCCTTTTGCATGCGGGCAATCCATTGCTGGCGACCATTTTGCAAGTCAATGTACTCACAGGCTTTCATCTGCTCGCCGCGTGCGATGCGCTGGGCCACACGGGGGTCGTAGAGCGCTTCGCTTTTGGCCAAGAGTTGGCGATGCCAAGCATAGCTTTCTGCGGCGCTGAAGCCGCCGGTGCTCAGCAAGTCACCCAAGTCATGGATTTCGGGCAACCTGATTTCTGTCAATTGGGCCCCCGCGCGTGCCAACTTTTCGATGCAGCGCTGCCAAGCTTTTGCCACGGGCTCAGAAAGTTGATCCAGCATCAAAGTGGTTGGAATGGCCAGGCGGTAGCTGGACAGGTCTTGCTGGAACCGGGGCACGCTGCGGTAAGCCAAAATCTCATGCGCCACGATGGCATCGCGCACACTGCGCGTCACGGCGCAAATGGTGTCCATGGTGGTGGACAAGGGGGTGGCGCCATGCGTGGAGACGCGCCGGGCTGTATTTTTAAAGCCCACAATGCCATTGAGCGCGGCAGGGATGCGGATGGAACCCCCGGTGTCGGACCCCAAACCGATGAAGGCGGCCCCTGTGGCCACCGATACCGCCGCCCCAGATGAGGACCCGCCGGGGACCAAAGGCTGAAAGTCGGCCAGGTCTGCGCTTTGACCGGCAAAACAAGCTGAGACCGCGTCCCAAGCCGCAGGTGTGCCGTAATGCGGATTCACGCCCACCCCTGAAAAAGCAAACTCAACCATGTTGGTGCGACCGATCAAGGTGCCGCCTGCGGCGCGCATGGCCGCGACTGCAGGGGCGTCTTGCGCGGCGGGCGGCTTGTTTTTCAAGACCCAAGAGCCTGCCGTGGTGACCTCGCCTTGGACATCAAAGAGGTCTTTGGCTGAAAAAGGCAAGCCAGCTAAGCGGCCCAAGCGCCCCTGGGAGGCCGGTCGGTCTTGACGCATGTCTTCGTTGTTCAGAGACATGAACACATGGGCGCAGGCGGGGCTTTGGGCTTGGGCCAGGCAGGTGTCCAACACCTGATGCAATGTGGTTTGACCAGAGGCAAGTGCTTGCAGGGTCGATGTCAGGTCGGCAGGAGAAGTCACTTGATGATGGGTCATGGGTTCAATGGGTTTAGGGGAGTGCTATAATTGAGCGGCTTTGCAGGACCGGATCGTCAGGAATGAAGACACAGTCTTGTGAAGTGAATCAAAACGCAAACCTGCCCCTTCAAGGTGTTGCCCGTCATTTTCATGGCGGCGATCACGGGCTGTGTTTAAGACTTAACCTTTGGAGCTTATTATGTCCGTTACTATGCGCGAAATGCTGGAAGCCGGTGTCCACTTTGGTCACCAAACCCGCTTCTGGAACCCCAAAATGGCCCCGTTCATCTTTGGTCACCGCAACAAAATTCACATCATCAACCTGGAAAAGTCCTTGCCGATGTTCCAGGACGCCACCAAGTTCGTCAAGCAATTGGCTTCGAACCGCGGCACTATTTTGATGGTGGGCACCAAACGCCAAGCGCGCGAAACCGTGGCCGCAGAAGCGGCCCGTGCTGGCGTGCCCTTCGTCGACCAGCGTTGGTTGGGCGGCATGTTGACCAACTTCAAGACCGTCAAGACCTCGATCAAACGCCTCAAAGACATGAAGGCGCAGCAAGAAATCGGTTTGGACAGCCTGAGCAAAAAAGAACAACTGATGTTCAAGCGCGAGATGGAAAAACTCGAAAAAGACATCGGTGGCATCCAAGACATGGCAGCCTTGCCGGATGCGATCTTTGTGATCGACGTGGGTTACCACAAAATTGCGATCTCGGAAGCCAAGAAACTGGGCATTCCATTGATCGGTGTGGTCGACACCAACCACTCGCCTGAAGGCATCGACTATGTGATTCCTGGCAACGACGACTCGGCCAAGGCCGTGGCCTTGTATGCCCGCGGTATTGCGGACGCGATCATCGATGGCCGCTCGAACGCGGTCAACGACGTGCTCAAGGCCGTGGCTGCGGCTGAAGGCGAAGACGAATTTGTGGAAGTCCAAGAAGCTTCCGCTTAAAGCCTCTTGTGACAAGACGAAAGGGGCTTTGTTGCCCCTTTTTTTTAATCTGACTTTGAATTGAATACGGAGAAGAACATGGCAACTATTACCGCAAGCATGGTCGCAGAATTGCGCGCCAAAACCGACGCCCCCATGATGGAGTGCAAAAAAGCATTGACCGAAGCCGAGGGCGATATGGCCAAAGCCGAAGAGTTGCTGCGCGTCAAATTGGGCACCAAAGCCGGCAAGGCCGCTTCTCGTGTGACCGCCGAGGGCGTGGTGACCAGCTTTGTCAACGGCAGCACCGGCGCCATGGTTGAAGTCAATTGCGAGACCGACTTTGTCACCAAGAACGACAGCTTCTTGGCCTTGGCTCAAGCCGCAGCCCGATTGGTGGCTGAGCACAACCCTGCAGACGTTGCTGCGCTGGGCGCTTTGGCTTACAGCCAAGACAGCTTTGGCCCGACCTTGGAAGAGGTTCGCAAAGGTCTGATTGGCAAGATCGGCGAGAACATGAGCTTTCGCCGTTTCAAGCGCATTTCGGGTGCTTCGAAAGTCGCTACCTATTTGCACGGCACCCGCATTGGTGTGTTGGTTGAATACGATGGTGAAGAAGTCGCCGCCAAAGATGTGGCCATGCACGTGGCCGCGATGAAGCCTGTGGCTTTGACCAGCGCCGATGTGCCTGCCGACTTGATCGACAAAGAGCGTTCTGTCGCGACCGCCAAAGCCGCGGAGTCCGGCAAGCCGGCCGACATCGCCGCCAAAATGATCGAAGGCTCGGTGCAGAAATACCTCAAAGAAGTGTCACTGTACAACCAAGCTTTTGTGAAAAATGACAAGCAAACCGTGGAGCAAATGCTCAAAGCAGCCAACACCTCCCTCAAGGGCTTTACCCTGTATGTGGTGGGTGAGGGCATTGAAAAGCGGGTAGACGACTTCGCTGCCGAAGTGGCTGCGCAGGTGGCTGCCGCCCAAAACGCTGCGGCTTGAAGACCTTGGAAAGCCGCACGGCCGTGCGTTGGCCGAGCGGTTTTCCTGTGCCCCACTGATTCCCTTTCCCCCACATTCGACCAGGAGCGTTTCATGACCCTTGCCAAACCAGCCCATAAGCGTATTTTGCTCAAGCTGTCCGGTGAGGCCTTGATGGGCGACGATCAGTTTGGCATCAACCGCGCCACCATCGTGCGCATGGTCGATGAGATTGCCGAAGTCACTCGCCTAGGGGTCGAGGTGGCCATCGTGATCGGTGGCGGTAATATTTTTCGCGGTGTTGCCGGCGGTTCGGTGGGCATGGACCGCGCCACCGCCGACTACATGGGCATGTTGGCCACGGTGATGAATGCTTTGGCCCTGGCCGATGCCATGAACAAGGCTGGACTGACGGCACGCGTCATGTCGGCCATTGGCATTGACCAGGTGGTGGAACCTTATGTGCGTCCCAAAGCTTTGCAGTACCTTGAAGAAGGCAAAGTGGTGGTGTTTGCGGCAGGCACGGGCAATCCGTTTTTCACCACCGACACTGCCGCCGCCTTGCGCGGTGCGGAAATAGGCGCTGAGTTGGTCTTGAAGGCCACCAAGGTGGATGGTGTCTACACCGCCGACCCGAAAAAAGACCCCACAGCGACGCGCTACGACAAGATTACTTTTGATGATGCCATTTCGCAAAATTTAGGCATCATGGATGCCACCGCGTTTGCGTTGTGCCGTGACCAAAAGCTGCCCATCAAGGTGTTTTCCATCTTCAAAAACGGTGCCCTCAAGCGTGTCGTCATGGGGGAAGACGAGGGCACCTTGGTGTACGCTTGATTGAAAAGACACGCGCAGGAGAATTGAATGACCATTGCTGACATCAAAAACACCACCCAGGGCAAGATGGATCAATCCATCGCGGCGTTTAAAAACAACCTGACCAAAATCCGCACTGTGCGGGCCAATCCCGCGTTACTGGACTCGGTGATGGTCGAATACTACGGCTCCAGCGTGCCGCTTTCACAGGTGGCTAACGTGGCCTTGATCGACTCGCGCACCATCAGTGTGCAGCCTTGGGAAAAAGGCATGGGCGCCAAAATAGAGAAGGCGATTCGTGAAAGTGACTTGGGTTTGAACCCTTCTTCCATGGGCGATTTGATTCGCGTGCCAATGCCCGCCATGAGCGAAGAACGACGCAAAGAGATGACCAAACTGGTGCGCAATGAAGGCGAAAGCGCCAAGATTGCCGTGCGCAATTTGCGCCGCGATGCCAATGAGTCGGTGAAAAAATTGGTCAAAGACAAACTGGCTTCGGAAGACGACCAAAAACGCGCCGAAGCCGATGTGCAAAAGGTCACCGACAAGCACATTGCTGAAATTGACCAATTGATCGCGGGCAAAGAACAAGAGATCATGGCGGTTTGATGATCGCTTGCACGCACGGTGTCCTTTTTGACCGTGCGTCTGTGAGTGTTACGTGTAGGGGCTCGCGCCACGGCGGTGGTTTGCTTTGTTGTCCACAGTCTGGAGAGATCTGATGCTCAAACAGAGAATCATCACAGCCCTGGTTTTACTGGCGTTGTTGTTGCCAGCGCTTTTTGCTTCTCAGCCAGAACCTTTTGCTTTGCTCACTTTGGTGTTGATCGCCGCCGGTGCATGGGAATGGGCGCGGATGAATGGTCTTGGCCGCATGGCCTCGGTGGCCAGTGGCATCCTGACTTTAGGCGTGTGTGCGGTCATGTGGTGGGGCGGCTGGCTGCAGCAAGGCTGGGCTGTGTTGTGGTTGTTGGTCGGTACCGTTTGGGTATTGCTGAGCGCATGGATGCTGCTGCGCGGGGTGGCAGGGTGGTCACAATGGCCGGTGGCATTGCGCTGGACTATGGGCTCGATGGCCTTGTGCCTGGCTTGGTTGGCGATGGCGCAGGCCCGCTGGTTGGGGCCTAATTTTTTACTCTCTGTGCTGGTGCTGGTTTGGGCGGCGGATGTGTTCGCCTATTTTGCTGGGCGTGCACTGGGTGGCCGTTTCATCACAGCCAAACTAGCCCCTGCCATCAGCCCTGGTAAAACTTGGGAAGGCGTGATGGGCGGCATGCTGGGTGTGCTTATCGTGTCCATGTGCTGGGTGCAAGCTGACCTTTATTTTCAATTCACAGTCCCCAGTTTTCACAGCCGTCTGTGGCATCAAGGATGGTGGTTTTGGCTGGCCGCCTTGGTCTTTATGACGGCGATGAGCGTGGTGGGCGATTTGGTGGAGTCCTTGATCAAACGCAGCGCGGGTGTCAAAGACAGCTCCGGCCTGTTACCCGGTCATGGCGGGGTACTGGACCGCGTGGATGCGCTGCTGCCCACCTTGCCTTTGGCCATGATGTTGGTGTCTTGGACCGCTTGAACTTCCAGAATGATGGAGCAATTGTGATGCAACAAATAACCGTTTTAGGCTCAACCGGCTCCATCGGCGCCAACACATTGGACGTGGTTGCACGTCACCCAGATCGGTTCAGCATCTTTGCGCTGAGTGCGGCAACGCAAGTGGACTTGATGCTGGCGCAATGCGCCCAGTTCAAGCCCCGTTATGCCGTCATGGCTCACGAAGAGGCGGGTCGTCGATTGGCCGATCAAGTGCGCGCAGAAGGATTGCAGGTCGAGGTGCGCTGGGGCGGCGATGCCTTGCTTGATATTTGCGCCCATCCGCAGGTGGATGCGGTGATGGCGGCCATCGTCGGCGCGGCCGGATTGGCGCCTTGTTTGGCGGCGGCCCGTGCTGGTAAACGCTTGTTGTTGGCCAATAAAGAAGCCTTGGTGGTCGGCGGCGATGTCTTTTTGGCGGCGGTCGCGCAAGGCGGCGCTCGCTTGTTGCCGATTGACAGCGAGCATTCGGCGATTTTTCAGTCTTTGCCAGAAGACCCCATGACCTGGTCGCAGCGCATTGAAAAAATCATCTTGACAGCTTCTGGCGGACCTTTCCGCACCCGGGCCCTGGAGACCCTCAGAGACGTCACCCCCCAAGAGGCTTGCGCCCATCCCAATTGGGTGATGGGGCGAAAAATTTCGGTCGACTCCGCCACCATGATGAACAAGGCGCTGGAAGTGATTGAGGCCCGCTATTTGTTTGGTGTGCAACCGTCGCAAATTGAGGTGGTGATTCACCCCCAAAGTGTGGTGCACTCCATGGTGCAGTACAAAGACGCTTCGGTGGTGGCTCAAATGGGGACACCCGATATGCGAGTGCCCATTGCCTATGGTCTGAGCTGGCCTGACCGGGTGGTTTCGGGTGCGGCGGCCTTGGATTTTCGACAGTTGGCACCCATGACGTTTGAATCCTTGCAAGAGCACGGCCATGCGCAACGATTTCCAGGTTTGCTATTGGCTTGGCAGTCTCTGGCGGCACCGTTTGGAACTTGTGCTGTTTTGAATGCAGCCAACGAGGTGGCTGTCGCGTCCTTTTTGGACGGTCGAATTCGCTTTGACCAGATTCATGCGGTGAACCAAGCGACTTTGGCTGGCGTGACTTTTTCTTCACCCACTGCCTTGGATGGGTTGTTGGCGCTGGACCATGAAAGCCGTTCGTTTGCACTCCGCCAGGTCAATCAACTGGCTAATGGATGCTGAATTTCATCGCCTTCTTTTTTGCATTGACTCTTTTGGTGTCCGTGCATGAATGGGGCCATTACCGCGTCGCGGTCGCTTTGGGTGTCAAGGTCTTGCGTTTTTCTGTCGGGCTGGGGCAACCGGTGTGGCGCTGGCGCAGGTCAGATTCGGCGCATACGCAAAGCACCGAGTGGACGATCGGTTGGCTGCCTTTAGGCGGATTTGTCATGATGCTGGATGAAGCTCACGGGCCTGTGAGCCCAGAGCAACTGCCCCAAGCATTTAACCGTCAACCCCTTTGGGCCAGAGCCCTGATTGTGGTGGCCGGTCCATTTGCCAATGGGATGCTGGCGATCTTTCTGTTGGCGTTGGCCGCGTGCTGGGGTCAGTACGAACCTGCGGCGATCCTCCCGACCCCTGTGGTTCAATCGCCTGCAGAAAAAGCTGGCCTCAGGGGCGGCGAACACGTGGTGGCGGCAGGCTTGGCCTGGGTCGATGGCCAGGCGCCGTTGCCCTTGCAGGCCGTTGCCAGTTTCGCGGATTTGCTGCCGCAGGCGTTGCAGGCCCTGCGTCAGGGGCGTGATTGGGAGATGGACATTCAAGACCACCAGGCGCCTGGCTCGGAGCCGAGACGTGTTCGATTGTCCTTCGCCGATCTGCCTGCGATGGGCCGTGATGCACAGGACGCTGCTTGGCTTCTTTGGGGTCTGAGCGGACCCCAGACCCCTGCCACGGTGATCAACATTGAGCGCGGCAGTCCGGCAGATGTGTCGGGTTTGTTGCCAGATGATCGCGTTTTGACCGTCAATGGCCAAAAGGTGTCAGATGCGCAATTTTTGCGTCAATTCATTCGACTGTCTATCGCTTCAGGAGCGGTGATGCCCCTGACGATCGAGGTGTCTCGGCATAACCGGCTGCTAGAACTGCACGTGCAACCCCAGAAGGTACAGCAAGACGGCAAGGACACGGGTCGGATTGGGGCTGTGATAGGCGCCTCGCCCAATCTGGTCTGGGTTGAGCATGGCGTGCTGGACAGTGTGGTCATCGGTGCTCGCAAAGCTTTCTTTTTGACGGGGCTGACGCTGCGCATGGTCGGGGGGTTGTTCACTGGGCAAGAGGGGCTCGAGCAGTTAGGCGGGCCCCTGTCCATTGCTGACCAAGCCGCCAAGTCCGCCCAGAAAGGACTGGCGGCCTATCTTGGCTTTTTAGGGTTTCTCAGCATCAGCTTGGCCGTTCTCAATCTATTGCCTTTGCCTGTGCTCGATGGCGGGCACCTGATGTATTATCTTTGGGAGTTGCTCACGGGCAAACCCGTTTCCTCAGACGGGGTGAATGTATTGCAAAAATTGGGACTGATGCTGTTGGTCGCGGTGATGGCAATGGCTTTGGTCAACGACGGGATTCGGCTTATGCGATGAATTTTCACTCAGCGCAACTTGGTCAAACCCCACAGCATTTGAATTTACTGAAATTTCATTACACATGACATTGCACCTCAATCCCTTTCGCATGCGCCGTTTGGTCGCTTTGACCGCTATGGCGTGGGCGTCTTTTTCCGGATGGGCAGCTGAACCCTTTGCGGTCAGTGACATCCGAGTGGAAGGATTGCAGCGCGTGGAGTCAGGGACCATTTTTGCCTCGCTTCCTGTTCGTGTGGGAGAAACCTATACCGACGAAAAAGGCGCTGCGGCCATTCGCGCCTTGTTTGCCTTGGGCTTGTTCAAGGATGTTCGACTGGAAACCCAGGGGGATGTCTTGGTGGTGATCGTGGAGGAGCGCGCGACGGTCTCTGGTATTGAATTTGTGGGTTTGAAAGAATTTGACAAGGACGTTTTGGCCAAAGCCCTGAAAGAAATTGGTTTGTCGGATGGTCGCCCCTTTGACAAGGCATTGACCGATAAGGCCGAGCAAGAACTCAAGCGACAGTACATCAATCGCAGTTTGTATGGCTCCGAAGTGGTCACCACCGTCACGCCCATCGAGCGCAACCGCGTTAAATTGACGTTCACGGTGACCGAGGGTGGACCCGCCAAAATCAAACAAATACGCATCACGGGAAACCAAGCTTTTGATGAAGGCACATTGCGCGACTTGTTCAATTTGGACACGGGTGGTTGGTTGAGCTGGTACACCAAATCAGACCGTTACTCCCGTACCAAGCTCAATGCCGATCTGGAGTCCTTGCGGTCCTATTATTTAGCCCGA
The DNA here is from genome assembly GCA_947452635.1 of Comamonadaceae bacterium. Classification (GTDB taxonomy): domain Bacteria; phylum Pseudomonadota; class Gammaproteobacteria; order Burkholderiales; family Burkholderiaceae_C; genus Limnohabitans_A. Next base: position 3,311 of record CANGEE010000039.1, on the reverse strand, counting down.
GGTTATTTGGAGTTTCGTATCGACTCGACCCAGGTGGCTATTTCACCTGACAAACAAGAAATTGCCGTGAGCATCAATATCAGCGAGGGCGAACGCTTTGTGGTGTCTGAAATTGTGCTTGAAGGTAATTACCTCGGCAAAGAAGAGGAATTTAAAAGCCTGGTGAAGATGCAAGTAGGACAGCCCTACAACTCGGAAACTGTGGCTGAAACCACCAAGGCGTTCACGGATTACTTCGGCCGATTTGGCTATGCTTTTGCCCGGGTAGAGCCTCGCCCGGTCATTGACCGTGTCAACAACCGCGTCAGTTTTGTATTGCAAGCGGAGCCTTCGCGACGTGCTTATGTGCGTCGAATATTGGTCGCGGGCAACAACCGGACTCGCGATGAAGTGATTCGCCGTCAATTCAGGCAGTTGGAATCGGCTTGGTATGACGGCGACAAAATCAAGCTGTCGCGCGATCGCGTGGACCGTTTAGGTTATTTCACCGATGTCAACGTGGAAACGCAAGAGGTCGCGGGGACTGCAGACCTAGTGGACTTGACCATGACGGTGGTCGAGAAACCAACCGGCAGCATCACCTTGGGTGCGGGCTTTTCCTCTGCCGAAAAAGTGACCTTGAGTTTCGGCGTCCAGCAAGACAATGCCTTTGGCTCTGGCAATTATTTGGGAGTTAACGTCAACACGAGTCGCTACAACCAAACCTTTGTGGTGAGCACAACCGATCCGTTTTATACGCCCGATGGTATTTCTCGCACTTTTGATCTCTATCAGCGCACCACCCGTCCGTATTTGATGGATTTGAATTCATACAGCTTGGTCAATAAAGGGGTGGGGGTGCGATTTGGCGTGCCCATCACCGAACGCGACACCGTGTTTTTGGGTTTGAATGCAGAGCAAACAGCCATCAACCCAGGCACTAATTTACCTAACGCGTACATTGATTTTGCGCAAAAGTTCGGTTACACCAGCACCTCCTTTCCGCTTTCGGCCGGTTGGGCGCGTGACAGCCGTGACAGTGCTTTGGTGCCCACACGAGGCTCTTTGCAGCGTATCAATGCCGATACCAGCCTCACGGGGGATGTCCGCTACGCACGCACCAGTTACCAATTCCAGCAGTACTACCCACTGTCCAAAAAGTACACCTTGGCCTTCAATACGGATGTCGGTTACGGACAGGGATTGGCTGGACGCGCATACCCCATATTTAAAAACTTTTATGTGGGTGGCCTGGGCAGTGTGCGTGGCTTTCAACAAGCCACCTTGGGGCCATCGGATCCCGTCTCTGGCGCTTATTTGGGCGGCTCCAAAAAACTGGTTCTCAATGCGGAGTTAAATACCCCATTTCCTGGTGCTGGCAACGACAAAACGCTGCGTTTGTATTTCTTTACCGATGTGGGCAGCGCCTTTGGCGAAAATGAACCCCTTGCAGCCAAAGAACTGCGCGCCTCAGCAGGTGTGGGTCTGAGCTGGATTTCACCCATGGGACCTTTGCGTTTTTCCTATGGAGTGCCTATCCGCAAGCAGAGTACGGATAAAATACAAAATCTCCAATTCCAAATCGGAACTTCTTTTTAAATGAAAACTCTTCGTCAAACCCTGTGGATCGGTGTCGCAGCAACTTGTTTTGCTGTGACAGTCCACGCGCAAGATTTCAAAATCGGTTTTGTCAATACCGATCGCATCTTCCGCGAAGCCAGTTCGGCCAAGGCGGCACAAGCCAAATTAGAGCAAGAGTTTTCCCGCCGCGAAAAGGAACTGGTGGAGATTGGCAACAATTTGAAATCGAATTCGGAAAAATTCGAAAGAGAAGCCCCAACCCTGTCAGAGAGCCAACGGGCATCCCGCCAAAAGCAGCTGTTGGATCAAGACCGTGAATTTCAGCGTAAGCGCCGTGAATTCCAAGAAGATCTCAACACCCGTAAAAACGAAGAACAGCAACTGGTCCTTGAGCGCGCCAACCGGGCTGTCAAACAAGTGGCTGAGACTGAAAAGTACGACGTGGTTTTTCAAGAAGCCGTTTACATCAATCCAAAGCACGACATCACTGAAAAAGTGATCAAGGCGCTCAACGCTGCCACGCCCAAATAAGCCGCCTGTGCGGTTTGATGGATTGACGTGGTGCTCAGGCTAGGACAGATCATTGAATCACTGGGCGGGGTGCTTCACGGCAACCCTGACGGCATCATCGAAGGTTTGGCGCCTCTTGAGACTGCCACTGCAAGTCAGATCAGCTTCCTCAGCCATCCCCAATACCAATCCCAGTTGGGCTTGAGTCGAGCCGCTTGTGTGATTGTGGCTCCTGCGTTTGAGGCTCAAGCTGTGGCGCGGGGCACGAGCATCGTGACGGCCGATCCCTATTTGTATTACGCCCGGCTCACACGTCTGTGGAAACGCAGCTTGCCCCATGGCCTGGTGGCGGGCATTCATCCGAGTGCGGTGGTTGATCCGGCCGCGGACATTGATCCCACCGCCATCATTGGTCCTTTGTGCGTGGTGGAGCGTGGTGCCTGCATCGGTGCGTACACGCATTTGAAGTCAAGGGTCACGGTGGGAGAGGACTGCATTGTGGGTGAGCGCTGCATTTTGCATTCTGGCGTGGTGATTGGGGCGGATGGTTTTGGCTTTGCACCGCACCAGGGGACTTGGGAGAAGATCGAGCAACTGGGCGCGGTGCGCATCGGCAATGATGTGGAAATTGGTGCCAACTCTTGCATCGATCGGGGCGCATTGGACGATACCGTGCTGGAAGACGGCGTGAAGCTGGACAACCTGGTGCAAATTGGTCACAACGTGCATGTTGGCGCGCACACCGCCATGGCCGGGTGTGCAGGGGTCGCCGGCAGTGCGCGCATAGGTGCTCACTGCACGGTGGGCGGCGGCGCTGTGGTCTTGGGCCACTTGACGCTGGTCGATGGTGTGCATGTGTCTGCTGCGTCGGTGGTGACCCGCTCGCTTCTCAAACCAGGTCAATACACCGGTTTGTTTCCCATCGACGAGAACGCGCAGTGGGAAAAAAATGCCGCCAGCGTGAAACAGTTGTACCGCTTACGCGAAAGGCTCAAAGCCTTGGAAAATTCGAATAAAAAGGAAAAATAAACATGATGGACATCCACCAAATTCTCAAGCAATTGCCGCACCGTTATCCTTTTTTGTTGGTGGACCGTGTGCTGGACATTGAAAAGGGCGTGCGCATTCGGGCTTTGAAAAACGTCACGATGAACGAGCCTTTTTTCACGGGCCATTTCCCCCACCGTCCGGTCATGCCTGGCGTGCTGATGCTGGAAGCCCTGGCGCAAGCAGCGGCCTTG
>CANGEE010000038.1 GCA_947452635.1 Comamonadaceae bacterium | reverse complement strand
TCCGGCTTGCCCACACAATTGACCTGGACCTTGCCCGCCGGACTGAGTGCGCAAGAGGTGCTGTGGCCTTTGCCGCAAAAAATCGCCATCGGCAGCCTGACCAATTACGGCTATGAAGACAAAACCCTGCTGGTGGTGCCGGTTCGGGTGGCCGCCGACTTCAAAGCCACCGCGCCCCTGCAACTGCAACTCAAAGCCCAGTGGCTGGTGTGCCGACAAGAGTGCATTCCGCAAGAAGGCACTTTGGCCCTGAGCTTACCCACCCGGGAAGGCACTGCGGGCCACAGCGCCACGTTTGAAGCCGCCTTGAAAGCACAGCATGGCGTTTTGCCCGCTGCCCAGCGCCAGTTGGCCAGCGCCACACTCCATGCCCAAGGCACGCGCTTGAATGTCCAGGTGGCAGGCCTGCCCAGCAGCTGGCACGGCCGCACACTGAATCTATTCCCGATCACACCCGAGATCGTTGTTAACACCTTGAGCCGCGAACAAGTGCGCGCGCAGCAGTGGCACAGCGGTGTATGGACGATGCCGCTGCCGGTGTCGGCCGAGCGCATGGACAGCCCGGCGCAACTGAAATGGCTGTTGGCCCTGGACGAGGCTGCATCGGCCACAGCGGCCAGCTTCGAGGTGAGCACCCCCGTGCGCGGCGCATGGCCTGCGGTGCAGACCGCTGCCGTGCCTGCGGCGCTGACGCAGGCCTTGAAAGCCAATGCCACCTCGAACAAACCCGCCTCGGTTTCTGACGCCACGGCCGCATCGCCCCCCTCCCAACTTGCCCTGTCGCTGTGGCTCGGTGCTTTGCTGGGCGCGTTCTTGGGCGGGCTGCTGCTCAATCTGATGCCTTGCGTATTTCCGGTGCTGGCCATCAAGGTGCTGGGTTTTGCCCAGCCCGGTCACAGCCGCGCCGAACACCGCTGGGCGGGCTGGTCTTACACCGCAGGCGTGGTGCTTTCTTTTGTTCTGTTGGGCGGGCTGATGCTGGTGCTGCGCGCTGGCGGCAGCCAACTGGGTTGGGGCTTTCAGTTGCAGTCACCGGGCGTGGTGGCCGCTTTGGCCCTGCTGTTCACCCTGCTGGGTTTGAACTTGGCGGGTTGGTTTGAATTTGGCCAATTTGTGCCCAGCCGCTTGGCCGCAGTGCAGCATCGCCACCCGGCGGTCAATGCTTGGTGGTCTGGTGTGTTGGCGGTGGTGATTGCCTCGCCCTGCACCGCGCCTTTCATGGGCGCTTCCTTGGGCCTGGCGATTGGCCTGCCCGCTTGGCAAGCCTTGCCGATTTTTGCGGCCATGGGCCTGGGCCTGGCCCTGCCTTATTTGGCGGCCAGCCTGTGGCCCGCCGTGGCGCGTGCCCTGCCCAAGCCCGGCGCCTGGATGGATGTGATGCGTCGCTTGTTGGCGTTTCCCATGTTTGCCACCGTGGTCTGGCTGTTGTGGGTGCTGGGTCAACAAACCGGCCTCGATGGCGCCATGGGCTTGCTCAGCGGGCTGCTGGCGCTGAGCTTTTCCATCTGGGCTTGGGGTTTGCGTGGGCGCGCCCGCTGGGTCCTGGCGGCGCTGGGCGCGGTGCTGACGGCCTGGCTGGCCAGTCTGCTGATGGCCACCTTGCTTGGGCCTGCACCGCAAGCCAGCAGCGAAACTTCCGACACGGGATCGGCCAAGCCTGCGGGCGCTTGGCAAGCCTGGTCCCCAGCCACCTTGCAAGCGCATGTGGCTGCAGGGCGCACGGTGTTTGTCGACTTCACCGCCGCCTGGTGCGTGAGTTGCCAGTACATCAAAAAAACCACGCTGTCGGACCCCGGTTTGCTGCAGCGCTTTCAAAGTCGCAACGTGGTTTTGCTGCGCGCCGACTGGACCCGGCAAGACCCCGCCATCACCCAAGCCTTGAACGCTTTGGGGCGCAGTGGCGTGCCGGTCTATGCCATTTTTGCGCCGGGACGCGCGCCGGTGGTGTTGTCCGAATTGCCCAGCGTGGCCGAGATCGAAGAGGCCCTGCCACAATAAGGGCCATGACCACCGCTGCCCACACCTCCTTCGCCCCTCTTCAAAACGACACTTTTCTGCGCGCTTGCCTGCGCCAAGCCACTGACCACACCCCGGTGTGGTTGATGCGCCAAGCCGGTCGCTATTTGCCCGAGTACTGCGCCACGCGCGCAAAGGCCGGCAGTTTCATGGGTTTGGCCACGAATGTGGACTTCGCCACCGAAGTGACGCTGCAACCGCTGGCGCGCTACCCGCTCGATGCCGCCATCTTGTTTTCCGACATCCTGACCGTGCCCGACGCCATGGGCCTGGGCCTGTCCTTTGCCATGGGCGAAGGCCCCCGCTTTGCGAAAAACGTGCGCGACGAAGCCGCCGTGGCCGAATTGGCCGTGCCCGACATGGCCAAGCTGCGTTATGTGTTCGATGCGGTGACATCGATCCGCAAGGCGCTGAACGGCCAAGTGCCCTTGATCGGCTTTTCCGGCAGCCCCTGGACGCTGGCCTGCTACATGGTCGAGGGCCAAGGCTCAGACGACTACCGCCACGTCAAAACCCTGATGTACAGCCGCCCCGACCTGATGCACCGCATCCTGGAAATCAACGCCGACGCCGTGGCGCTGTACCTGAACACGCAAATTGAAGCCGGTGCCCAAGCGGTGATGATTTTTGACAGCTGGGGCGGCGTGCTGGCCGATGGCGCTTTCCAGCAGTTCAGCCTGGCCTACACCGCCCGTGTGCTTTCGCAATTGAAGACCGCGCACAACGGCCAGCGCATCCCCAGCATCGTCTTCACCAAAGGCGGCGGCCTGTGGCTGCCTGAGATGGGCGGCCTGAACTGCGATGTGCTGGGCCTGGACTGGACCATGAACCTGGGTCGCGCCCGCGCCCTGGTGGGCGGTACCGTCGGCGGCCCGGGCAAGGCCCTGCAAGGCAACATCGACCCGAACATCCTGTTTGCGCCGCCAGAGCACATCGCCACCGAGGTGCGCCGGGTGCTCGACAGCTTTGGCCAGCCGCACACCGACACCACCCAAACCGGCCCCACCCACATCTTCAACCTGGGCCATGGCATCAGCCAGTTCACCCCACCCGAGCATGTGTCGGCCCTGGTCGAGACGGTGCACAGCCACTCGCGCACGCTGCGTACTGGCCTCACCCCATGACCGGGCAGCGGACCATAGCGACGGCAGGCGATTAGCACAAAATTTGAGCGATCTAAAGAGATTTTTTTGCATTTTTTATTTTTTTCGCTTGACTTATGCACAAAATGCAGAAACGCGATGCGACACATCGTCCGCTTCCAGCACCTGGGTTCGGCTTTCCAGGAAACCTCCTAAGTTATTGATTTAATTGAAATTTAATAATTTGCTCAGTTGATGGGCAATCCAGCGGAAGGCTTGAAAAACAAGCCTTGTGCAAGGGCCAAGGGTAGTTTTCAACAAAGTTATCCACAGTTTATGGGGTCCGCCTCTAAATCCGTGACAAATCAATGACTTAGCTGTTTTTTCGAGAATTCACCCAAAGATCAAAATCAAAAAATTCACCAAATGACTTCCTGGATTGACATTGCGGTACCAACGCCAGCGCACAGCCTGATCGGCGGCTTGCTGACCTACCGGCATGTCCCCACGGCCGACAACAACCTCCCATTGGTCGAGGGTGCGCTGGTGCGCGTGCCCCTGGGTTCGCGCGATTTGCTGGGCGTGGTGTGGGCAGTGCACGGCCATGCCCCCGAGGGGCTCAAAGAAGGCAGCGTGCGCGACATCGCGGGTGCGCTGCAAGGCCTGCCGCCCTTGCCCGCCGCCTGGCGGCAATTGGTGCAGTTTGCCGCCCAGTACTACCAACGCTCGATCGGCGAAGTGGCCATGGCGGCTTTGCCGCCGCAAATGCGCGATCTGAACGCGGCGCAATGGGCGCGGCGCTTGAAAAAACCCAGCGCGGGGCCCAGCGAGGACCCGGGATTTGCGCCGGGCTTGCCCTTGTCGGCGCAGCAGGCCGACGCTTTGGCCGCGATCCAAGCCCAAGCCGGCCCTTTCTTGGTTTTTGGCGCCACTGGCAGCGGCAAAACCGAGGTCTATTTGCAAGCCGTGCAGCGCCAACTGGCGTCCGACCCCCAGGCCCAAGCCCTGCTGATGGTGCCCGAGATCAACTTGACGCCACAACTGGAGGCGCGTGTGATGGCGCGTTTTGGCGCTGCGCAGGTGGTCTCTATGCACAGCGGAATGACCCCCGCACAGCGCCTGAAAAGCTGGTTGGCCGCGCACACGGGCCGCGCACGCATTGTGCTGGGCACCCGCATGGCGGTGTTTGCCTCCATGCCGCAGCTGAAACTGATCGTGGTCGATGAAGAACACGACCCCAGCTACAAACAACAAGAAGGTGCGCGCTACTCGGCGCGTGACCTGGCCATTTACCGCGGCCGCTTGGAAGGCGCCAAAGTCATTTTGGGTTCGGCCACGCCGTCTTTGGAAAGCTGGCACCACAGCCGCCCGGCTGCCGAGGGCGGGCGCTACCAGCGGCTGCTGATGCCCGAGCGGGTGGGTGCAGGCCAAATGCCTTTCGTGCGCCGGGTGGACATGAACAACCAGCCGCGTAAAACCGTGCTGTCCGCGCCCTTGCTGGCCGCCATTCAGGCGCGGGTGGAGCGGGGTGAGCAATGCATGCTGCTGCTGAATCGCCGGGGTTATGCGCCGGTGTTGCACTGCGCCGATTGCGGCTGGAAAAGCGAATGCAGCCACTGCAGCGCGTTTCGCGTGTTCCACAAACTCGACCGCACCCTGCGCTGCCACCACTGTGGTTTTACCGAGCGGGTGCCGCGCGCCTGCCCGGTCTGCGGCAACGCCGACATCGCGCCCCTGGGCCGTGGCACCGAACAGTTGGAAGAGCATTTGGCTGAACTGTTGATCGCCGTGCGGCGTCCAGACGGTCAACCGGTCAAAATTTTGCGCATTGACGCCGACAGCACCCAACACAAAGGCGCTTTAGAGAGCCAGTTGGCGCAGGTGCATTCGGGCGAAGTGGACGTGCTGGTCGGCACCCAGATGATTGCCAAGGGGCACGACTTTCGGCGCATCACCCTGGTGGCCGCGATCAACCCCGACAACGCCTTGTTTTCCAGCGACTTTCGCGCCCCCGAGCGTTTGTTTGCCCTGCTGATGCAAGCGGGCGGGCGCGCTGGGCGCGACGCCGACCAAAGCGCCCAAAGCGAGATGTGGGTGCAAACCTTTCACCCTAAACACGATGTGTTTGCCGCACTGAAAAAGCACGATTACCCCGCCTTTGCCGCCAGCCAATTGATCGAGCGCGAGCAAGCCGGTTTACCGCCCTGGCGTTTTCAGGCCCTGCTGCGGGCCGATGCGCGCAGCCAACAAGTGGCTCAGGACTTTTTGAATGCTGCCCGCCTCGCCCTGCAAGCCTCAGGCGAAGACAACACCGACTTACAAACCTGGTTGACCCAAGTCAGCCTGTACCCGGCTGTGCCCATGAGCATCCAGCGGGTGGCCAATGTGGAGCGGGCGCAGATGCTGATCGAAAGCCCCTCACGCATGGCCTTGCAAAAAGTGCTGGCCGAACTGCACCCGGTGCTGCACAGCCAGCGTGCAGCACCGGCGCACAAGGGGCTTATTCGCTGGTTGGTGGACGTGGACCCGCTCGCCATTTAGTGTGCCGCCGGGCGCGCAAAGGCTCAATGGAACAGCGTCACCGCGCCGGAGAAGGTCAAGAAGGCCACCGCGGTAGACACCAAAATAATCATCGCCACGCGACCGTTGTCCGCGCCAAAGCGCTCGGCCAGCATGGCCACGTTGCTGGCGCTGGGCAGGGCCGCCACCAACACCATGACTTTGAGGGCAAAGGGGTCGATCGGCACGCCCAGCGACACGGCGGCCAGCGCCACACTGCCCACCAGCATGGGGTGCAGCACCAATTTGGTCAAAGCCATCGGCAGCACGTCGCGCCACAGCAAGGGACCGTGCGGACGGGCGTGCGCTTGCATGCGCGAGCGCGCCAGCACCGCACCAATGGTGAACAAGGCCACCGGCGAGGCCGAGTCGCCGAGCAAGCTGACGGTTTTGGCCACCGGTGCCCACCACACCCACTGCTGCCACGAAAACACCGCGCCACCCACAATCGCCCAAGGCAGGGGGTTGCGCAGCACACCGGCCAGCGCTTTGCGCGCCGCCATCGAAGCGCCATGCTCACCCGCAGCGTCCAGGCGCGACAAGGCGATGCACAGCGAGGTGGTGATCACCATGTCGACCAAGATCGTCACGATCGCCGGGCCTGCCGCCGCCGCGCCCAAGAGCGCCACCAAGAGGGGCACGCCCATGAAACCGGTGTTGGGAAAAGCCCCCACCAACGCGCCAAAAGCCGCGTCGTTCCAGCCCAGGCGGCGGTTCAAACTGACGGCCAGGGCAAACGCCACCATCAGCAAGGCACACAGCAAATAGGTGAAGAACACCCCGGCGTCCAGCAACTGGGCCACCGGCATGCCCGCGCCAAAGCGAAACAACATGCAGGGCAAGGCGAAATACAGCACAAAACCGTTCAAACCGGGGATCGCCTCCAAAGGCAACAGGCCCCGGCGCGCCGCTACAAAACCCGCCAACACCAGGGCGAAAAAGGGGAAAGTGACTTGTAAAACATCCAGCATCCCCCCATTGTCGGCGAGCTCGCGGGCAGCGCCGGTCTCTGGCCTGACAAGGCCGCGCTGGTTTCGCTCAGTACGCCTGGTCACGTCACGGGCAAAGGCTATGATGGCCGCCCATGTCTGACTTCACCACCGGCCTCAACCTTGCGCAACAAGACGCAGTCCATTACGTGCACGGCCCCTGCCTGGTGCTGGCGGGGGCGGGCTCTGGCAAAACCCGGGTGATCACGCACAAAATTGGCCGCCTGATGCAAGTGGGCCTGGCGCCCAAGCAGATTGCAGCCATCACCTTCACCAACAAAGCCGCCACCGAAATGCGTGAGCGCGCCCGCAGCCTGATTGGCAAAGCCGCCAAAGACGTGATGATTTGCACCTTCCACGCCTTGGGCGTGCGCATCATGCGCGAGGACGGCGCGGTGTTGGGCCTGAAACCCCAGTTCAGCATTTTGGACGCCGACGACGTGACCGGCATCTTGAAAGACTGTGGCGGCACCACCGATGCGGCCGCGGCGCGCCAGTGGCAGTGGACCATCAGCCTCTGGAAGAACGACGGTTTGAATGCCGAACAAGCCCTGGCCCAGGCGCAGGACGACAGCCAGCGCATCACGGCGCGCATCATGGGCTTGTACGAAGAACGCCTCTCGGCCTACCAAAGTGTGGACTTTGACGACCTGATTGGCCTGCCCTTGAAGCTGCTGGCCGAGCACCCCGAGGTGCGCGCCAAATGGCAAGCCAGCCTGGGCCATGTGCTGGTGGACGAGTACCAAGACACCAACGCCACCCAGTATGCGGTGCTGAAACACCTGGTCGGCGAGCGCGGGCGTTTCACCGCCGTGGGCGACGACGACCAATCCATCTACGGCTGGCGCGGCGCGACGCTGGACAACCTCAAGCGCCTACCGCAAGACTTTCCGAACCTCAAAGTCATCAAGCTGGAGCAGAACTACCGCTCCACCAGCGCCATTTTGCGCGCCGCCAACAACGTGATCGAACCCAACCCCAAGCTGTTCCCCAAAACCCTGTTTTCTGAACTGGGCGAAGGCGAACCGGTGCGGGTGGTGGACGCCGACAACGAAGAGCACGAGGCCGAGCGCGCCGTCGCGCGCATCCAGTCCTTGCGCGCCGGCACCGCGGTGACTACCACTGCGCAAGGCCAACCGCAACACCGTGAGCTGAAGGACTTTGCCATTTTGTACCGCGCCAACCACATGGCCAAGCCGTTTGAAAAAGCGCTGCGCCGGGCGAACATTCCCTACAAGGTCTCGGGCGGGCAAAGCTTTTTTGACCGCGCTGAAATCAAAGACCTGTGCGCCTGGTTTCGCTTGTGGATCAACAACGACGACGACCCGGCTTTTTTGCGCGCCATCACCAGCCCCAAACGCGGCATTGGCCACCAAACTTTGGCGCAATTGGGCCACTTTGCCAGCCAGTACAAGGTCAGCTTGTTTGAGGCCTTGTTTGCCAACACGCTGCCGAGTTTTTTGTCGGCCAAAGCGGTGGGCAATCTGCACGAGTTTGGCCGCTTTGTGAACGACCAGGAATACCGCGCCCGGCACACCCTGGGGGCCGAAAGCGCCAAAGCATTTTTAAGCGCATGGCTCAAAGACATTGGCTACGAAAAGCATTTGTACGACGGCGAAGAAAACGAAAAAGTGGCTGCCGCCCGCTGGACCAATGTGCTCGAATTTTGCGACTGGATGGGCGCGCGCTGTGGTGGCGAGATTGAAGACAGTGCCGGGGTCAGCACCGCCTCTGAAATCAAATCCCTGCTGGAAGTGGCGCAAACCATCTCCCTGCTGTCCACCTTGAACGAACGCGAGACCGAACAGAATGTGGTGACCCTGTCCACCTTGCACGCCTCCAAAGGGCTGGAGTGGCCGCACGTGATGCTGGTGGGTGTGAACGAGGGTTTGCTGCCCTTCAAACTGGGCGACGACACAAGCCCTTCAGGCATGGCCGAGGGCGCGATGAGCGAGGGCATTTTGCTGCGCTTGCAAGAAGAGCGCCGCCTGATGTACGTGGGCATCACCCGCGCGCAGCGCAGCCTGGCGGTGAGTTGGACGAAGCGCCGCAAAAAAGGGCGCGAAACCATCTCGGCCCTGCCCAGCCGCTTCATTGCCGAAATGGCGCTGGACAAAGACACGGTGCGCGAAGATCCGCGTGAAAGGCTCAAAGCCTTGCGCGCCGAGTTCGCGCAAAAAGCGGCTGCGAGTGCGGCGATGGCGGCTGAAGTGGCGGCCGCAGAACGTGCAGGCAAAGCCTGAAACCCGTGAAGCACAGGCCAAAGGGCCAAGCCGGGGGCTCAATCCGGTGCCAGCCTCATCTCCCCCAGTCCTTTTGGGCTTTGGGTCTGCGCGTTCAAGCGCTGTCACGTATTGCGAATAACATAGCGCTTTGAGCCGCACCGCCCCACTTTTCCCCCATGCATGACTACGCCCCAAGACGACGACAACCGACCCGGTGGTGGGTGAATGTGAGTCTCGTGTTGGCGCTGCACGCGCTGCTGTTGTGGGCGATCAACTCGGGTTTGGCCCACAAGTTCGTCAAAATCGCCAAGGCCCCGGTCGAGGCACTGTTGCTGGAAGAGACCCAACCCGACATTCCGCCACCGCCACCGCCACCGCCCCCACCCCAAAATCGACCGCCACCGCCGCCCACCTATGTACCGCCGGTGGAGGTGCCAGTGAGCGCGCCCCCACCGCTCAACGCCATTGCAGCGGTGTCCAACAAACCACAACCCGAGGCAGCGCCATCCCCCATGCCTGTTGCAAGCACGCCCGCCGTCACCGCTGCGCCAAGCGCACCCGTGCGCACGGCAGCGGTGATTTCGGCCACTTCCTGCGAAAAACCCGAATACCCCAGCGCCTCGCGCCGTTTGGAAGAAGAGGGCACGGTGACCTTGAAATTCTTGGTCGGCAGCGATGGCAAAGTCAAAGAATCGGCGGTAGAAAAATCCTCTGGCTTCAAGCGCCTGGACGAGGCCGCGCGACAAGGTTTAGCCAGGTGCCAGTTCAAGCCCGGCACAGAAAATGGTCAGCCTGTTGAAGGCTGGGCCAACATGAAATACACCTGGAAGCTGGAGTGAGGGCTGGGCAGCAGCGTCCACCTCTGCACGGTTTTGAAAACCCCAGATTCCATTCATCCACAGATTCAAATCAGACAAGCAGGAGTCCCTCCATCATGAACAAGCACACCCCCACCTGGTTGATGAGCATCGCTCTGGCCGCAGGTCTGGCCCTCTCGGGCAGCAGCGTGGCGGCCAAGCCCAAAGAGGCGGCATCTTCGCCCGCCGTTGCCGCGCCCGCAGTTGCCGCCCCCGCCCCCGTCGCTGCATCGCCCGCAGCCACCGTCCCTGCTGCGGAGGCATCCGCCGCCACTGGCGCTGTCTCTCATGCCGATGACCAGACGGGCGAAGACAACCCCTATGGCTTGTCTGCCCTGTGGGCGCAAGGCGACATCGTGGCCAAGGGCACCTTGCTGATCTTGGTGCTGATGTCCATGGGCAGCTGGTACGTGATCGTCACCAAACTGCTCGAGCAGTCACAGAACATGCGCTTTGCCAAGGCGGTACAAGATGGCTTTTGGACGGCCGGTTCGGTTCGCCAGGGGGCAGACACGTTGCAGGCAGACAGCCCTTTTCGTTTCATCGCCGAAAAAGGCCTGGAAAGCGCTTCCAAGCACACCGGCCTGCTCGGTGCGGTGGACTTCAACACCTGGGTGACGATGAGCATTCAGCGCGCCATCCATACCGTGCAAAGTCGCATGCAAGATGGCCTGGCGGTGTTGGCCACCGTGGGCTCCACTGGCCCCTTTGTCGGCTTGTTCGGCACGGTTTGGGGCATTTACAACGCACTGGTGAAAATCGGCATGTCGGGTCAGGCTTCCATCGACAAAGTGGCCGGCCCGGTGGGCGAGTCCTTGATCATGACGGCCATTGGCCTGGCCGTGGCCGTGCCTGCGGTGCTCGGCTACAACTGGCTGGTGCGCCGCAACAAGGCGGTGATGGAAGAGGTCAACGCCTTTGGCTCGGACTTGCACGCCGTGCTGTTGGCCACCGCGCCGAAGTAAAGAGGTCTCCGCATGGCGATGAACACAGGTGCCGATCCAGATGACGAGATCATGAGCGAGATCAACACCACGCCCCTGGTGGACGTGATGCTGGTGCTCTTGATCATCTTCTTGATCACGATCCCGGTGGTGACCACCTCCATCAAGGTGGAGTTGCCCAAAGAAAAGAACGTGGTGCGGGAGACCAAGCCCGAAAACGTCATCATCTCGGTGGACGCCAAGGGCAAGATCTTCTTGTACGACACGCCGATCAAAAACTCGGACGACTTGTTCATGCGCATGAAAACCTTTGCCTTGAAAAAGCCACAACCCGAGGTGCAAATCCGGGGCGACGGCCAAAGCGACTTTGAGTCCGTGGGCCGGGTGATGTATGCGGTGCAGCGCGCCGGCATCAGCAAGGTCGGCTTCATCACCGAGCCGCAGTAAGTCAGCCATAAAAGGAATCACACGATGGCCATGAAATTTGGCAGCAGCGCCAGCGCAGAACCTGAATTGATGATGGACATCAACACCACGCCGTTGATTGACGTGATGCTGGTGCTCTTGATCATGCTCATCATCACCATCCCGGCGCAATTGCACTCGGTGAATTTGGACATGCCGGTCAACACCCTCCAGCCCAAGAAGGTGGACCCGGTGGTGATCAAGATCGATGTGGACGCGCAAAGCGTGGTCAACTGGAACGGCAAAGCCATTGCCACGCGCGCCGAGTTAGCGCAAAAACTCAGCGAGGCGGCCGCCATGCAACCGCAACCCGAACTGCACATTCGCTCGCATGCCAAAGCCAAATACGCAGCGGTCGCGGGCGTGTTGGCCAATGCGCAGCGTTTGGGCCTGACCAAGCTGGGCATTGTGGGTTCGGAAAAATTTGCCAACTGACACCAGCATTCTGATCTATGCCCAAGACATCGTTATTCCCGCGCCTGCTCGGCGACGTGGGCGGCACCAATGCCCGGTTTGGCTGGCAAGCGCAAGCCGATGGGCCGATCACGGACATCCACACCCTGCCCTGCGCCGATCACCCCACGATCGAAGCGGCGATGCGCGCCTACCTGCGCCTGGCGGGCAAGCCACAACCTGCCGCCTGTGCTTTTGGCATTGCCAACCCGGTCACGGGTGACCGGGTGCAGATGACCAACCACCATTGGGGGTTTTCCATCCGAGAACTGCAAAGCGCGTTGGGATTGCAAAAGCTCAAGGTGATCAACGACTTCACCGCTTTGGCGCTGTCCTTGCCCGACATCCCCGAAGAGCACCGCGTGCAAATCAGTGGCGGGCTGCCACAGCACAACGCGCCGATTGCCTTGCTTGGCGCAGGCACGGGCCTCGGGGTCTCAGGCCTGGTGCCTTCGGGTCAGCCCGGGCACTGGTTGCCGCTGGCGGGTGAAGGCGGGCACATCACACTGGCCGCGCACACGCTGCAGGAGTACCAGATCATCGAGTGGATTCGCCAGCGCTATGGCCATGTGTCGGCCGAGCGGGTGCTGTCGGGCCAAGGCCTGGTGGATTTGTATATCGCGCTGCGCCAACAACAAGCTTTGCCTGTGCAAGAGGTCCGCAGTGCAGCCGAAATTTCCCACTGGGCCTTGCAAGACCATGACGTTGTGGCGCTGCAAGCACTGAATCTGTTTGCCGGTTGGCTGGGCTCGGTGGCCGGGGACTTGGTACTCACCCTGGGTGCGCGCGGCGGCGTGTATGTGGGCGGCGGCATGGTGCCGCGCTGGCTGGGCTGGTTTGAGCACTCGGCCTTCAAAACCCGCTTCACCGCCAAGGGCCGCTTTGCCGCTTATTTGCAAGACGTGCCGATCTGGGTCATCAACGCGCCAGACTCGCCCGCCTTGTGGGGCGCTGCGCGGGCCTTGTCGTTATAAGCCCTGCAAGATCTCACTGCGTGCGGGATCAACCCGAAAAAAAGCCGCTTCACAGCGGCTTTTGGGTTCTCCACCCAGACGTCAAGAACTGGGGTTGTGTTTGCGCTGACTCAATCGGCGTAGACGCCCGCCGCCTTGATCACCGGGCTCCACTTGGCGATTTCGGCCGCCACAAATTTCTTGTGCTCTGCCGGCTCCATGCGCTTGTCGGTCACCACCACCGCGCCCAAGCCCTCTTGCTTTTTGATGAACTCGGGATCTTTCAAAGCGGCTTTCAAAGCGCTGTTGAGCTTGGCCAAGATGTCGGGCGGTGTGCCTTTGGGGGCATACAAGCCATGCCAGATGGTGACTTCAAAACCTTTCAAACCCGACTCTTGCAGCGTGGGCAGGTCTTTCAAGGCGGCAGTGGTCAGGCGTTTAGGGGTGGTCACCGCAAACGCTTTGACTTTTTTGCCCTCAATCTGGCTGGTGGTGTTGGTGGTTTGGTCACACATCAAGTCGATCTGGCCGCCGATCAAATCGGTCATGGCCGGTGCCGTGCCTTTGTAGGGCACGGTGGTCATGTCCACTTGAATCGCGTTTTGGAACAACAAACCACACAGGTGCGAGGCCGAGCCGACACCGGCGTTGCCCAGGTTGATCTTGTCTTTGTTGGCGTTGATCCAGGTCGACAACTCTTTGTAATTGGCCGCTGGCAAAGAAGGCTTACCGATCAAAGTCATGGGCACATCGTTGATCATGCCCAGGTATTCAAAATCGCTGTCCACTTTGAAGGGAATGTTGCGCACCAGCGTGGGCATGGTGGCCATGGCGATGTGGTGCAGCAGCAAGGTGTAGCCATCGGGCGCGGCTTTGGCGACCTTGTTGGCGCCAATCGAGCCACCCGCACCGGCGGCGTTGTCCACCACCACAGTCGCGCCACCCAGGGGCTTGCGCATGGCTTCGGCCAAGTCGCGCGCCACGCGGTCGGTCGGGCCACCTGCGGTAAAGGGCACCACCAGCGTCACGGGTTTGGCGGTGGGGTAGGTATCGGCATGCGCCACCAAGGTCAAGGCCGCCGCAGCGACAACGAGCAAACGCTTCATAGAGATCTCCAAAATATACAAGCCAGTTTAAAGGCGGCCCGCCCCCGGGGCTATCGCGGGAACTACCTACAAAGCCCAAAGCACAGCTTAGCCGATAGGGCGCGCGCCCGTTTGCGGCAAGTCAACTGACACTCACTTGTAACTGCGCGCGTCCTCAATCACTTTGCCGTCGTTGGCCAGCTGGCCGCTGGCCGCCCACAGCACATCGCCGCGCAGCTTGGTCACATCGCGAATAGCCTGGCCGATGCGGGACTTCAAAGCATCGGAGGGTTGATCCGTCTCCACATGCAAGGCCATGCTGTCGTTGGCCATTTCACCGCTGACCACCAAGCGGGCTTTATGGACTTCGGGAAAGCGTTTGACGATGTCCGCCACCTGCGCAGCATGCACAAACATGCCGCGCACTTTGGTGGTTTGATCGGCCCGCCCCATCCAGCCTCGGATGCGTTGCCCGGTGCGGCCGGTGGTACACTGGCCCGGCAAAATGGCCGACAAGTCGCCGGTGCCAAAGCGGATCAAGGGGTAGTCCGGGTTCAGGCTGGTGACCACCAACTCGCCCACCTCGCCTTCAGGCACCGGGTCGCCGGTGCCGGGGCGCACGATTTCCACAATCACGCCCTCGTCCAGCACCAAGCCTTCGCGCGCCGATGTTTCGTAAGCGATCAGCCCCAAATCAGCCGTGGCGTAGCACTGGTAAGCCGCTATACCGCGCTCGGCCATCCAGTCGCGCAGGCTGGGTGGGAAGGCTTCGCCAGAGACCAAGGCTTTGCGCACGCTGGGCAAGGCCACGCCTTGTTCAGCGGCTTTCTCCACAATGATTTTCAGAAAACTCGGCGTGCCGATATAGCCTGCCGGTTGCAGTTCGGCCATGGCCGCCACCTGCTGTTCGGTCTGCCCTGTGCCGCCCGGAAACACGGTGCAGCCCAGCGCATGCGCGCCGGTTTCCATCATCGAGCCCGCAGGCGTGAAGTGGTAGCTGAAGCTGTTGTGAATCAACTCACCGGCGCGAAAACCCGCGGCAAACATGGCGCGCGCCATGCGCCAGTAATCGGCACGCGTGCCCTCAGGCTCGTACATCGTGCCCGGGCTGGCGAACACGCGGGGCATGGCTTGGCCAAAGCCCAGTGCGCTGAAGCCCCCAAACACCGAGCCCCCCGCTGCACGCGAAGCTTTTTGTCGCTCCAGCAATTCATATTTGCGGATCACCGGCAGTTGCGCCAATGCAGCGCGGCTGTTCACGCGGGCCGCGTCCACGTCGTGGAGCAATTGGGCAAAGGCCGGGGCATGGACTTTAGCGTGCGCGATCTGCGCGGGCAAGGCGGCCATCAAGGCGGCTTCACGCGCCAGCGGGGCGCGGGTTTCCAAGGCATCAAAGTGCTGTGACATGCGATTCTTTCGGGGGGTGCGATGGGGGAATGGAGTGGCTCAACGCAGGCGCATCACGCCAACCAGCGCTTGCGCCGCTTGTAGCTCTTCACGTCTTTGAAGCTCTTGCGCTCGCCGCCGCCCATGCCGAGGTAAAACTCTTTCACATCTTCGTTGGTGCGCAGGTCTTCGGCCAGGCCGTCCATCACCACCCGGCCCGACTCCATGATGTAGCCATAGTCCGCGTATTGGAGTGCCATGTTGGTGTTTTGCTCGGCGATCAAGAAGGTGACTTTTTCTTTCTCGTTCAGGTCTTTGACGATGTTGAACACCTCTTCGACGATTTGCGGTGCCAGCCCCATGGAGGGCTCATCGAGCAAGACCATGTTCGGATTGGACATCAGGGCGCGGCCAATCGCGCACATCTGCTGCTCACCACCCGAGGTGTAGGCCGCCTGCGAAGTGCGGCGCGTTTTCAGGCGCGGAAAGTAGGTGTAGACCTTTTCCAAATTGGCAGCGATCTCGCCCTTGTCGGAGCGGGTGTAGCTGCCGGTCATCAGGTTTTCTTCGATCGTCAGGTGAGCAAAGCAGTGACGCCCCTCCATCACCTGCACCACGCCGCGGTTGACCAGATCGGCAGGCGACAGGTTTTCAATGCGTTCACCGCGCAGCTCGATGCTGCCCTTGGTGACTGCGCCGCGTTCGCCTTGCAGCAAGTTGGAGATGGCGCGCAAGGTGGTGGTTTTGCCTGCGCCATTGCCGCCGAGCAAAGCCACGATGCCGCGCTCGGGCACTTGCAAGGACACGCCCTTGAGCACCAAGATCACATGGTTGTAAATGACTTCAATGCCATTGACATTGAGAATGATGTTTGAATCGTTCATGGGTGGCCTGTGTGAATCAACTGAAAGCGCAGCGCCCGGCGTTGCACTTTCAGTTGACGGCTCACGCCATGTGCGCAAGCCATCAACATCAGCGCATCAAGACTGGCAGTCTGCGGGCGCGCGGCGGCTCATCTTCTTGTCGGCCAGGTACTTGTCCGCACCGGCCTTGACCATGGGCTTCAAGATCTGCTCATCGGCCTGGATGAAGTCCGAGGAAAAGCTCCACTTGCTGCCGTCCCAGGTCTGCACGCGTGCAGCGGTCGAGCCCATGTGATCGGCGCATGAGGTGGACAGCGGCTGCATGATGCCGGTAAAGCCCATGGCGTCCAGACGCTTTTGGTCCAGGTTCAGGTTCTCCAGACCCCAGCGCACTTGCTCGCCGGTCATCACTTTGCCTTTGCCGAAACGCTCTTGCGCACGGCGCACCGCTTCCACGCCCAGCATGCCAATGATCACGCCACGGGTGTAGAGCACTTGGCCGACTTCGTCTTTCGGACCTGTGCCTTGGCTCTTGCCGTGCACGTGCTTCAAGATGTCTTGAATCACTTTGGGCTGTGTGCCCGAGGTGTTCAAAGCCAAGGCGTTGTAGCCTTTGGCGCCTTCGCCCACGTCTTTGACATCCGGCTCGGCACCGGCCCACCACACGCCATACATCTTGTCGCGGGGGTAGCCGGTGGCTTGCGCTTCTTTCAAGGCGGTGGAGTTCATCACGCCCCAGCCCCACAGCATGACGTAGTCAGGGCGGCTTTGGCGCACTTGCAACCAGGCTGATTTTTGCTCCACGCCAGGGGCGGTCACCGGAATCAACTGGAGTTCAAAACCGTGCATCTTGGCGCGCTCTTGCAGCAAAGGGATTGGCTCTTTGCCAAACGGCGAGTCGTGGTAGACCAAGGCAATTTTTTTGCCCTTGAGTTTGTCCAAACCGCCTTCTTTTTTACCCAGGTGTTGCACCAAGATGTCCGCGCCGGTCCAGTAGCTGCCCATCAGGGGGAAGTTCCACTTGAAAGCCAGTCCGTCTTGCGCGATCGACAGGCCATAGCCCAGGGTGATCAACGGCACTTTGTCGGTCGGCACTTTTTCGGTCAAAGCGAAAGTGATGCCGGTGGCCTGGGGGTCAAACAAGGACACACCAGGACGGCTTTTCAGGCGCTCATAGCACTCCACGCCACGGTCGGTGGCGTAACCGGTTTCGCACTCTTCATAGGTGACTTTGACGCCGTTGATGCCGCCATCACGGGCATTGATCAGCTTGAGGTAATCCTGCTTGCCGTTGGCCCATGGAATGCCGTTGGGTGCGTAGGGGCCGGTGCGGTAGGACAGCAGCGGGAAAAATTGTTCTTTGGCTTGCGCCTGAACAGGGGTCGCGATCAGCGACGAGGCAGCTGCTGCGACAGCCGCCACAGCCAAAATCAAATCACGTAACTTCATGTCAGTCTCCTTAGAAAAATGCACACTTACAAAAAACCATCAATGGGGGAAGGGCCACAAGCGCAGCTTTTGCTTGGCGATCGACCAGAGTTTGGCCAGACCGTGCGGCTCCACAATCAAGAACCACACGATCAAAGCGCCAAAAATCATCAACTCGGCGTGCGACACGCCAGCGGTTGAAATTTCAATGCCCACCACGCCGGCCATCGCGGGCAAGATTTGGCTCAGCGCAATCGGCAGCAAGGTGATGAAAGCGGCGCCTAAAAAGCCGCCCAAGATGGAGCCTAAGCCGCCGATGATGACCATGAACAACAAACGGAAAGAAATGTCCACCGAGAACGCAGCAGGCTCCCAAGCGCCCAGGTAAATGAAGGCCCACAGGCTACCGGCCACGCCGACAATGAAGGAGCTCACCGCAAACGCACTGAGCTTGGCGTACATCGGACGGATGCCAATCACCGCCGCCGCCACGTCCATGTCGCGAATCGCCATCCATTCACGGCCCACCGCGCTGCGCACCAAGTTCTTGGCCAGCAAGGCCACGACCACCAACACCGACAGGCACAACCAGTATTTGCTTTGGGCGCTGTCAATCGGCAAACCGAAGACCTGCAAATCGGATACCGACACCGAGCCCGAAGGCGAGTCGTTGGTCAACCACTTGATGCGCAAAAACATCCAGTCGCTGAAAAACTGCGCCGCCAAAGTCGCCACCGCCAAGTAAAGCCCCTTGACCCGCAAGCTGGGCAAGCCAAACAAGATGCCGAACAGCGTGGCGCACAGGCCGCCCAAAATCAAAGCGGGAATCAGTGGCAAGCCGGGGATGCGCACAAAGAAGTTGTAAGCCCCGTAAGCGCCCACCGCCATAAAGGCACCCGAGCCCAAAGAGATCTGGCCGCAATACCCGACCAAGATGTTCACGCCCAAGGCGGCCAAGGACATGATCAAGAAGGGGATCAAGATGGCGCGAAAGAAATAGTCGGTGGCCAGCATGGGCACCACCGCAAAGGCGAACACCAAGAGCAGCGCCATGACCACGCGGTCTTGGCGGATCGGCAAAATTTGCTGGTCCGCCCGGTAACTGGTTTTGAATTGACCGTTTTCTCTGTAAAACATTTCTTTTCCTTAGACGCGGTCGATTATTTTTTCGCCAAAGAGGCCTTGTGGACGGATCAGCAAAAAGCCCAGCGCCAGCACATAGGCAAACCAAATTTCAATGCCGCCGCCGACAAAACCGCCCAAATACACTTCCGACAATTTCTCGCCCACGCCGATGATCAGGCCACCGATGATGGCCCCCGGCACCGAGGTCAAGCCGCCCAAAATCACCACCGGCAGTGCACGCAACGCCACCGTGGCCAGCGAAAACTGCACACCCAGCTTGCTGCCCCAAATCATGCCGGCCACCAAGGCCACGACCCCGGCCACGCACCAAACAATCATCCAAATGCGGTTGAGAGGAATGCCGATCGACTGCGCCGCCTGGTGGTCATCGGCCACCGCGCGCAAAGCCCGACCGGTCGCGGTTTTCTGGAAAAAGATGCTCAGCAGGGTCACCAAAGCCGCGGCAATCAAAGCGGCGTAAAAGTCTTCTTTGTTGACCAGCACACCGCCGGGAAACAGGCCTTCCAAAATGAACACCGGATCTTTGGGCATGCCAATGTCGATCTTGTAGATGCTGCTGCCAAACAGGCTTTGCCCCAGCCCTTCCAAGAAATACGCAATGCCCAAAGTGGCCATCAGCAAGGTCGCGCCTTCTTGGTTGACCAAATGGCGCAGCACCAGGTACTCCACCGCCCAGGCCACGATGAACATGACCACCGCCGCCATGGCAAAGGCCAGCCCATTGGCGAGCCACAGGCTGTTGACGCCGGTCCACAGCGGTATCCATTCGGAAAACCGCGCCATCGACAAAGCGCCGAACAGCACCATGGCACCCTGCGCAAAATTGAACACGCCGGAGGCCTTGAAAATCAGCACAAAGCCCAACGCCACCAGCGAATACAGCATGCCGGCCATCAGGCCGCCGAGCAATGTTTCCAGAAAAAATGCCATGGTTCAATCCTTGTTCTTGCGCGCGCGGTGTTCAGTGTGAGGTGCCCAAATAGGCACTGATCACTTCTTCGTTGTTGCGTACCTCTTCGGGGGTGCCGTCGCCAATTTTTTTGCCGTAGTCCAGCACCACCACACGGTCGGAGATGTCCATCACCACGCCCATGTCGTGCTCGATCAACACCACCGTGGTGCCGAACTCGTCATTGACATCCAAAATGAAGCGGCACATGTCCTGCTTTTCTTCCATGTTCATGCCGGCCATGGGCTCGTCCAGCAGCAGCACTTGCGGCTCCATCGCCAAGGCGCGGCCCAAGTCCACCCGCTTTTGCAAACCGTAGGGCAATTGCCCCACCGGGGTTTTGCGAAAAGCTTGGATCTCCAAAAAGTCGATGATGTGTTCTACTTTTTCGCGGTGCTCTTCTTCCTCGCGCTGTGCGGGGCCGATGCGCAGCGCCTGCATCAACAGATTGCTTTTGATCTTCAGGTTGCGGCCCGACATGATGTTGTCGATCACGCTCATGCCTTTGAACAAGGCCAGGTTCTGGAAGGTGCGGGCAATGCCCATTTCGGCCACTTGGCGGCTGTTCATGTGGTCAAAGGTTTGACCCCGGAAGGTGATCGAGCCTTCTTGCGGGGTGTAGACACCATTGATGCAGTTGAGCATCGAGCTTTTGCCCGCGCCGTTGGGGCCGATGATGGCGCGCACCTCGTGTTCGCGCACATTGAACGAAATATCGGTCAGGGCTTTGACGCCGCCAAACCGCAAGCTGATGTTTTTGACGTCCAAAATGACGTCACCAATTTTCTTGGTCATGCTGCTTTCCCCACGGGGGTGAATGTTTTGGCATCCGAAATTTGCAGGGTGGCGCTCACACGGCCAGAACGACCATCTTCAAATTTCACGACGGTCTCGATGAATTGTTCGCTCTTGCCTTCGTACAAGCCATCGACCAGCGGTTTGTATTTGTCGGCAATGAAACCGCGGCGCACTTTGTTGGTTCGCGTCAATTCACCGTCGTCGGCGTCCAGCTCTTTGTGCAAAACCAAAAAGCGCGAGACCTGGCTGCCCGCCAGCAAGGCGTCTTGCGCTAAGTCGGCATTGACTTTTTCCACACAGTCTTGGATGAGTTGGTAGACCTCGGGCTTTTGCGCCAAATCGGTGTACCCCGCATACGGCAGGTTGCGGCGCTCGGCCCAGTTGCCCACCGCATCAAAATCGATGTTGATCATGACGCAGACTTTTTCACGCTGGTCGCCATAGGCCACGACTTCTTTGATGTGCGGGAAGAACTTGAGTTTGTTCTCCACATACTTGGGCGCGAACATGGCCCCATCATTGGCACCGCCTTGGATGCGGCCCACGTCTTTGACGCGGTCGATGATCTTCAGGTGGCCGTGCGCGTCCAAAAAACCCGCGTCGCTGGTGTGGTACCAGCCGTCCGGCGTCAGCACTTCGGCGGTGGCGGCGGGGTTCTTGTAGTACTCCTTGAGCAAGCCGGGCGACTTGACCAGGATTTCGCCGTTTTCAGCGACTTTGATT
>CANGEE010000037.1 GCA_947452635.1 Comamonadaceae bacterium | reverse complement strand
TTAAAGGCTTTTTGTGAAATTTTTTATCGACAACTGGATGTTGGTGGTCATCGCGTTGACCTCTGGCGCCGCACTTTTGTGGCCCGTATTGGCCCAAGGCGCCGCTTCAGGCTTGACCACCGCCCAAGCCGTGCAGCTGATCAACCGCGAAAAAGCGGTGGTGATTGACGTGTGTGAACCCGAGGAATTTGCCCAAGGCCACGTGGCAGGCGCGAAAAACGTGCCTTTGGCCCAGCTCGAAGCCCAATTGCCCAAGTGGGTGAAGAACAAAACCACCCCTGTGGTGCTGCTGTGTCAAGCCGGTTCGCGCGCTGCGCGCGCTGCAGCGCAAGCGCAAAAATGGGGGTACACCCAAGCCCAGCCTTTGGCTGGGGGGCTCAAAGCCTGGCGCGAAGCCAGTTTACCCATTGATAAAGCCTGAAGGAGCCGCCGCCATGCAACAAGTCAAGATGTACACCACCGCCGTTTGCCCTTTTTGCATTCGGGCCAAACAAATCCTCAAAGCCAAAGGCGTCGAGCAGATTGAAGAAATTCGCATCGATGTCGATACCGCCCAGCGCGAGCACATGATGCAAATCACCCAACGCCGCACCGTGCCGCAAATTTTCATTGGTGACACGCATGTGGGCGGTTGCGATGATTTGATGGCGCTGGATGCCAAGGGTGAGTTGGTGCCCTTGTTGCAAGCGGCTTGACACCCTGCTGTCACTGAACGCATCAGGCGTTCGTACATAATCCCTTGGTCCGAAAAGCGCGTCCATGGACGCAGCTTGACGGCATTTTTCACTTTTATGCAGAGTTTTTCATGGCCGATCTCGATCCCGTTTTCCAAATCCAACGCGTCTACCTGAAAGAGGCCTCGCTGGAGCAGCCCAATTCGCCGGCCATCTTGCTCGATCCACAGCAACCCAGCGTGGACATTCAATTGGCTGTGGAGTCTTTGCCTGTGGCCGAAGGTGTGTTTGAAGTCAGCGTGACCGCCACCGTGCACACCAAAATCGGCGACAAAACCGTGTTCTTGGTCGAATGCAAACAAGCCGGTATTTTCGAAATCCGCAACCTTCCCGACGACCAAATGGGCGCCATCATGGGCATCGCTTGCCCGCAAATCGTCTACCCCTACCTGCGTGGCAACGTGGCCGATGTGGTCACCCGCGCTGGCTTTCCACCGGTGCACTTGGCCGAGATCAACTTCCAGGCCATGTTCGAGCAGCAGCAAGCCCAGGCGGCTGAGCAAGCTGCAGCTCCTCAAGTGCAGTAAAGCCTTCCGAGAGCCCGGCCCATGCCCATCACCATCTTGGGGGCCGGCGCCTGGGGCACGGCCTTGGCCATCAGCGCGGCCCAGCAAGGGCATGACGTGCGGCTGTGCGGCCGCGATGCGCAACAAGTCCAAGCCATGCGCCAAGCGCGTGAAAACACCCGGTACCTGCCGGGTGTTTCGTTTCCGCCCGGCCTTCAAGTGGTTGTTGTCCATCCGCGTGAAGTCGCGCAGCAAGCCCAGCCGGGCGATCTGGTGATCGTCTCCACCCCCATGTCGGGTCTGCGCGAAACCCTGTCAGCCTTGCGCACTTGCACCGCGCCCGTGGCCTGGCTGTGCAAAGGTTTTGAGGCCGTGCCGACGAGCGCACCCGCCAACGCCCCGGGATTGATGGCCCACGAGGTCTGCGCGCAGGTAGCGCCCGGTTTGTTGGCGGGCGTGCTCAGCGGCCCCAGCTTTGCGCAAGAAGTGGCGCGTGGCCAGCCCACCGCGCTGGTGGCCGCCAGCCCGCAAGCGAGCGTGCGCGAATCCTTGGTCGCCGCCTTTCACAGCCCGTCGCTGCGTGTTTACGCCAACGACGATATCGTGGGCGTCGAAGTGGGCGGTGCGGTGAAAAACGTGTTGGCGATTGCCACCGGTTTGTGCGACGGCTTGAGCTTGGGGCTGAACGCCCGCGCCGCCCTCATCACCCGCGGCTTGGCCGAAATGTCGCGCCTGGGCTTGGCCCTGGGCGCAAGGGCTGACACCTTCATGGGTCTATCGGGCTTGGGCGATCTGGTGCTCACGGCCACTGGCGACTTGAGCCGCAACCGGCAAGTGGGCTTGCTCTTGGCGCAAGGCCAAACCTTGGCGCAAGCCGTGGCCTCACTCGGCCATGTGGCCGAAGGTGTGTACAGCGCCCGCACCGTGCTGCAACGCGCCCGCAGCCTGGGCGTAGACATGCCCATCACCGACAGCGTGGTCGCCTTGCTCGACGGCCAATTGACCCCCGCGCACGCGGTGCAAGCCTTGATGGGGCGAGGGCCCCGGGGCGAGGCGGTTTAAGCCAAGCGTCCGATCTGCGCATTGGCATTGTCCAAATGAGTGGCCAAGGCGTTCACACACACTTGAAAATCCCCACTCAAGTCTTTGCACGCCTGCAATGCCGCCAAGTAGCTTTGGGCCATGACGTGGGCTTGCCGCCAGTGATCGTTGCGCACGCTGGCATGCAGCGCGGTAGCCGGCACACTGCTGGGCAATTTGCCGCTGCTGCTGGGCGCAAACGCCATGGGCGTCATGTCGTAAGCCGGGGCCATGTGGAACGGGCGGCCCTGTTCAGACACGAATGACAAGTTGCCGCCGTGCATGTCGGTGTTGCCCATGAGCACGCCAAAGGCCCACAGCACTTCGCAGGCCTCAGCGGCTTCGCGTGTCACCACAGCTTGCGCAGCCAGCTGTTTGACCACCACCGGCCAGGGCGGGTGCGCCGCACCCACAAACTCGGCGTCCAAGGCAGACAGCGACACCAGCGCCTGACGCCCCATCGCCCCCAAGCGGTCAAAGCGCTGCACCTCTAAAAAGCGTTGGCCCTCATGGTCGATCACCGCCGAGGTGGCTGCTGACACACCGGCTTGCCGCAGCGTGCTCAGCGCCAAGTGTTCGGCCAGCAGCAGGTCACGCCAACGCTGGCTCACAGGGCTGTCCAGCTTTTCGCTGAACTTCACCAGCACATGCCGGGGGCCATCTGCGGTGTGGGCATAGGCGGTGAACTTGGGCTGCTCGCCGCCCGCTGATGACCCTGGCGATTCACCCTGCGATGCACCCACGGCCATGCGGGCGTAAGCCGCAGCTTTATCGGCAAGGGACACGGTGATGGGCTCAGGCATGGCCATGAACTTGTCGCGGGCAATGGACCCCAGCAGCACATTGCCCACCAAGTCATGCCCATGCACCAGCAGTGCCCGCAAGGCATGGCTGTCGTTCCATTCTTTCAGCGTGCTGGGCAGCCCCAGCGCTGCGCCATAGCGCAAAGCGTAAGCGCGGCCCAAATAGCCTTGAGGCCGGATATCCAAAAGCCACCAGGGCAGGCCGTCGCTATGGACCTGCAGCCCATCGGCCTGGGTAAACACAAAGCCATCGGGCCGAACGGGCGAGAGCACGCCCAGCGCTTGGAGCTTGCCTTCGGCATCCACACTGAACACCGGCACATCACCAAAGCCCCGGCCTGTGTCGCGCAGCACATACCGCGAGCCTTTCTTCTGGCCGATCTTCATCACCTCATCACCCATCGCCGCCAACGCCCGCGTGGCCGTGGGCTGGCTGATGCACATGTCCTTGGCCATCTGCGTGCCGGTGTTAGGGCCTGCAGCCAAACGCAGGCGCAGGGAGTCGGCGTGGGTGGGCATGGGCGGATTGAATGAAAATTTGAATTAAAAATGAATTATAAATAAAAACTTATTGAAGCATGAAAGGCATGCCCACTATCAGCACGGATGTGATGCACGAGGCGCTTTTCATTCAATTGAAAATAGTGCATTCGTGTAAGAGTTTTTGGTATTTTTAAACGGTATTAAAGAAAAAATTGAGAACTTTATAAATAATTTATCTGTAAACTTCGAATGAGTTCGAAAGGATTACTGATAAATGGCTAATCAAAACTTATCCAGTGCCAAGCGTGCAAAGAACGACGAGTTTTATACGCAGTTCATCGACATTGAAAGAGAGATGCAAGCCTACTTGGATTACGACCCCAAGACCTTCAAAGGCAAGGTGGTTTATTGCAACTGTGACGACCCCTACGAAAGCAACTTCTTTCGCTTCTTCGTGCTCAACTTCAAAAAGCTCGGGCTCAAACGCCTGATCACCACCAGTTACAAGCCCTCGACCTTGGCCAATACCCAACTAGCGCTTTTGGGCGATGACAGCACGCTTCCCCCGTTTAAGGGGCGGCCCAAAGTCAATGCCAACAAATTCATCATCAACAAGGTGCACGACATCAACGGCGATGGCGAATTCAATTTGAAAGACGTGGCCGAGGAACTTAAGGCCAACAAGGTCAACAAGTGGGCACCACTGGAAGAGGGTGGTGACTTTCGCAGCGAGGAGTGCATCGAATTACTGCAACAAGCTGACATTGTGGTGACCAACCCGCCGTTCAGCTTGTTCAGGGAATATGTCAAACAACTGATAGACCACGGAAAAAATTTGTGATTGTGGGCAGCAAAAACGCCATCACTTACAAAGAAATCTTCCCTCTAATCATGGCCAACCAGTTATGGACAGGTGTCACTGGTTTTACGAAGGACATGTATTTTCTTCCACCTTGTGATCTAGACCTCAGTCACAAACCTAAAACTGCTCTGAGATGTATTGATGGAATCACGTATTTGCGCTCGCCATCAATTTGGTTCACGAATCTAGACCATGGTCACCGTCACCGACCACTGCAGCTCATGACCATGGCAGACAACTTGAAGTTCAGCCGTCACAAAAAAATCAAGGGCAAAAAGAAATATGACAAATACGATAACTACGATGCCATCGAAGTACCGTTTACCGATGCAATTCCAAGTGACTATAAAGGCGCAATGGGAGTACCGATCAGTTTTTTGGATAAATACAACCCAGATCAGTTTGAAATTATTGGTTGCAGTTACTCGTATGGCGAACCTGTTGGTTATCACCTAAAGAATGCGGCTTTTGGGGTTAGTGTCAAAAATAAAGACATATACAAAAGAATTTTTATAAAGCACAAGGGGATTTGAAATGCAGACAAATCTCAAGACTGATATCAGCATCAAAGCCATTTGCGAGGGCTTTGTTTACAACGAACTAGAAGGCAAGGGGCTGTTTGGCTTGTCAGGCAAGCTCACCATCCAGCCCGAGTACCAACGCAATTACATCTATGCAGAAGGTGGCGGCAAAAGGGAAGCTGCGGTGATTGAATCCGTGCTCAAGGGCTACCCCTTAGGACTGATTTACTTCAACAAAATCAATGACAACGCATTTGAAGTCTTAGACGGTCAACAGCGCATCACCAGCATTGGTCGTTTTGTGTCGGATAAATTTGCCATACAAGACGCTGACGGCCTTCAGCAATACTTCACCGGCATGGCCGCAGACAAGCGCGATTTAATTTTAGGTACCAAATTGCTGGTGTATGAATGCGAAGGCACGGAGAGCGAAATCAAAGAATGGTTCAGAACCATCAATATTGCTGGCGTACCACTCAATGAGCAAGAGTTGCTCAATGCGGTCTATTCAGGCCCATTTGTCACCTTGGCCAAAGAGGTGTTCAGCAACAGCCAAAACGCCAGCATCAGCAAATGGAGTGCCTATGTCAAAGGAGCAGCCATTCGGCAAGACTACTTAGCCTGCGCTTTGGATTGGGTCAGCAAAGGCGACGTGGGCGGCTACATGAGCCAACACCGCCATGACAAGAACATCATTCAACTGAGTCTTCACTTTAACGATGTGATCAATTGGGTGTCATCGGTGTTCACCGATGTGGAAAGCGAAATGCGCGGGCTGGAGTGGGGCCGCTTGTACGAGGAATACCACCGCAAACCTTACAACGCCAAAGCAGTTTCAGATGAGTTGCAAAAACTCTATGGGGACGCTTATGTGAAAAACCGAAGAGGGGTTTTTGAATATATTTTGGGAGGCTCTACGGACACCAAATTACTGGAAATCCGAGTGTTCGATGAAGCCACCAAAAAAACGGTTTATGCAACACAAACCAAAAAAGCAAGCACTAAAAAGGAATCGAACTGTCCTCTTTGTGCATTGGGGCACGATGCCAACAAGCAGAAAATTTGGTCTTTATCCGACATGGATGCCGACCATGTGAGCGCTTGGAGCAAGGGCGGCAGCACCCACATCAAAAACTGTCAGATGCTTTGCAAAACGCATAACCGCGTCAAAGGCAATCGTTGATGCGCTAAAAGCGAACTCATTAAATTTCCAGGTTATCAATCAACCTTGTCGCCCCCAACTTCGCCGCCCCCAGCACCACCAGCGCGTCGCCCGCCTTGGGGGCTTGCAAGTCTGAGCGGCGGCGCACGGTGAGGTAGTCGGGTTGCCAGCCGCGCTGGCGCAGGGCCTGCATGGCTTGGGCTTCCAGCGCGGGGAGGTGGGCTTCGAGCGCGTGGGCTGCGGCGAGGGCGTCTCGCCCCAGTTCGCGCAGGGCGAGGGACAGGTGCAGCGCCTCGGCGCGTTCGGCTTCGCTCAGGTAGCCGTTGCGCGAACTCAGCGCCAGGCCGTCGGGGGCGCGGCGGGTCTCGCCACTGGCGATGTGGATCGGCAGCGCAAATTGGCGCACCATGTGCCGGATCACCATCAGTTGCTGGTAGTCTTTTTTGCCGAACACCGCCGTGCCTTGGGCCTTGCCCGCAAACACGGCCATGAAGAGTTTCATTACCACGGTGGACACGCCGGTGAAAAAGCCGGGGCGAAAGTGGCCTTCCAAGATGTCGGCCAGCGCCGGGTCGGCATGCACTTTGACGGCTTGCGGTTCGGGGTACAGGTCGTGCTCACGCGGCGCAAACAGCACATCGCAACCGGCGGCTTGCAACTGCGCGCAGTCGCTGTCCCAGGTGCGGGGGTAGCTGTCAAAGTCCTCGTGCGGCAAGAACTGCAGGCGATTCACAAAAATACTGGCCACGGTGCAGTCGCCCAGCGGTTTGGCTTGGCGGATTAGCGCGATGTGCCCGGCGTGCAAATTGCCCATGGTGGGCACAAAGACGGGGTGCTGGGCGCGGGCCAGGTGCTGGCGCAGCTCGGCAATGGAGTGAACGATACGCATGGGGATGGTGAGCAAGAAGTGATGGGGGGCAGAGGAGATGGCAAGGCCAGTAAAGACAGGCGCACCCGCAAAGCAGGCGGGAAGGGCGTTCAGACGGGCGTGTAGGCCAAGCGCACATAAATCGGCGCAAAGGCTTCGGCCTGGGTGATTTCAATCAGGGTTTCTTTGGCCAGTTCCAGCAGCGCAATGAAGGTCACCACCAGCACCGGTGTGCCTTGGCTGGGGTCAAACAAGTGTTCAAACTCGACAAATTTACGCCCTTGCAGGTGCTTGAGCACGATGCTCATGTGCTCGCGCACGCTGAGCTCTTCGCGGCTGATTTTGTGGTGCTGCACCAGGGTGGCGCGTTTCAGAATATCGCGCCAAGCGTCTTGCAGTTCCACCAGATGCACGTCTGGGAAACGCGGCTGAAGGCTTTGCTCAATGTAGACCTGCGCTTTGATAAAGTCGCGACCAAAGTGCGGCATCTCATTGAGGCGCATGGAGGCCAGCTTCATTTGCTCGTATTCGAGCAAGCGGCGCACCAACTCGGCTCGCGGGTCTTCGGGCTCTTGGCCCTCAGCCACTTTTTTCGGTGGCAAGAGCATGCGCGATTTGATCTCGATCAGCATCGCCGCCATCAGCAGGTATTCGGCCGCCAGTTCCAGGTTGTGCTGGCGGATTTCGTCGACATAGCTCAGGTACTGGCGGGTGACCGCCGCCATCGGGATGTCGAGGATGTTGAAGTTTTGCTTGCGGATCAGGTACAGCAGCAAGTCCAGCGGACCTTCAAAGGCTTCTAAAAAAACCTCCAATGCATCTGGCGGGATGTACAGGTCGCTGGGCATGGAGAACAAAGGCTCGCCATACAAACGTGCCACCGCCACATGGTCGACCACCATGGGCATGCCAGCGCCATCCACCACCGCGGGGGTGTCGGGCGTGGTCAAGGGCGTGGGCGTGTTCATGCCTGCAGGGCGCTCAACGTGGTGGCTTTAGGCCAGTGTCTGGTAGACGTAGGGCTTTTGCGCGACACGGCCGGCCTGAAAGTCTTGCTGCTCGCTGCGATTGACTTGTTTGTCCCACAGCAATTCGCGCCCTTGGCGCTGCTGGGCTTCCAGGACAGGCTTGTCGGCTTTGAGTTGGTTGATGAACTGGGTGGTGTCCGAGCGGTAGTCTGGACGGCGAAAAAAATGAAAGGCCATGGATGGAGTCTTTGTCAAAAAAAGCTATGGGCACGATTTTACCGGGCAGGCGTGACGGTCGGCTGACGCGGGGAGTCCAGCAGGCTGATGGCCAACTCGACGCCTTGCGCGACATCGACCGCCAGTTGGGGCGAGAGCAGGGCCAACAAGCCACTGCGCACAGCGATGTCGCGGGGTTGATGGATCAGGCCGCAGACGACCAAATGCACATTTTTCGTGCGACACAGCAAGGCAAAGTCGAGCAGGGCTTCGGCGCCTGAGGAGTCCATGTAGATCACATTCTTCATGTCCAGCACCACGGTTTGCAGGGGGCTCGCAGGCGGCATGGCCTCTTCAATGGTTTCCAGCAACTGCACCGCACCGAAAAACAAAGCGCCGTAAAGCCGCCAGGCTTGGATGCGGTCTTCGTGTCCCAGCAGGCCCGGTTGGTCGCGCACGCTGACCTCTTCTAGACGCGTGAGGTTGGCAATGCGGTAAATGAAGGTCAGACCGGCGGCAAAAATGCCGACCTCGACCGCCACCGTCAGGTCCACCACCACCGTGAGCACGAACACCGCCAGTAAAGTGGCGCGGTAGGGCAAGCGGAACTGGCCCAGGTGGGCAAACGCCTTCCACTCGCCCATGTTCCAGCCCACAAACATCAAGATGGCGGCCAGTGCGGCCAAAGGCACGTTGTTGGCCAGTGGCGCAGCCACCAAGACCACGACCAGCAAGGTCAGGGCATGCACCATCCCGGCGATCGGACTGGTGGCCCCGCTTTTGACGTTGGTCACCGTGCGGGCAATCGTGCCGGTGGCAGGCATGCCGCCAAAAAATGGGGTGATGAAATTGGCCACACCCTGGGCCATCAATTCTTGGTTCGGATCGTGCCGGTCGCCGATCATGCCGTCGGCGATGCGGGCGCACAGCAGGGACTCGATGGCCCCCAGCAAAGCCAGGGTCAAAGTGGGCATGACCAAATGCTGGGCGCTGGCCCAACTGAAGGCCGGCCACTGCCAATGCGGCAAGGCCGCTGGAATACCGCCAAATTTGCTGCCAATGGTGGCCACGGGTAAATCCAGTGTCTGCACCGCCACCGATGCCAGCACCAAGGCCACGATGGAGCCGGGCACGCTGCGCATCCAAGGCGCGATGCCGCGTGCAGCCAGTAACACGCCCATGCGCTGCCAACCCACAATCAAGGACAGCGACGCCATGGCAACCAACACGGTCGCCACGCTGGCCTGGGGGGCGGCTGCGGCCAAAGCTTGGAGCATGCCGACAAAATCGGCGGGCATCGTGGTGACGGGCAGGCCTAGAAAATCTTTGATTTGCGAAAGCATGATCAGCACCGCAATGCCGTTGGTGAAACCGATCACCACCGCCACCGGAATGAAACGAATCAAGTTGCCCAAGCGCATCAAGCCCATGGCAAACAGCAGCACACCCGACAGGGCGGTGGCAATGATCAAATTGGCCAGGCCATAGCGTTCCAAAATGCCATAGACGATGACGATGAACGCGCCTGCGGGGCCGCCAATTTGCACCCGCGAGCCGCCCAAGGCCGAGATCAAAAAACCGGCAATGATGGCGGTGAACAAACCGGCTTCGGGCTTGAGGCCAGACGCAATCGCAAACGCCATGGCCAGGGGCAAAGCCACCACACTGACAGTGACCCCCGCACCCACATCGGTGATCAGGCGCTGGCGGTTGTAGCCGTGCAGGGCATCCAGCAGGCGTGGTCTGAAGAAGGCCGGAGCAGTCATCAGCGTGGGTCACTTTCTTTTGAAAGAGGTGTGTCCACGGTCGCCGCCGCCACGTGGCGAAGGTCGTCCAACAAAGGCCGCAGGCACAGCATCCACAGCAAGCCGGCCAGTGGCAAGGTGGTGATGTAGCCCCCGTATTTGAAACCCAGTGCACCGACCAAACCACCGGCAAAAAAACCGCCAATCAAGATCATTTGCAAGCGCAGTCGCGAGCGATCCGCTAACACGCGGTTGGTCCGGGGGGAGCGGTTGACGTAGAACAGTTTGCCCAGCTCAATCCCCAAGTCAGTCACCAGGCCGGTGATATGAGTGGTGCGAATGTCGGCTTTGGAAATTTTGGTGATCACTGCGTTTTGCAATCCCATCATGAAGCACAGCAACACCACCGTGAGCGGCACAAAAATGGAAGCCGTACTGTTCAAGGCGGCGCCAAACAAACCAAACACCAACAACATCCCACTTTCCAGCAGCAACGGCAATGTGTAGCTGCTGCGCAATTGATGCCGAAAGCCCCAGTTCACCAACATCGCAGTGCACATGGCACCCATCACAAAGGCCAGCAAGCTGAAGGCCCCCGTTGCTGCAACCGCCAAATGCCCAAGCACCAGATCGTCCGCGATGGACGAGACGATGCCGGTCATGTGGGATGTATAGCGCCCCACCGCCAAAAATCCGCCTGCATTGGTGGCCCCGGCGACGAAACACAGCACCGCACCCAGGCGAGCATTGGCAGAGGCTGTTCGTTGGACCGCAGTCCAGCCGTGAATCAAGGGGAACATGCTGCGCTCATGTGGGGTTGAGAGGACTGTTCCAAAGTGAAGTTTCAGTGGATCCGCATGCCCGGCTTGGCACCGGGCCAAGGTTGCAGCACATGAATGCCCGGTTCGGCTTTCTCGTCGGCATGGCTGGCGGCCAGCACCATGCCTTCGGAGACGCCAAACTTCATTTTGCGCGGTGCCAAGTTGGCCACCATCACGGTGAGTTTACCGATCAGATCCTGGGGTTGGTACATGCTGGCGATGCCCGAGAACACATTGCGCATGCGGCCTTCGCCCACGTCCAAGGTCAGGCGCAGCAGCTTGACCGAGCCTTCCACCGGTTCGCAGTTGACGATCTGCGCGATGCGCAAGTCGATCTTGGTGAAGTCGTCGATGGAAATGGTCTCGGCAATCGGCTCGCCGCCGGGAATCAAGGCAGGCACCACCGGCTCGGGCGCTTCAAACAAGGCGTCGAGTTGTTTCACATCCACGCGCTGCATCAGGTGTTGGAAAGTCTGGATGGTGTGACCCGCACCCAGCAGGTTTTGCGCTTGCGCGAAGGTGAAAGGCGGGACATTCAAAAAGGTCTCCACCTGCGCTGCCAAACCGGGTAACACTGGTTTGAGTTGCAGGGTGAGCAGGCGGAAGGCCTCGATGCAGACAGTACACACATCGTGCAGTCGCGCATCCATGCCTTCTTGCTTGGCCAATTCCCAAGGTTTGTTTTGGTCCACGTAGGCGTTGACCTTGTCGGCCAGCAGCATGACTTCGCGCAGGGCTTTGCCGTATTCGCGCACCTCATAAAAATCCACGATGGCGGGGGTGGCCGCTTGCAGCGCGGCCAGCAAGGCTTGGCCGTCTGCGCTGACTGTGCCCAACTGGCCGCCAAAGCGTTTGGCTATGAAACCGGCCGAGCGCGAGGCGATATTCACAAACTTGCCAATCAAGTCTGAATTGACACGGGCCAGAAAATCGTCGGCGTTGAAGTCAATGTCTTCGTTGCGACCCGACAACTTCGCTGCCAAGTAGTAACGCAGCCACTCCGGGTTCATGCCCAGGCTCAGGTACTTGAGTGGGTCCAGACCCGTGCCCCGGCTCTTGCTCATCTTCTCGCCGTTGTTCACCGTCAAAAAGCCATGCACATTGACCTGGTTGGGCGTTTTGCGGCCTGAAAAGTGCAGCATGGCGGGCCAAAACAGGGTGTGGAAAGTGACGATGTCTTTGCCGATGAAATGAATCTGCTCCAAATTCGGGTTGGCCATGTAGGCGTTGTAGTCTTCGCCGCGTTGGTCGAGCAGGTTTTTCAGCGACGCCAAATAGCCCACGGGCGCGTCCAGCCAGACATAAAAGTACTTGCCCGGCGCATCCGGAATTTCGATGCCAAAGTAGGGCGCGTCGCGGCTGATGTCCCAGTCGCCCAGGCCTTCGCTGGTCGTGCCATCGGGGTTGGTGCGCACGCTGAACCACTCTTTGACCTTGTTGGCCACCTCGGGCTGCAGCTTGCCGTCTTGCGTCCACTTTTGCAAAAATTCGACACAGCGTGGGTCTGACAGTTTGAAGAAGAAGTGCTCCGAACTTTTGAGTTCGGGCTTGGCACCGCTGAGCGTGGAGAACGGGTTGATCAGGTCGGTGGGTGCGTACACCGAGCCACAGACCTCGCAGTTGTCACCGTACTGGTCTTTGGCGTGGCACTTGGGGCACTCGCCTTTGATGTAGCGGTCTGGCAAAAACATGTTCTTTTGGGGGTCAAAGAACTGTTCAATGCTGCGCCGCTCGATCAGCGAGCCGCCTTGCGATTGCGCAATGTCACGCAGATCGCGGTAAATCTGGCGCGCCAGCTCGTGGTTTTCAGGGGCGTCGGTGCTGTGCCAGTTATCGAACTGGATGTGAAAACCGTCCAAATAGGGTTTGCGGCCCGCGGCGATATCGGCCACGAACTGCTGCGGCGTCTTGCCCGCTTTTTCGGCGGCGATCATGATCGGCGCGCCGTGCGTGTCGTCGGCGCCGACAAAGTTGACCTGACTGCCCTGCATGCGCTGGAACCGCACCCAGATATCGGCCTGGATGTACTCCATGATGTGACCAATATGGAAATTGCCGTTGGCATACGGCAGGGCGGTGGTGACGAAAAGCTGGCGGGGCACGTGGGGGGCAGACATGGAATGGCAACTTGTAGGGGAATCGTTGATTTTAGGGTTTGTTGCCCTGGGTTATCTGTAAACTGCGCCCCAATTGTTGAAAGAACCCCATGGCTACCCCCGAACAACTGCTTTCCGCCCTGCAAACCGTCATCGATCCCAACACCGGCCACGACTTTGTCTCTACCAAGCAAATCAAGCATCTCAGCGTCGAGGGCGGACAGGTGGCGTTTGATGTGGCGTTGGGTTACCCCGCCAAAAGCCAGATCCCGGCCTTGCGCGATGCTTTGATGGCCGCCGCTAAAGGCGTGGCGGGGGTTGAGAAGGTCTCGGTCAACATGTCGGTCAAAATTGTGGCGCATGCGGCCCAACGCGGTGTGGCCCTGTTGCCGCAAGTGAAAAACATCGTTGCCGTGGCCTCGGGCAAGGGCGGCGTGGGCAAGAGCACCACCGCGGTCAATTTGGCGTTGGCCCTGGCCGCCGAGGGTGCCCAGGTGGGTTTGCTGGACGCGGATATTTACGGTCCCAGCCAGCCGATGATGATGGGCATTGAGGGCCGGCCCGAAAGCGAAGACGGCAAAACCATGGAGCCGATGGAGAATTACGGCGTGCAGGTGATGTCGATCGGCTTTTTGGTGGATCAGGACCAGGCCATGATCTGGCGCGGCCCCATGGCCACCCAGGCGCTGGAGCAGTTGCTGCGCCAAACCCACTGGAAAGAGCTCGACTATTTGATCGTCGACATGCCGCCCGGCACTGGCGACATCCAACTCACGCTGTCTCAACGCGTGCCCTTGACGGGCGCGGTGATCGTCACCACACCGCAAGACATTGCCCTGCTCGACGCCAAAAAAGGCATCAAGATGTTTGAGAAGGTGGGCGTGCCCATTTTGGGCTTGGTGGAAAACATGGCGGTCCACGTGTGCACGAACTGCGGCCACGTGGAGCATATTTTTGGCGCTGACGGCGGCAAGAAAATGGCCGCCGAATACGGCATGGACTACCTGGGCGCGCTGCCTTTGAACATGCAAATTCGTGTGCAGGCCGACAGCGGCAAGCCCACGGTGGTGGCCGACCCTGAAGGCGAGGTGGCGCTGATTTACAAGGCTATGGCGCGCCAAGTGGCGGTGAAAATTGCGGCCAAGGCGAAAGACTTTTCCAGCAAGTTTCCCAGCATCACCATCAGCAAAGACACTTGATGGGTTAATCTGCCCGCATGAGCACCCATTACGAAACCCTGCAGCAAAGCGCTGCTTACCTGGACGGCTTTGGCGTCCAGGCCCCCGCCGATCTGGGCAGCAAAGACATCTGGCCGCGCAAGCCCAGCTTTTTTATTCGCCATATCCCCGGCGTGGCGGTTCTCTCTGTGTCTGAAGATCAGGCGCAGCCTTTGCCCGTAGCCGAAGGCGAAGTGATGCCTGCCGAAGGCGAAGCGAGCGCGCTGCAACCTGCATTGGCGCTGCCCCAGCGCAGCCTGTGCGTCGGTCAGTTTGGCCTGGTGCCCGCCTGGGTCAAGTCGGCCTCGGACGCCAAGTTACGCTCGACCAAGCTGGTTAACGCGCGACACGAAACCATCACCACCTCGAACAATTTTCGCGACGCCTGGCTCAGCGGCCAGCGCTGCATTGTGCCAATGATGGCTTTTTTTGAAGACGATTTTCGCCCCGGTAAAGCCGTGCCCACGCGCATCTCGCGCATCGATGGCAAACCCATGGGCGCGGCCGGTGTGTGGTGCCGCTGGGTCGGCGCGGGGGATGAAGAAATCATCAGCTTCACCCTGCTGACGGTCAACGCCAACAGCCATGCCTTGATGCACCGCTACCAAAACCCAGGCGCTGAAAAACGCATGCCGGTGATTCTGAGCGAAGGGGCCTACGACGCCTATTTGTCTGCCCGCCCTGAGAAAGCCAAAGAGTTCATGCGCCCCTTTGCCGCTGAGCGACTGCATGCCAACCCGGTGGAACGCAAAGCCGACAAGATCCCCGTGCGCGAGCCGTATTGATCAAGCGGCGTTTTCTTGGTCGCGCAGCCGAAAGCGTTGGATCTTGCCGGTGGCGGTTTTGGGCAACTCGGCCACAAACTCAATGAAGCGCGGGTATTTGTAGGGTGCCAAATGCGCTTTGACAAAGGTTTTGATCTCGTCCTCGGTCAAGCTTTGGCCGGCTTTCAGCACCACAAAGGCCTTGGTTTTGACCAAGCCGTCGGTGTCGGTTTTGCCGATCACGGCGGCTTCCAAAATGGCCGGGTGTTGTACCAGCGTGGCCTCAACTTCAAACGGCGAGACATAGATGCCACTGACTTTGAGCATGTCGTCATTGCGCCCTGCATAGGTGTAATAACCATCGGGGTCGCAGCTGTACTTGTCGCCGCTCTTGGTCCACACACCCTGGAACGTGTCGCGGGTTTTGTCCCGGTTGTTCCAATACATCAGGGCGCTGCTGGGGCCTTGGATAAACAGGTCGCCAATCTCGTTGGGGCCTGTCAGCACCTGACCGTTTTCACCGCGCAGTTGCACTTCATAGCCGGGCACGGCTTTGCCGGTGGTGCCGTAGCGCACATCGCCGGGGCGGTTGGACAAGAAGACATGCAGCATCTCGGTGGAACCAATGCCGTCGATGATTTCGCAGCCAAAGTGGGCTGTCCAGCGCTCGCCAATGTCCCGTGGCAAGGCCTCGCCCGCCGATGAACACAAACGCAGCGCCACTTGGGATTTGGCGGGCAAGTCTGGGCTGGCCAACATACCGCCGTAGCCGGTGGGTGCGCCGTAAAACACGGTGGGTTGATGGTCCACCAGGCGCTTGAAGGTGGCTTGCGGCGTTGGGCGCTCGGCCATCAACACCACCGTGGCACCGACCGACAGTGGGAAGGTCAGCGCATTGCCCAAGCCATAGGCAAAAAACAATTTGGCGGCCGAAAACACCACATCGCTCGCGCGCAGCGCCAGCACGCCTTTGCCGTAGAGTTCGGCGGTCCATTGCAAATTGCCTTGGGTGTGCACCGTGCCTTTGGGTTGGCCGGTCGAGCCTGACGAGTAGAGCCAAAAAGCCGGTTCATCGGCCAAGGTCGGGGCGGGCGGGCCCGCTTGCAGCGTGGCCCAGTCAGCCATATTGACCGCGCCAGCAGGCAAGGCGTGGGTCGGGCGTGACACCACCAGGTGCTGCACTTCGTGCGCCCCTTGGCTGAGCGCGGCTTGCAGCGTGGGCAGCAAAGCGCCTGAAACCAAAGCCGCTTGGGCGCGGCTGTTGGCCAGCATGAAGGCATAGTCTTCGGCGGTGAGCAAGGTGTTGACGGCCACCGGCACCACACCAGCGTACAGCGCACCCAAAAAGGCGACGATCCAATCGCTGCTGTCATGCATCAGCAACAGCACGCGTTCTTCCCGCCTCAGCCCCAGGCTGCGCAAACCGGTGGCAAAGCGCTGCACTTGTGCGGCCAACTCGCCGTAGCTGACGCTCACCAGGTCATCGATCACAGCGGTCTTGCTGGGGTGATGAACATTGGCCTGCAGCAGGTGCTGGGCAAAGTTCAATTGTGCGGGCGGTGCCATCGTTGGGGTGCGGGTCATGGACAGTCTCATTTCGTGATGTGCATTAAAAAGCTGGTCGAGAGACTCAACTGGCTGTATAAATGCATTATTTTGCGTATCACCTAGTATGCAGTAAAGTGCATGTTTTGGGTGTTCTTGA
The DNA here is from genome assembly GCA_947452635.1 of Comamonadaceae bacterium. Classification (GTDB taxonomy): domain Bacteria; phylum Pseudomonadota; class Gammaproteobacteria; order Burkholderiales; family Burkholderiaceae_C; genus Limnohabitans_A. The sequence goes on along the minus strand of CANGEE010000037.1, from coordinate 5,000 downwards.
AAATCAGGGTTTTCCCGTAATTTGAAAAGCCCCCATGGAGATGACAGTGAGCGATACGGCCGTAATCCCCGAGAGTGAAACCGAAGCCCCTCGCAGCCTTTTTTTGGTGGCGCTGGGTGAGCGCGTGCGCACATTGCGCTCACGCCAAGGCATGACGCGCAAGGCCGTGGCGCTGGCGGCCGATGTGTCAGAGCGGCACCTGGCCAACTTGGAATACGGCACCGGCAATGTGTCCGTCTTGGTGCTGCTGCAAGTGGCGCAGGCCCTGCAATGTTCTTTGGCCGAATTGCTGGGTGACATGACCACCACCTCGCCCGAATGGCTGCTGATTCGAGAACTGCTGGGCAAGCGCAGCGAGGCCGATTTACGCCGCGCCCGCTTGCAACTGGGTGAGATGTTTGGCGAAGCCAGCGATGCGCGTGCACGGCAAAACCGGGTGGCCTTGATCGGCCTGCGCGGCGCCGGCAAAACCACCTTGGGCCAGCGTTTGGCAGATGATTTGGGCTTTCCGTTCATCGAGTTGTCACGGCAAATTGAGCAGTTTGCCGGCTGCCAGATCAGCGAAATCCACAACCTCTACGGCGCCCACGCTTACCGCCGTTACGAGCGTCGTGCGCTCGAAGAAGCGATTCAAATTTACCCCGAGGTGGTGATCGCCACACCCGGCGGTTTGGTGTCGGACTCGGCCAATTTCAACCTGCTGCTGTCGCATTGCACCACCGTTTGGCTGCAGGCCAATGCCGCCGACCACATGGCCCGGGTGGCGGCCCAAGGCGATCTGCGACCGATGGCCGCCAGTCGGGAGGCGATGGAAGATTTGAAGCGGATTTTGGAAGGGCGTTCGGCGTTTTATTCCAAGGCCGATATCGCCATCAACACCAGCGCGGGCAGCGCCGACCAGGCTTTTGCCAGCCTGCGCGATGCGGTGCGCAAGCAAATGGTCAGCCAAAGTTGACATGCCCAGGTTTAAGCATAAACCTAGGGTAATTACGTATAAAACGAATTAAAGTGCATGTTGCTATGCCTCGAAATGGGAAATATAATTCACATCAACGCCTCGCTGAAAAGCGGTGTGAACTGAATTTCAACCCGTTGTCCATCTTCTGGAGATCCCATGAGCGCTATTTTGACTGTTGATTACCAAACCCATCCCGCCCACTACAAGCACATCACTTTGTCCTTCGACGGCGAAATCGCCACCTTGGCCATCAATATCAACGAAGACGCGGGCATCCGCCCCGGCTACAAGCTCAAGCTCAACAGCTACGATTTGGGCGTGGACATCGAATTGCATGACGCGCTGCAGCGCATCCGCTTTGAGCACCCTGAAGTGCGTTCGGTGATCGTGACCAGCGCCAAGGACCGCGTGTTCTGCTCGGGAGCCAATATCTTCATGCTGGGTGTCTCGACCCACGGCTGGAAAGTGAACTTTTGCAAGTTCACCAACGAAACCCGCAACGGCATCGAAGACTCCAGCAAACACGACGGCCTGAAATTCATCGCCGCCTTGAACGGTGCGTGCGCCGGTGGTGGCTATGAGCTGGCCCTGGCCTGTGACGACATTGTGTTGGTGGACGACCGCTCTTCTGCTGTGTCATTGCCCGAAGTGCCTTTGCTCGGCGTGCTGCCCGGCACCGGTGGCCTGACCCGCGTCACCGACAAGCGCCATGTGCGTCACGACCTGGCCGATATTTTCTGCACCAGTGTGGAAGGTGTGCGTGGTCAAAAAGCCGTGGACTGGCGCCTGGTGGATGCGGTGGCCAAGCCCGCCGTGTTCAAAGACGTGGTGAAAGCGCGCGCCACGAAACTGGCCGCAGGCAGCATCCGTACCGCAGGCGTCAAAGGCGTTGAGCTGACGCCTTTGAACCGCAGCATCGCCGCCGACGCCTTGACCTACACCAACGTCACGGTGGAGATCGACCGCGCCAAGCGCCAAGCGGTGTTCACCGTCAAAGCGCCTGCCACAGTCCAGCCTGCCGACATCGCCGGCATCGAAGTGGCTGGCGTGAACTGGTGGCCGCTGCAGATGGTGCGTGAGCTGGACGACGCTGTTTTGCACATGCGCACCAACGAACTGGACATCGGCACCTGGGTCCTCAAGACCGCTGGTGATGCCGCATCTGTGCTGGCCTGCGACGCTGCTTTGCTGGCGCACAAAGAACACTGGCTGGTGCGTGAAACCATTGGCCACCTGCGCCGCACTTTGGCACGCCTGGACGTGTCCTCGCGCAGCTTGTTTGCCTTGATTGAAGAAGGCAGCTGCTTTGCCGGCACCTTGGCCGAACTGGCGTTTTGCGCCGACCGCGCTTACATGCTGGCTTTGCCCGACGACGAAGCCCAAGCCCCCAAGCTGCAATTGAGTGAGATGAATTTCGGCTTCTTGCCCATGGTCAACGACCAGACCCGCCTGCAACGCCGCTTTTATGAAGAAGTGCCCGCCATGGAAGCCGCTCGCAGCGCGATCGGCAAGGTGCTCGACGCTGACGCGGCCTTGGCCCTGGGCTTGGTCACCGCTGCGCCGGACGACATCGACTGGGCCGACGAGATTCGTTTGGCTTTGGAAGAGCGCGCCAGCATGTCGCCTGACGCCTTGACCGGCTTGGAAGCGAATTTGCGTTTTGCGCAAAAAGAGAACATGGCCACCCGCATTTTTGGCCGCTTGACCGCTTGGCAAAACTGGATCTTCCAGCGCCCCAACGCGGTTGGCGAAAAAGGCGCCTTGAAGGTCTATGGCAAGGGCGAAAAAGTCCAATTTGACATGAACCGAGTCTGAAGACATTGGGGACAGATCTTTAGCGCTGTCCTCAACCGATTAATTATCACCAGGAGAACAGCATGTCCGGCATCAACTACAGCGAAAAAATCCCCAACAACGTCAACCTGTCAGAGGACCGCACGCTGCAACGCGCGCTGGAACAATGGCAGCCCAATTTCATCAACTGGTGGGACGACATGGGCCCTGAAGGCTCGACCGACATGGATGTCTACTTGCGAACCGCCGTCAGCGTGGACCCGCAAGGCTGGGCCCAGTTTGGCCACGTGAAAATGCGCGACTACCGTTGGGGCGTGTTTTTGAACCCCGGTGAGCAAGACCGCAAAATCCACTTCGGTGACCACATCGGCGAAAAAGCCTGGCAAGACGTGCCTGGCGAACACCGCGCGAATTTGCGCCGCATCATCGTCACGCAAGGCGACACCGAGCCCGCATCGGTCGAGCAGCAACGCCACCTGGGCCTCACGGCCCCCAGCATGTACGACCTGCGCAACCTGTTCCAGATCAACGTGGAAGAAGGCCGTCACCTGTGGGCCATGGTGTACTTGTTGCACAAATACTTCGGCAAAGACGGTCGTGAAGAAGCCGATGCTTTGCTCCAGCGCAACAGCGGCAACGAAGACAATCCGCGCATCTTGCAGGCCTTCAACGAGAAGACGCCGGACTGGTTGAGCTTTTTCATGTTCACCTACTTCACCGACCGTGATGGCAAGTTCCAGCTGTGCGCCCTGGCCGAGTCGGCATTCGACCCGCTGGCCCGCACCACCAAGTTCATGCTGACCGAAGAAGCGCACCACATGTTTGTTGGCGAGTCCGGCGTGAGCCGCACCATCCAGCGCACGGTGGATGTGATGAACGAGCTCAAAACCGACGACGTGGCCAAGCTGCGCGCGGCCGGTGTGATCGATTTGCCGACCATCCAGCGTTACATCAACTTCCACTTCTCGGTGACCATCGACCTGTTCGGTGCTGACCAATCGTCCAACGCCGCCACTTTCTACAGCTCGGGTCTGAAAGGCCGCTACGAAGAAGGTAAGCGCACGGACGATCACGTTTTGAAGGGCAATAGCTACAAGATCTTGTCGGTGGAAGACGGCAAGCTGATTGAAAAAGAAGTGCCCATGCTCAACGCTTTGAACGAAGTGCTGCGTGACGACTACATCACCGACTCCAAAGGCGGCATCGACCGTTGGAACCGCGTCATCACCAAGGCGGGCATTCCTTTCACATTGAAGGCACCGCACAAAGCGTTCCACCGCAATATCGGCTCTTTGTCGGGCGCCAAAATCACGCCCGATGGCCGTGTGGTGACCGATGCCGAGTGGATGGCCCAGGTCGGCGAGTGGTTGCCCACCAACGAAGACCGTGCCTATGTCGCCAGCCTGATGGGCCGTGTGGTCGAGCCTGGCAAGTTTGCCAACTGGATTGCGCCACCCGTCATGGGCATCAACCGCCAGCCTGTGGACTTTGATTACGTTCGCTTTAACTGATGCTTTGAGTTGACTGCTGCCTCTGCTTCGTTGTGGGGGCGGCAGTCGTCAAAGGCAGGGGCAGGTTCCTCATACTGGGATACCAAAAATCGTCACCCGCCTCTGCCTTTGACGACTGCATGGTGCGCAGTGCGCACAAACGCCGGTAGACTGCCGAGGTTTTGACAGGTCCCAAACTCTCATCCTACGGACCTCGCCAAACCAAAGCGCAATGCGGAAGTCATTCTAGAAAGCCACACCATGAGCACCGAATCGATCCTGATCAAACAGCACGTCATCGACCCCGAAATCTGTATCCGCTGCAACACCTGCGAAGCGATTTGCCCGGTCGGCGCGATCACCCATGATTCGCTGAACTACGTGGTCAAGGCCGATATTTGTAACGGCTGCATGGACTGCATCTCGCCCTGCCCCACGGGCTCCATCGACAACTGGCGCATGGTGCCCAAGGCCCAGGCTTACAGCATTGAAGAACAACTGACGTGGTACGAGTTGCCCGTCGAACTCAGCGCCGAAGCACTCGCCGCAGCCGGTGGTGATGCGGTGGCCGCCCAACAAGAGGCGCAGTCGGCGGTGCAAGCTGCGGCGGCCTCATCGGCATCGGCCGCCAGTACGGGCAGCGCATCGGGATTCAACTCTACCCAGTTCGGCGCCAGCATTCCCCCTTGGTCCGCCGCGCACGCCTACACCAATCTGTATGGCCCCAAGGCGGCAGAGAAAACCATCAGCGCGACCGT
>CANGEE010000036.1 GCA_947452635.1 Comamonadaceae bacterium | reverse complement strand
CTGGCACCCGTGTCGCAGTTGCCGGTCCTGGAGGTGGTGTCCAGTTTGCATTTTGTCGCCGACCTGACCTTGGGCCTGGGCCAAGTGGTGCATGACTACTTGGCCTGCTGAGGGGATGGCGTTTCAGTTCACCATCACCAGCTTGCCTTTGACGCTGCGTGAACCCATATGGGCGTAGGCGGCTTTCAGGTCTTGCATGGGCATGGTGGAGTCGATCACGGGTTTGATCTTGCCTTGGCCGTACCACTGCGCCAGCTCGGCCATCATGGCGGCATTGGCCTGAGGTTCACGGCGCGAAAAATCGCCCCAGAACACGCCGACGATGGACGCGCCCTTGAGCAGCGCCAAGTTAAAGGGCAGGGCGGGGATGGGGCCCGAGGCAAAACCCACCACCAAATAGCGGCCACGCCAGGCGATGGAGCGGAAAGCCGGCTCGGCAAAATCACCGCCCACCGGGTCGTAGATCACGTCCGGGCCTTTGCCCTCGGTCAGCGCCTTGATGGCGTCGCGCAAATTTTCGCGGCTGTAGTTGATGGTGGCGTCAGCGCCGATCGAGGCGCACAGCGCACATTTTTCATCGGTGGACGCTGCGGCGATCACGCGCGCACCAGCCGCCTTGGCGATTTGAATCGCCGAGGTGCCCACGCCACCCGCTGCGCCGAGCACCAACACGGTTTCGCCGGCTTTGAGCTGGGCGCGGTCGATCAAGGCATGGTGCGAAGTGGCGTAGATCATGATGAAGGCCGCAGCGTCCACCGCCGGAAAGCCTGCGGGCAAGGGCATGCACAGCTTGGCCGGGGCCAGGGTGTGGGTGCCAAAGCCGCCGGTGCCGGACAGACAAGCCACCGATTGGCCTACTTTCAAATGGGTCACACCTTCGCCCACAGCCTCAATCACGCCTGCGTATTCAGAACCCGGCACAAAAGGCAACTCGGGTTTCATCTGGTATTTGTTTTGGACAATCAGCAAATCTGGAAAGTTCAGGCTGGCCGCTTGGATCTGGATCAAGACCTCACCGGCTTTGGGTTGGGGGGTTGGAAGTTCTTTCCAGGTCAGGGCCTCAACGCCCACGGGGTTTTCACATAGCCAAGCGTGCACAACTTTCTCCTCAATAAGGCGTGCAATTTAACGGGGCCTGTGTCAATGGCTTGTCCCTTCAGCGACGAGGGGCTGAGGCTGGCGGCGTCCCCTCTACAATCGAGGCTTATCAATGGGTTGGCTATGAAAATTCTGATTTCCAACGACGACGGTTACCGCGCTGAAGGCCTCGTGGCCTTGTACGAAGCGCTCAAAACCGTGGCCGAGGTGGAGGTGGTGGCCCCGGAGCACAACAACAGTGCCAAATCGAATGCGCTGACCCTGAACGCGCCTTTGTATGTGCACCGAGCAGACAACGGCTTTCGCTATGTCAATGGCACGCCAGCCGACTGTGTGCACATTGCCTTGACCGGCTTGCTCGGTTACCGGCCTGATTTGGTGGTGTCGGGCATCAACAACGGCGCCAACATGGGGGACGACACCTTGTATTCAGGCACGGTGGGCGCGGCCATGGAGGGCTATTTGTTTGGCATTCCGGCGATGGCGTTTTCGCAAACTGAAAAGGGCTGGAAGCACATCGATGCAGCCGCCCACAAAGCGCGCGAGATGGTGCTGCACCTGCAGGACCAAGCCATGATCGGCGTGCTGCCTTGGCTGCTGAACATCAACATTCCGAACGCCCCTGCCCAGGCGATGTTGCCGCCCAAGCTGTGCCGCTTGGGCCGTCGCCATGCCGCTGAAAAAGTGATCACCCAAGTCAACCCGCGGGGCGAGACAATGTACTGGATTGGCAGCGCGGGCGCGGCCCTGGACGACGGAGAGGGCACGGATTTTCATGCCACACGCCTGGGCCATATCGCCATCACACCGTTGAAAGTGGACCTTTCAGACCATGAGGGTTTGGCTGCCTGGGCCCAGGCTTTTGGCCCCCTGTCCTCGCCTGGGGTACCCCAGCCGCAGTCATGAAACAGCAGCGCCCCGCTTTTCCGATCCAGCTCGACAGTCTGTCCGGCGGTCAGCCCAAGTCCAAGCCGGTGGCCGCGCCCCCAAGGCCTGCGGTCAAGGCTTTGCCTGTGCCAACCAAGGGGCAAGGCCTGACACCCAGCCCTCGCCAAGGTCTGGGCATGGATTCCGCGGCTGTGCGTGCACGCATGGTGCAGAAATTGGCACAAGGCGGTATCCAAGATGCGGTTGTTTTGCAGGCGATGGGCGCGGTCGAGCGTCACCGTTTTGTCGAAACCGCACTGGTCAATCAGGCCTATGAAGACACCAGTTTGCCCATTGGTTTAGGGCAAACCATTTCCAAGCCCAATGTGGTGGCGCGAATGCTGGCTTTGTTGCGTGAGGGCGCTTCAGGTCAGCTGGGCCGCGTGCTGGAGATTGGCACGGGTTGCGGTTATCAAGCGGCGGTACTCAGTCACATGGCCAGTGAGGTCTACAGCATGGAGCGCCTCAAAGGCTTGCATGAAAAGGCGCGCGATAACTTGCGTACCTTTCGGTTGCACAATGTACATCTGTTGTTGGGGGATGGCATGGCCGGTTTTGCCAAGGGCGCGCCTTATGCCGCCATCATCGCGGCGGCAGGCGGGCACAACATTCCGCAGCCCTGGCTGGATCAATTGGCCATCGGCGGGCGTCTGGTGGCCCCCATGGTGACACCGGCAGGGCATCAGGCCCTGGTTGTGGTGGACAAAACAGCCCAAGGGTTTCAGCAACAAGTTTTGGAAAATGTTCACTTTGTCCCTCTAAAATCGGGCATCTCTTGAGGGAATCAGCATGATGGTGCGTACTTTGAAACAACCACTGACCGTTTTGACATTGGCTGCAGCAGCTTGGCTGGCCGGTTGTTCATCGGGACTGAAAGTTTTGGCCCCTGTCGAAGACCGCGGCAAGCCCTCCATGAGCAGCCCCTTGGCTGTGCCTGCGCCCAAAGTTGAGATCGAAAAAGTATTGCCCGGTGCAGAAAATGCGGGCAAGCCGGGTTATTACACAGTTCGCCAGGGCGATACCTTGACCCGGATCGGGCTGGACAACGGTCAGGCTTGGCGCGACTTGGCCAAATGGAATAACTTGGACAATCCCAATCTGATCGAAACCGGTCAGGTCATCCGCGTGGTGCCGCCTCAAGCGGCGGTGGAGTCCGCAGGCGTTGTGGTTCGCCCGGTGAGCAATGCGGGCGCAGCGGGCAAGGCACCTGCTGGCATGCCAGCGGCCGATGCAAAAGACAAAAATGGCAGCCCTGCGGCACCTGCGACGAGCCCGGCGCCTGCTGTTTCTGCTGACGAAGGCCTGGCCTTCATCTGGCCTTCATCAGGGCCATTGTTGGGTGGTTTTGATGATGCCAAAAACAAAGGCCTGGACATTGGTGGCAAAGCGGGCGACCCCGTGTTGGCCGCCGCCGATGGCCAAGTGGTCTATGCCGGTGCCGGCCTGCGGGGTTACGGCAACTTGTTGATCCTCAAGCACAACAACACTTTTTTGACTGCTTACGCACACAACCAAGCGTTGTTGGTCAAAGAAGATCAAAAGGTCAAAAAGGGTCAAAAAATTGCCGAAATGGGCAATTCGGACAGCGCCAGTGGCGTGAAATTGCACTTTGAGATCCGCCGCCAAGGTAAGCCTGTCGATCCCGCCAAACTGCTGCCTGCACGCTGAAAGCGAGGACTGCGCTGCATGGCTTGGCCCGTCTTGGTGTTTGACATCGAAACCATTCCGGACGTGGCCGGTCTGCGTGCGCTGAACCCTTCTGATGAAGCGCAAAGCGATGAGCAGGTCTACGCTGCTTGGGTCCAGGCGCGCAAAGACAAAGGCCAGAGCGATTTTTTGCCGCTGTATTTGCAGCGGGTGCTGGTCATCAGCTGTGTCTTTCGCAACGCCGAGGGCTTGCGCGTTCATTCCTTCACCGACCGCGATGGGGCCAGCGAAGGCAAGGTGATTCAAACTTTTTACAACGCGATCGATAAGCACACCCCCCAATTGGTGAGCTGGAACGGCGGCGGCTTTGATTTACCCGTGCTGCATTATCGCGGTTTGCGCCACGGCGTGGTGGCGGACAAGTACTGGGACATGGGTGACGATGACCGGGAGTTCAAATGGAACAACTACATCGCCCGCTACCACCATCGCCACTTGGACCTGATGGACTTGCTGGCCATGTACACCCCCAAGAACAATGCGCCGTTGGACGCCATGGCCAAGCTGTGCGGCTTTCCGGGCAAGCTGGGCATGGACGGCTCCCAGGTCTATGCCCAGTACTTGCAAGGCCAGACCGCCGACATCCAGAACTATTGTGAGACGGATGTGATGAACACCTACCTCATGTACTGCCGCTACCAAAAAATGCGCGGCGGTTTCACCGACAAAGAATACGACACCGAAATTGAAATGGTTCAGGCCAGCCTGCAGGATCTGGTCCCGCATGCCCCACATTGGCAAGAGTACCTGAACGCTTGGGTATGAGCGCTTAGGGCTGAACACAAGACACACATGACTTCTCAAAAAACAAAAGACCTGCACCAAGCCGACGACCCTTCCGCCAACGCCCTGACCGCCATGGAACTGCCCGACGGCTTGCTGCCACCTGGCCACTACCGCATCGACGCCATGGACATTGAAGCCCAAGGCATTGCCCGCAAACCCGATGGCAAAGTGGTGTTCATTGAAGGCGCTTTGCCGTTTGAAGAAGTCTCGGCGCAAATTCACCGCAGCAAAAACAGCTTTGAAAAAGGCGTGGTCGCCGAGATTTACCGCGAGTCTTCACAGCGTGTGCGCCCCGGCTGCCCGCACTTTGGTTTGCACACCGGTGCCTGCGGCGGCTGCAAAATGCAGCACTTAGACGCCAGCGCCCAAGTGGCCATGAAGCAACGGGTGCTGGAAGACAATCTGTGGCATTTGGGCAAGATCAAGCCAGAGTCCATGCTGCGCCCGGTCGAAGGCCCGGCCTGGGGCTACCGCTTTCGCGCCCGTTTGTCGGTGCGCCATGTGCATAAAAAAGGCGAGGTCTTGATCGGCTTTCACGAGCGCAAAAGCCGTTATGTCGCCGACATCCAAAGCTGCCGTGTTTTACCCGCGCATGTGAGCAGTCTGTTGATGCCGCTGCGCGCCCTGATTTTCAGCATGGACGCGCGCAAAACCGTGCCGCAAATTGAACTGGCTTGTGGCGACGAGGTGACCGCCCTGGTGCTGCGTCACTTGGAGCCTCTCAGCGACGCCGACACAGCCAAACTGCAGGCGTTTGCCCTGGCGCACAAGGTGCAATGGTGGCTGCAAATCAAGGGTCCTGACACTGTTAAATTGCTCGATGAGGGAGGCCCCGAGTTGGCTTATGACCTGCCCGACTTTGGCATCCACATGCCGTACCGGCCCACTGACTTCACCCAAGTCAATCCCTACATCAACCGCGTGCTGGTGTCGCGCGCGCTGCGTTTGCTGGCGGTGCACAAAACCGAGCGGGTGATCGACTGGTTCTGCGGTTTGGGCAATTTCACTTTGCCCCTGGCCACCCAGGCGCGCGAGGTGCTCGGCATCGAGGGTGCGCCCACATTGGTGCAGCGTTCTGAAGAGAACCTGGCGCAAAACCAATCCGCCCGCGCTGTGGGCCAAGGGCTGGCCCCCACCCAGTTTGTGGCGCGCAATTTGTTTGACATGACGCCCGAGATGCTGATTGCGGACGGCTATGCGGACAAATGGCTGATCGACCCACCCCGCGAGGGTGCGTTTGCCTTGGTCAAAGCGCTGGCGCAATTGCACGAGACGCCCGCGCTGCGCCAAGGCTGGCTGCCGCCCAAGCGCATTGTCTATGTCAGCTGCAACCCGGCCACCTTGGCGCGCGATGCGGGTTTGCTGGTGCATGCGGCCGGTTACCGCTGCGTCAGCGCTGGTGTGGTGAATATGTTTGCGCACACCGCCCATGTGGAGAGCATGGCGGTGTTTGAGCTGGTTTGAAGACCCGTTCTAGCGACAAGCTGCTCTGCACAGACCTCGTGTGACACAAAAAAAAGGACCTTCGAAAAGGTCCTTTTGGCGAGAGGCATCCAAGCCGTGAAGGCGGTCAGTCGCGCTCGCCGCCCCAGATGCCCAGCAAGGCCAGCAGGCTTTGGAAGATGTTGAACAAGTCCAAGTACAGGGCCAAGGTGGCGCTGATGTAGTTGGTCTCGCCGCCGTCAATGATTTGCTTGAGGTCGTACAGCATGTAGGCGCTGAAGATGCCAATCGCCAAGGTCGACAACATCATCATGCCGGCCGTGGAGCCGACGAACACGTTGACGATACCGCCCACCATCAACACCAAAGCGCCGACAAACAGCCATTTGGACATGCCCGACAGGTCGCGCTTGATCACGCTGGCCAAACTGGCCATCACGGCAAACACGCCTGCCGTACCGGCAAAAGCGGTCATGATCAGGTCAGGGCCGTTCTTAAAGCCCAGCACCATGCCGATCATGCGCGACAGCATCAGGCCCATGAAAAAAGTGAAACCCAGCAAGACGGGAACGCCTGCAGCCGAGTTCTTGGTCTTTTCAATGGCAAACATAAAGCCGAAAGCACCGGCCAAGAAAACAACCAAACCCAAGCCGCCGTTCAGGGACTGGGTGATCCCAGTGGCCACGCCCAACCAAGCGCCCAGCACGGTGGGCAAAAGGCTCAAAGCCAGCAAGCCATAGGTGTTGCGCATCACACGGTTGCGTTGGGCTTGGACGTCCAGGCCCCATGCGGTGTCAATGGTTTGAAATTCATTCATGTCGTTTCTCCTAGTAGGCCCCATTGGATGGGGTTGTCGCCATTGTAGGGCGGGCAGGGTGGGGGGGGGCAATGGCCGTCTGAAATTCAGGTTTTTACCCGCGAGGCGAATCATTCAGCGGGTGGGTGTTGAAAAGAGTTTTGCGTTCAAGTCTTCAATGGCCCCGCCCCAGGCCTGTATGCTTGAACTTTTATCCAAATGACTCGCCCCCATGAAAACACAATCCAGCCTTGAATTGTCTGATGTCAAAACCGTGGCCGCAGCGGCCGAAGCCGAAGCCTTGAAAAACAATTGGGCCGTGAGCATCGCCATCGTCGACGCCGGCGGTCATTTGCTGCATTTCGCCCGCATGGACGGCGCCCCGCCGATTTCGTCCCACATTGCGCCTGCCAAGGCGCACACCGCAGCCCTGGGGCGTCGTGAAAGCAAGATTTATGAAGACGTGATCAATGGCGGGCGCTATTCCTTTCTGACCGCCCCGACAGTGCAAGGCATGCTCGAAGGTGGCGTGCCGATCATGAAAGACGGCTTTTGTTTGGGCGCCGTGGGCGTGAGTGGCGTCAAGTCGAATGAAGATGCACAGATTGCCAAAGCCGGTATCGCGGCGATCGGTCTGTAAATCTCAGACAGCCCTATCCACAAAGCCCGCCCCCCTGAAGTGCGCGGGCTTTGTTGTGATCTGACCTTGCTTATTTGAGGCTCAGTACCCAAGCGGCCAAAGTTTTGGCTTCTGCATCGTTCACTTGGGCGTTCGCCGGCATGGGCACGGGGCCCCACACGCCAGAGCCGCCTTTGATGATTTTGGTGGCCAGTTTGTCAACCGCTGTTTTGTCGCCCTTGTATTTACCGGCCACATCTTTGAAAGCGGGACCGACCACCTTGTGATCCACCGCATGGCAGGCCATGCAGTTTTTGGCTTGGGCCAAGGCCGGGTCGGCCCAGGCGGGCAGGGCGGCGGCGGCGGCGGCCGTCAAGGCCCCTATGCAAGTGGACACAAAGCTGATGTTGGGCATGGTTTTGCTCCGAAATAAATGGGTCATGGGCTCGCGCAGGCGCTTGAAAAACGACGCAAGCGCAGGCCCTGATGACAGTTCAATACAGATCCAGCACCGCACCTTTGCTGGCACTCGAGGCATTGAAGGCAAACTTGGCTTGCACGCCCCGGGTGTAGCGCGGCGCTGGAGCCACCCAGCCTTGGCGGCGCTGGGCCAGTTCGGCTTCAGGCACATTCAGTTCCAGAATCAACTTGTGCGCGTCGATGGTGATGGAGTCGCCTTCGTTGACAAAGGCGATGGTGCCACCGGCTGCCGCTTCCGGCGCCACATGGCCCACGACCATGCCCCAGGTGCCGCCGGAGAAGCGGCCATCGGTGATCAAGCCGACGCTCTCGCCCAGGCCTGCGCCAATCAGCGCGCCGGTGGGGGCCAACATTTCAGGCATGCCCGGGCCGCCTTTGGGGCCAAGGTAGCGCAAGACCATCACGTCGCCGGCTTTGATCTTGCCCGCCAAAATGGCGGCCAAAGCCGATTGTTCGTCGTCAAACACGCGCGCCGGGCCGGTGATGACCGGATTCTTCAGCCCGGTGATCTTGGCCACCGCGCCTTCGGGTGAGAGGTTGCCTTTGAGAATCGCCAAGTGACCTTCGGCATACATCGGCTTGTCGATGGGGCGGATCACGTCTTGGTCGGCACGTGGCACATTCGGGATATCTTGCAAGTTCTCGGCAATGGTTTTGCCGGTGATGGTCATGCAGTCGCCGTGCAGCAAACCAGCGGCCAGCAAGGTCTTCATCACTTGCGGAATGCCACCGGCCAGATGCAGGTCCACGGCCAGGTACTTGCCGCTGGGTTTGAGGTCGCAAATCACCGGGATTTTCTTGCGCATGCGCTCAAAGTCGTCGATGGTCCAGTCCACGCCAGCGGTGTGGGCAATCGCCAAAAAGTGCAGCACGGCATTGGTCGAGCCGCCGGTGGCCATGATCACCGCCACCGCGTTTTCCAGCGCTTGCTTGGTGACAATGTCACGCGGCTTGAGGTCTTTCTTGATCGCTTCGATCAGCACCTTGGCCGATTCTTTGGCCGAATTTTCTTTTTCATCATGGGGGTTGGCCATGGTGGACGAGTAGGGCAGAGACATGCCCAACGCCTCAAAAGCCGAGGACATGGTGTTGGCCGTGTACATACCGCCGCATGAACCCGTGCCGGGAATGGCGCGCATTTCGATTTCGCGCAAGTCGGCGTCGCTCATCTTGCCTGCCGCGTTTTCGCCCACCGCTTCAAACACGCTGACGATGTTCAGATCGCGCCCTTGGTAACGGCCGGGCAGGATGGTGCCTCCGTAGACATAGATCGCAGGCACATTGGCACGCAAGATGCCCATCATGCCGCCGGGCATGTTTTTGTCGCAACCGCCGACCACCAAAACGCCGTCCATCCACTGGCCCTGCACGCAGGTTTCGATGCAGTCCGAAATCACCTCGCGGCTGACCAAGGAGTACTTCATGCCCTCGGTGCCCATGGCCATGCCGTCGGAGATGGTGGGGGTGCCAAAAATTTGCGCGTTGCCACCGGCTTCTTCAATACCGGCCACGGCCGCATCGGCCAGTTTTTGCAGGCCGCTGTTGCAGGGGGTGATGGTGCTGTGGCCATTGGCCACGCCGACCATGGGTTTGACGAAATCACTTTCTTCGTAACCCATGGCGTAATACATGGACCGGTTGGGTGCGCGCGATTTGCCTTGCGTGATGTTGGCGCTGCGGCGGTTGATCGGCGTGATGGGAATGATTTTGTCGCTCATGGTGTTTTTCAAGTGTGAAATTCGATCAAAGTGGTGCGAGATAAGGAAAGCGCACATTTGTTTTTCCTATTCTAACGGCCTGTTCCCACGGTGCAGGTGCGCCGGGCGTCAGCAAAGCGTGCACAATGCGCTGCATGCTGATTCACCCTCAAATCGATCCCGTCGCCTTGCAGTTAGGGCCCGTGGCTGTGCATTGGTACGGCTTGACCTATTTGGCCGCCTTCGGCCTGTTCTTGTTTCTGGGCTTGAGGCGTTTGCAACACCCCCCATTTGTCCGCTTCACGGGCGAGCAGGCTTGGCAGCGACAAGACGTGGAAGACATTTTGTTCATGGGTGTGATGGGCGTGGTGCTGGGCGGGCGTATAGGCTACTGCCTGTTTTACAAACCGCTTTATTACCTGGCCAATCCCTTTGAAATTGCGGCGGTCTGGCAAGGCGGCATGAGTTTTCATGGCGGTTTGCTCGGCGTGATTGTGGCCATGGCGTGGTTTGCACGCTCGCGCCGCCGGCCGTTTTTGCAAGTCATGGACTTTGTCGCGCCCTGTGTGCCCACGGGCTTGGCGGCAGGGCGTGTAGGCAACTTCATCAATGGCGAGTTGTGGGGCCGCGTGGCCGATCCGTCCTTGCCTTGGGGCATGGTGTTTCGCGGGGCCGGGGATGTGCCGCGCCATCCTTCACAGGTCTACCAGTTTTTGCTGGAAGGCTTGCTGTTGTTTGCGGTCTTGTGGCTGTATGCGCGCAAAGACCGACCCATCGGTCATGTGTCAGGGGCCTTCTTGCTCGGCTACGGCCTGCTGCGTTTCACGGCTGAATTCTTCCGCGAACCCGATGCGCATTTGGGCCTGTTGTCCTTGGGCATGAGCATGGGCCAGTGGCTGTGTGTGCCCATGGTGCTGGGCGGCGCGCTGATGTTGACGATGAACCGACATTCCAAACCCACACTGTGAGGACTTGACCATGCTGACCCATTCTGCGGCACCTGGTGCCAGTTTTGACTTTGCACCCAGTCAACGCTACCCCGATCCACGTATCGAGGTGTTGGACCCCTCGTTTGCCAAGTACCGCATTTTCAGCAGCACGGTGGAGAGGCTGGGCAGCGGCATGCGCTGGGCCGAGGGGCCGGTCTGGTTCGGTGATGGCCGTTACCTGTTGGTCAGCGACATCCCCAATAACCGCATCATGCGTTATGACGAAGCCAGTGGCGCTTGGGGTGTGTTTCGTTCCCCATCCAATTTCGCCAATGGTTTGTGCCGTGACCGGCAAGGGCGTTTGTTGGCCTGTGAGCATGGGGGGCGTCGCATCACCCGCACCGAATACGATGGCCGCATCACCGTGCTGGCCGATCAGTTTGAGGGCAAACCGCTCAATTCCCCCAACGACATCGTGTGCCAATCCAACGGCGCCATTTGGTTCACCGACCCGCCTTTTGGCATTGGCGGCCACTGGGAAGGGGCCAAGGCCGAAGCCGAGTTGCCGCATGCGGTGTACCGCATCGATCCGGTCACGGGGGCTTTGCAGCAAGTGTTGACCGACCTTGCGGGCCCCAATGGGCTGGCTTTTTCGCCGGATGAACAGGTGCTGTACATCGTTGAAAGCCGGGCCCAGCCTTGCCGCAAGGTGTGGGCTTATGACCTGAACGCGGCGGGAGCCTTGTCTGGCAAGTGTCTGGTCATCGATGCAGACGGCCCGGGTGCCTTGGATGGCATTGCGGTGGACGAAGACGGCAACATCTGGTGTGGTTGGGGCAGCAATGGCCGCCTGGACGCCCAAGCTGAGGGGCTGGACGGGGTCAGGGTGTTCAACCCGCAAGGCTTGGCGATCGGCCATGTTCACCTGCCCGAGCGCTGTGCCAATGTGTGCTTTGGCGGCACCCTGGGCAACCGCTTGTTCATGGCGGCCAGCCATTCGCTGTATGCCTTGTATGTGGAGACCCGGGGCTGAGCAACAGGGCTTTATTCACTAGTCATCGTACAACCTAAGCGCACGCAGCCCAGGTTCAGTCTGTTGCGTTTCGGGGTTTGCGCAAGCGGTCCCGGCTGTTGGAGAGGTGGGTGCGCATGGCCGCACGGGCCGACTCGGCATCTTGGTTGCGGATGGCGTTGTAAATGCTCTCGTGCTCGCTGTGGACACGCTTCAAATAGGCCTCTCGACCCTCGGGAGCTTGGTCTGCCGTATTGACCCGGGTGCGCGGGATGATGCGCCGGCCTAAGTAAGTCATCAGATCGGCGAAGTGGCGATTGCCGGTGGCTTTGGCCACCTCCAAATGGAATTCAAAATCGCTGGGCACCGCGTCCGATTGTTCATCAATGGCGGCGGCAAAATGCGTCAAGGCATTTTCCATGGCCCTGTACTGTTCAGGGGTCGCGCGTTGCGCAGCCAGGCCTGCAGCCTCGGTTTCCAGGCTGATGCGCAGCTCCAACACATGGATCACATCTTCCACGGTGGCCATGTCTTGCTCGCCAATGCTGAAGTTTTCACGGGATGGGGTTTGCAGCACGAATGTGCCAACGCCGTGCCGTGTCTCCGCCAGTCCTGAGGCTTGCAAACGTGAGATGGCTTCACGCACCACGGTGCGACTGACCGCCAATTCCACCATGATGGCCGACTCGGTGGGCAGTTGATCGCCGGGCTGCAGTCGCCCGCCCTGAATTTGACTGGCGATGTGCTGAACCACCTCCTGCACCAAGCCACCTCGCCGGTTGCGCGGCGCAGGGTTTGCGGTGGAAATGGGCGTTTTGGTCTGCATAAAAAAGTCCTGGGTGCTTGACACCATGGACGCAAGCATACAGAATACCAAGTCATCAGACAACGTACAACATAAAATTAACCATTATGACCATTCGATCTCATGCCAGACTGTTGATGACAGGAGCCGCAGGCGGCTTGGGCCAAGCCATGCGCACCCGCTTGCAAGCCAACTGTGACATTTTGCGTTTGAGCGATCTGAACCCCTTGGACCCCGCCCAAGCGGTCGAAGAAGTGGTGCAAGCCGACCTGTCAGACATGGCTGCCGTGCAGCACATGGTGGCGGGCTGTCAAGCCATTGTGCATTTCGGCGGCATCTCGGTCGAGCAGCCTTGGGCCCCCATTGTGCAAGCCAACATCATCGGGGTTTACAACCTGTACGAGGCAGCGCGTGTTCACGGGGTCAAGCGGGTGGTGTTTGCCAGTTCCAACCATGTGATGGGTTTTTACCGCCAAAACGAAGTGGTCGATGCCAAGAGCCCGCCCCGGCCGGACGGTTTGTATGGTTTGAGCAAAGCTTTTGGTGAAGACATCTCCCGTCTCTACTTTGACCGTTATGGCATTGAAACGGCTTGCGTGCGCATTGGCTCCTCCTACCCGGAGCCGCGTGACCGCCGCATGCTGGCCACCTGGCTCAGCTTTGACGACTTGCACCGGCTGATCACCGCTTGTTTGACCACGCCGGTGTTGGGCCACAGCATCATCTACGGCACCTCCGACAACAGCGTCAGTTGGTACGACAACCACTTGGCCAAACACATTGGCTTTCGCCCGCAGGACAGTTCGGATGTCTTTCGCGAGGCCGTTTACGCCCGAACCGACGAGCCTGATTTGACCGATCCGGCAGTGCAGTTTCAAGGTGGCGGCTTCGTCAAGATCGGACCCCTCTGATCTTTTCAAGCCCATCCACCATGCTGGCAGCCGCTGGCAACTGGCCTCATTTATTTTTTCTGAACAAGGACGCTTTATGACCCCTCAAGAACTCAAATCCATCATGTCCAGCGGCCTGTTGTCGTTTCCGCTGACCGACTTCGACGACCAAGGCAACTTCAATGCCAAGACCTATGCCGAACGCTTGGAATGGTTGGCCCCTTATGGTGCCACCGCCTTGTTTGCCGCAGGCGGTACGGGTGAGTTTTTCTCGCTGACCGGCGACGAGTACCCCGCGATCATCCAAACTGCGGTGGACACCTGCAAAGGCAAGGTGCCGATCATTGCCGGTGCTGGCGGACCGACCCGTTTTGCGATTCAGTGCGCGCAAGAAGCAGAGCGCGCGGGTGCCCACGGCGTGTTGTTGTTGCCGCACTATTTGACTGAAGCCGGTCAAGAAGGCCTGATCGCCCATGTGGAGGCTGTGTGCAAGAGCGTCAAGTTCGGTGTCATTGTGTACAACCGCAATGTTTGCAAACTCACCCCGCAATCGCTGGCCATCTTGGCCGATCGTTGCCCCAATTTGGTCGGCTTCAAAGATGGCGTGGGCGACATTGAGGCCATGATGTCCATCTACCTGAAGATGGGCGACCGCTTCTCTTACCTGGGCGGTTTGCCGACCGCTGAGGTCTATGCCGCCGCCTACAAGGCGCTGGGCACACCGGTGTATTCCTCGGCCGTGTTCAACTTCATCCCCAAAACGGCGATGCAGTTCTACCGCGCCGTGGCGGCCGACGACCACGCCACCCAGCACCGTTTGCTCAAGCAATTCTTCATGCCTTATTTGGACATTCGCAACCGCATGCAAGGCTATGCGGTGAGCATCGTCAAAGCGGGTGCCGCCTTGGTCGGTCACAGCGCAGGCCCGGTGCGCCCACCTTTGACGGACTTGAAGCCGGCCGAGATGGAGCAGCTCGACGCCTTGATCAAGGCCTTGGGCCCACAATAAGTTTCTCGTTGTATTTTTTAACCCTCACCAGGAGACATCCATGAAATTCAAATCCTCTTTGTTGGCCATCGCTGCCGCGCTTTCTTTCAGTGCCCAAGCGGTGGAGTTTCGCTCGGCCGACATCCACAACGCCGACGACTACCCCACCGTGGTGGCCGTCAAGCACATGAGCACCGTGCTGGAAAAATTGTCGGGCGGCAAGCACAAGATCAAGGTCTTCAACAAAGGCGCTTTGGGTTCGGAAAAAGAAACCATCGACCAGGTCAAGATCGGCGCTTTGGATTTGGTGCGCGTCAACGTGGCCCCTATGAACGGCATCTGCCCCATGACCATGGTGCCCACCATGCCTTTCTTGTTCCATTCGGTCGATCACATGCGCCATTCCTTGGACGGCCCGGTCGGCGCTGAAATCCTCAAGAGCTGCGAGTCTGTCGGTTACGTCGGCTTGGCTTTTTATGACAGCGGCGCACGTTCCATCTATGCCAAAAAAGCCATCAAAACCGTGGCCGATGCCAAGGGCTTGAAGATTCGCGTGCAGCAGTCTGACCTGTGGGTGGCCTTGGTCAGCGCCATGGGCGCGAACGCCACGCCCATGCCTTACGGTGAGGTGTACACCGGCTTGAAGACCGGTTTGATCGATGCCGCTGAAAACAACATTCCCTCGTTTGACACGGCCAAGCACGTCGAAGCCGTCAAGGTCTACTCCAAGACCGAGCACTCGATGGCGCCCGAAATTTTGGTGATGTCCAAAGTGGTGTGGGACAAGTTGCCTGCCAATGAGCAAGCCATGATCCGCCAAGCCGCCAAAGAATCGGTGGCGGTGCAGCGCAAGGCCTGGGACGAGGCCGAAGGCAAATCGTTGGCCAACGTCAAAGCGGCCGGTGCTGAGATTGTGGAAGTGGACAAAAAATCCTTCCAAGCCGTGATGGGCCCGGTCTACGACAAGTTCATGACCACGCCTGAAATGAAGCGCGCCATCAAAGCGATTCAAGACACCAAGTAAGTCTCTCTTTCATTGGTTTTCTTGATGCCCCTGGCGCAAGCCAGGGGCTGGAGTGTGTATGTTTACCAAATTTTGTGCGATCGTCTCCAAGATCAGCCTGGTGCTGGCCGTGATGGGCTTGATCGCTGTGATCTTGTGCGTTCAATGGCAGGTGATTGGTCGCTATGTGTTGAACGACACACCGACCTGGGCCGAGGCTTTGGCGATGTTGATCGTGTTGTTTGTCACCGCCTTTGGCTTGGCCGTGGGGGTGCGCGATGCGGGTCACATTGGCTTGGAGTCGCTCGTGGTGTTGCTGCCTGAAAAATGGCAGCACCGGATTGAAATTTTGATCCACGCCCTGGTGGCCTTGTTCGGCTACTTGATGGTGCAGGGCGGCTGGCTCTGGGCCTCGGCCAAGTGGGGTGAGAAAAAACCCATGCTGCCCGTGCCCGATGGCATTGACTACGTACCGGTGATCATTGCAGGCGCTTTGATTTTGCTTTTTTCGATTGAACACATTGTTGCGCTTTTGCAAGGCAAAGTGGTTGAACCTGTTTGGGAATAAAGATGAGCCCCCACATTTGTCACTGCGTGCACTTCATTGCCCCCCGAGGGGGCGCATGCCCTCCTTGGGGCGGCCCTGCGGAGGGCCATTGACATGGAACTCACAGTACTTGCTTTGAGCTTCACGCTCTTGTTGATTCTCGGCGTGCCGGTGGCCTTTGCCATTGGCTTGTCTTCGGTTGCCACCATCATCGCCGCTGGTTTGCCGGTGGCCATGGTGTTCCAAAAAATGGTGGGGGGCATGCAGGTGTTCTCCTTCCTCGCCATTCCGTTTTTTGTGTTCGCGGGTGAGTTGATGCTGTACGGCGGCATTGCCGACCGCATCGTGCGTTTTGCTAACAGCTTGGTGGGCCATGTGCGCGGCGGTTTGGGCATGAGCAACGTCATCGGTTGCACCATTTTTGGTGGCGTGGCGGGTTCGCCACTGGCCGACGTCTCAGCCATGGGCTCGGTGATGATTCCGCTGATGAAAAAAGAAGGTTACGACGCCGACTACGCGGTCAACGTCACCACCCATGCGGCCTTGGTGGGTGCCATCATGCCGACCTCGCACAATATGATCATCTTCACCCTGGCCGCATCCGGCCTGGCCTCGGTGAGTGTGCTGGGCTTGATCTTGGCGGGCCTGGTGCCGGCCATCATCTTGACGCTGTGCAACCTGGGCGCGGCTTACTGGGTGGCGGTGCGTCGGGGTTATCCGATTCACGGCAACTTTCCGGGTTGGCTCGAAGTGCTCAAAGCCTTTGGTGCTGCGCTGCCAGGCTTGTTTGTGGTGGTGATCATTTTGGGCGGCATTTTGTCGGGCGCGTTCACCGCCACCGAGTCCGCCTCGATTGCCGTGGCCTGGGCGCTGTTTGTCACTGTCGTGGTGTACCGCACTTTGACCGTGCACAACTTTCTCAAAGCCTGTGCCAAAGCCTGCAAGACCACCGGCGTGGTGCTGCTGTTGATCGGCATTTCCAACGCCTTCGGTTATTTCATGGCCTTGTATGAAGTGCCGCAAATGACTGGCGAGTTGATGCAAAAAATCAGCTCAGAGCCTTGGGTCATTTTTCTGATGATCAACGTGTTGCTGTTCATCTTGGGCACCTTTTTGGACATGGCGGCCACTATCTTGATTTGTACACCGATCTTCATGCCGATCGCCATGCACTTTGGCATGGACCCGATGCAGTTCGGCATCATGCTGCTGATCAACTGCGCGCTGGGCTTGAACACACCGCCTGTGGGCACGGTGCAGTTTGTCGGCTGCGCCATCGGCGGTATTTCGGTCGGCCAGGTGATGCGCACGATTGCCCCGTTTTACGGCGCTTTGACCTTGGCGATGCTCTTGGTCACCTACGTGCCGCAGTTCACGCTGTGGTTGCCACATCTGCTCAAATGATCATTTGAAAATGGACCCGACACCATGAGTTCAAACCGCCCGCCTTTGGCGATCCGCATGCATCCTGCCGACAACGTGGCCATCATCGCCAACGATGGCGGTTTGCCGGCAGGCACGGTCATGCCTGCGGGTGCGGCCCAAGGCCTGGTTTTGCGTGACAAAGTGCCGCAAGGCCACAAAGTGGCGCTGTGTGATCTGGCCGCCGGCCAAGCCATCCTGCGCTACAACGTGCCTGTGGGTTACGCCAAGCAAGCCATTGCGGCAGGCAGTTGGGTGCATGAGCGTTTGCTGGAGATACCCGCGGCGCGTGAGCTGCAAGACCTGCCCATGGCCACCGTGAAACCCCCGTTGCTGGACGCATTGCAAGGCTATACCTTTGAGGGTTATGTGAACGCGGACGGCTCGGTCGGCACGCGCAACCTCTTGGCCATCACCACCACAGTGCAGTGCGTGGCCGGGGTGGTGCAGTTGGCTGTAGAGCGCATAGAGCGCGAGTTGTTGCCGCTTTACCCGCATGTGGACGGGGTGGTGGGCCTTGAACACTCTTATGGTTGCGGCGTGGCGATTGACGCACCGGGGGCTGAGATTCCGATCCGCACCCTGCGTCACATCAGCCTGAACCCGAACTTTGGCGGTGAGGTCATGGTGGTGAGTTTGGGTTGCGAAAAATTACAGCCCGATCGCTTGTTGCCGCCTGGCAGTTTCCCCATCCAAGACATTCGCGATGAAGCCAAGGCCCTGGACAATGTGTGTCTGCAAGACGATGCGCATGTGGGCTTCATGTCCATGCTCGACGGTATTGTGGCCCGCGCCCAAACGCACCTGGAGCGCCTGAATGCGCGGCGCCGTCAAACCGTGCCGGCCAGCGCGCTGGTGGTGGGCGTGCAGTGCGGCGGCAGCGATGCCTTTTCAGGCGTGACCGCTAACCCCGCGGTCGGCTATATGGCCGACCTGGTGGTGCGCGCTGGCGGCACGGTGATGTTTTCGGAAAACACCGAAGTGCGCGATGCGGTTGAGCAACTCACCAGCCGCGCCGCCACGCCTGCTGTGGCCCAAGACATCGTGCGCGAGCTGGGTTGGTATGACCAATACCTGGAACGCGGCCGGGTCGATCGCAGTGCCAACACCACGCCAGGCAACAAGGCCGGTGGTTTGTCGAACATCGCCGAAAAAGCCATGGGCTCGATCATCAAAAGTGGCAGCGCGGCGATTGCCAGCGTTTTGCCGCCCGGCGAGAAACTCAAGGCCGATCAAAAAGGCCTGGTCTTTGCGGCCACGCCCGCCAGCGACTTCATTTGCGGCACGCTGCAACTGGCTGCGGGTATGAATGTGCACGTCTTCACCACCGGCCGGGGCACGCCCTACGGCCTGCAAGCCTGCCCAGTGATCAAAGTCGCCACCCGCAGCGACTTGGCGCGGCGCTGGCATGATCTGATGGACTTGAACGCAGGTCGCATTGCCGAGGGCGAGATCACCATCGAAGAGGGCGGATGGGAGTTGTTCCGCATGCTGCTGGCCGTGGCCAGCGGACACAAGACCTGGGCTGAACATTGGAAACTCCATAATGCCTTGGTCTTGTTCAATCCCGCCCCCATCACCTGATCATTCTTGATCTGTCTTGAATACCACTTTTCCACTTTGATTTTTGAAAACCCTTTATGACCACCTTGCAATCTTTTGACGCCCGCACTGGCCAAGCGCTCGGTGCGGCCTTGCACGCATCTTCCGCTGCCGACATCGATGCCGCCGTGCAGGCTGCGCATCACGCTTTTGCCGACTGGCAAAGCAGCGCAGGCACAGCGCGCGCCGCTTTGCTCAACGCCCTGGCTGCGGCCATCGAGTCGGACCGCGAGGCCTTGGTGGCCTTGGCCGACCAAGAATCCGGTTTGGGTTTGCCGCGTTTGAATGGTGAGTTGGACCGCACCGCCTTCCAGTTGCGCCGCTTTGCAGATCTGGCGCAGCAAGGTGCGGCCTTTGCTTACACCGATGACCCGGCCGTGGCCGGTGGTCCGCCGGCCGGTCACCCCGCCATGCTGCGGGTGCGTGTACCGCTGGGCCCGGTCGCCATGTTCTCGGCCAGCAATTTTCCGTTTGCGTTTTCGGTTTTGGGCGGTGATACCGCATCGGCCTTGGCTGCAGGCTGCTCGGTGGTGGTCAAGGCCCACCCTGGGCACCCCCATACTTCACAGCGGGTGCATGGCCTGGTGCAAGCGGCTTTGAAGTCCTTGAACTTGCCGACCGGTTTGATCGGCATGGTGCAGGGCGCAAGCTATGAAGTAGGGGTCACTTTGATCCAACATCCTTTGATCGCCGCTGGGGCCTTCACCGGATCGACCCGTGGCGGCGCAGCTTTGCAAGCGGCAGCGCGCCAACGCGTTCGGCCGATTCCGTTTTACGGCGAGTTGGGCTCGATCAACCCCGTGGTGGCCACACCGCAAGCGCTGGCGGCGGGTGGCGAAACCCTGGCCCAGACCCTGGCCGGCTCCATCACCCTGGGTTGTGGGCAGTTCTGTACCAACCCCGGCCTCTTGGTCTTGCAACGCAGCGAGGCCAGCAGCACTTTTGTGCGCCAATTGGTGAGCGCACTGCAAGCCTTGCAACCCCATGTCATGTTGACCCAAGGCATGCGCCAGGCACTGGATGCAGGCACCCAAGCGCAACTGGCTGCAGGTGCCACAGCCTTGCTGCATGAGCCCGTTCAGAGCCTGCAGCCCCGCCCCTTCTTGGCCGAAGTCGATGCCGCCACCTTCGTGGCGCAGGCGCAGTTGCACGAAGAAGTGTTTGGTCCGGCCAGCCTGATTGTTTGGACCGATTCGGTGGCGCAAACCCTTCAAGTCTTGCAGGCCGTGGGCGGCAGCCTGACGGTGACCCTGTGGGGTCTGAATGAAGACACGCTGGAGCACCGCGCTTTGGTGCGTGGCGCCAGTGCCATTGCCGGGCGCTTGTTGTTTAGCGGCGTGCCCACCGGCGTGGCGGTGACCGCAGCGCAGCAACACGGCGGCCCGTGGCCTTCGTCGACCGAAGCCATGTCCACTTCGGTGGG
Source organism: Comamonadaceae bacterium (assembly GCA_947452635.1). Classification (GTDB taxonomy): domain Bacteria; phylum Pseudomonadota; class Gammaproteobacteria; order Burkholderiales; family Burkholderiaceae_C; genus Limnohabitans_A. The sequence goes on along the minus strand of CANGEE010000036.1, from coordinate 1,598 downwards.
CGACGCGGCGCTGGATCGCTTTTTGCGCCCGGTATCTTTGCAAGACATGCCCGCCTGGTTGGTGGCGCGTCACGGTCAACCCTGCTGAGCTGGGGCGTCAACGCCTTATTTCAACGGTTTTAACACCTCGATACCATGACCTCTTCATCCCCCGTTGTCACCGCCATGCGCGTCATCCCTGTGGCGGGGCGCGATGGCATGTTGCTCAATTTGAGCGGTGCCCATGCGCCATTTTTCACCCGCAATATTTTGGTCTTGACCGACAGCTTGGGCCACACCGGTGTGGGCGAGGTGCCTGGCGGCGAAGCCATTCGCCAAACCCTGGAAGACGCGAAAGAGTTGGTGATCGGCCAACCCTTGGGCAAATACTTGACGGTGCTGCAAAGCATGCAAACCGCGTTTGCCAACCGCGATGCGGGTGGACGCGGCCTGCAGACTTTTGACCTGCGCACCACGGTGCATGCGGTCACCGCTGTGGAGTCGGCCTTGCTCGATTTGCTCGGTCAATTCTTAGGTGTGCCGGTGGCCGCCTTGCTGGGCGAGGGGCAACAACGCGCCCAAGTTGAGATGCTGGGCTATTTGTTTTATGTGGGCGATCGCCACCAAACCGATTTGCCCTACGCCAGTGAGCCTGATGCCACGGACGATTGGTCACGCCTGCGCCACGAAGCGGCGATGACGCCCGAGGCGATTGTGAAATTGGCCGAAGCCGCGCATGCACGCTACGGCTTCAATGATTTCAAACTCAAGGGCGGTGTGTTCTCAGGTGAAGCCGAAGTCGAGGCGGTGCAGGCTTTGCATGAACGCTTTCCGCAGGCCCGCATCACGCTCGACCCGAACGGCGGCTGGTTGCTCCAAGACGCGGTGCGCTTGATGCGCGACATGCACGGCGTGTTGGCCTATGCCGAAGACCCGTGTGGCGCAGAACAAGGCTTCAGTGGCCGCGAGGTGATGGCCGAGTTCCGGCGTGAAACCGGGCTGCGCACCGCCACCAACATGGTCGCCACCGATTGGCGGCAAATGGCCCATTCGATTCAACTGCAATCGGTCGACATTCCTTTGGCCGATCCGCATTTTTGGACCATGCAGGGCTCGGTGCGGGTGGCGCAGGCCTGCCAGACCTGGGGTCTGACCTGGGGTTCGCATTCCAACAACCACTTTGACATCTCTCTGGCCATGTTCACCCATGTAGGCGCTGCAGCCCCGGGCCGGGTCACGGCCATGGACACGCACTGGATTTGGCAAGACGGCCAACGCCTGACGAAAGAGCCGCTGCAGATTCAGGGCGGCTTCATTGACGTGCCCACGCGCGGCGGCTTGGGTATTGAACTGGACATGGACAAGGTTGAGGCCGCGCACCAGCTGTATTTGCAGCACGGGCTGGGAGCGCGCAACGATGCCCAAGCCATGCAATTTTTGATACCCGGCTGGCAATTCAATCCCAAGCAGCCTTGCTTGGTGCGCTGAACCGCGCCGAGATGACCCACCACAACAGGAGACAACCATGCGTTCACGTCGCCATTTCATTCACACGGCCCTGGCCAGTGCCGCAGGCCTGAGCCTGCAACCCGTTTTTGGCCAAAGCGCAGCCTGGCCGT
>CANGEE010000035.1 GCA_947452635.1 Comamonadaceae bacterium | reverse complement strand
TGGACACATGGGGTGGCTGATAAGACAGCGCTGTTTGCACGTCCAATGCCAAGTCGTGCAAGCTTTGCCCTGGCAAGGCGTACATGACGTCCAAGTTGAAAGTGTCAAACGCCTGCGCGGCTTCAGCCATTGCGGCCCGCGCTTGTGCGCCATCGTGGACCCGGCCCAAGGCCTTTAAATGCGCGTCATTGAAACTTTGGACACCGATGGACAAGCGCGTCACACCCGCAGCGCGAAAGGCTTTGAACCGGTCTTTTTCAAACGTGCCGGGGTTGGCCTCTAAGGTGATTTCGCAGTTGGCCTCCAACCTCAAGCGCGCCCGCAAGCCGCTGATCAAGCGCTCAATGGCTGGCGGTGAGAAGAGGCTGGGCGTGCCGCCGCCCAAGAAAATGCTGTGCACCGAACGCCCCCAGATCAGGGGCAGGCTGGCTTCCAAGTCGGCCATCAAGGCGTCGATGTAGGCGCTCTCAGGCAGCACAGCGTGGGAGCCGCCGCGCCACTCGTGCGAATTGAAATCGCAGTACGGGCACTTTTTCAAACACCAGGGCAAATGCACATACAAGGACAGCGGCGGCAAACTGGCAAACTGCAAGACACCAGGCCGCATGGCATGCATCACGTCCAGCGCTTGTGCGGATACCGACTCCCTTCCATCTGCGCTGATCTCGATCATGCCAACCAACGCTCTCGCATCAGCGCCAGCATGATGTTGGCCGCCGCGCCGCGGTGGCTGTGGGCGTTTTTAACTTCAGTGGGCAATTGCGCAAAGGTTTGGCCGAAGGCGGGCAAGAACATCACCGGATCAAAACCAAAACCGTTATGGCCCAGACGTTCTTGGGTGATGTCGACCACCACCCGGCCCACCGCAATCAAAGGCTCGGGGTCTAGCGCCGAGCGCACCGCCACCAAGGTGCTGACCATGGCCGCGCGGCGATTCGTCAAACCCTGCATTTGCTCGAGCAAGGCGGTGACGTTGCTGTCGTCGCCTTTGGGGTAGCCAAAGCGGGTGGCGTAAAACGCTGTGTCCACACCCGGCTGGCCACCAAAGGCATCGACACACAGGCCTGCATCGTCAGCCAATGCGGGCAGGCCGCTGGCTTGCGCGGCATGGCGGGCTTTGGACAGCGCGTTTTCAACAAAAGTGTGGAAGGGCTCGGGCGCTTCAGAAATCCCCAAGTCCCCTTGCCGCAACAACTCCACATGCAGCGGGGCCAACAGGGCTTGCAACTCGGCCAATTTGCCCGCGTTATTGGACGCCAAAACAATCTTCATGCGTCAAGTCTGTGCGGGGGGCAAGGCTTGGGACAGGACTTGGGTTTGCATGGCGATCAGTTCGCCAATGCCTTTGTCGGCCAGGGCCAGCAAGCTGTCCATTTCCTGGCGGGTAAAGGCCACGCCTTCGGCGGTGCCCTGCACCTCCACAAAGTGGCCGGCGCCGGTCATCACGACGTTCATGTCGGTGTCGCAAGCGGAGTCTTCCAGGTAATCCAAGTCGAGCAGCGCCTGCCCTGATTTGAGGCCCACTGAAATCGCCGCCACGTGCGCGGTGATGGGCGACGCGCTCAGTTTGCCTTGCGCCATCAGCCAGTTCACCGCGTCTTGCGCCGCCACAAAAGCGCCGGTGATGCTGGCGGTGCGGGTACCGCCGTCGGCTTGCAGCACGTCGCAATCCAGATGAATCGTGCGTTCGCCCAGCTTTTTCAAATCGAACACGGCGCGCAAAGAGCGGCCAATCAGGCGCTGAATTTCTTGGGTGCGGCCGCTTTGTTTGCCGCGCGCCGCTTCGCGGTCGCTGCGGGTGTGGGTGGCGCGCGGCAGCATGCCGTATTCGGCTGTGACCCAACCCTCGCCGCTGCCTTTTTTGTGGCCGGGCACTTTTTCTTCCACCGAGGCGGTGCACAGCACACGGGTGTTGCCAAATTCAATCAGCACCGAGCCCTCGGCGTGCAGGGTGAAAGCGCGGGTGATGCGCACCGTGCGCAATTGATCGTTGGCGCGCGCTGGGCGCACATAAGCAGGTGTAGAAAGGGTCATGGCTCGAGTTTGAGATAATGGTCTGTTTCATGCACAGCCCATGGTTTTTCACCAGCGGCTGGTGCACAGGCATCAGGCAAGGGCCCGGGCCGCACCAAGGAACATAGCCATGCCAGTTTACAGTATGACCGGTTACGCCAGCGTGCAAAGCAGCACGCCTGCCACACCCGGCAGCAGCGAGGCGCGCAGCCTGCCCGCGCAACGCTTGGGACTGGAAATCCGGTCGGTCAACAGCCGTTTTTTGGATCTGAGTTTTCGCCTGCCTGACGAGTTGCGCAGCTTTGAACCGGCGCTGCGTGAGTTGATCACCCAAAAAATCAAACGTGGCAAGGTCGAGGTGCGCGCGGTGGCCGACAGCGCCGAGGGCGCTTTGCCCGAGCCTCAAGCGGCGGCCTTGCAGCGCTTGCTCCACTTACAAGACAAGATCCAGACTTGGTTACCCGGCGCACGCGATTTGAGTGTGGCCGACGTGCTGCGCCTGGCCGCGCAAGAGCGCAGTGGCGGCGCGGTCAGCGAAGACAGCCTGATGCCTTTGGCCAAACAAGCCGTCAAGGCCCTGTTAGCCGCCCGCGAACGCGAAGGGGCGCGATTGGCGGCCATGCTGCAGGACCATATCCAACAACTGCGAAGCTTGGCGCAACTGGCGGCACCCTTGGTGCCGCAATTGGTCGAGCAGCAGCGCCAGCGTTTCTTGGAGCGCTGGAAAGAGGCGATGGCGCTGGCAGAGGGCGCCACCCTGCCCGAGGCGGCCCAAGACCGCGCCCTGACCGAAGCCACTGCCTTTGCGATCCGCATCGATGTGGCCGAGGAGCTGACCCGCACGGCCTCGCATTTGGACGAAATCAGCCGCTTGGTCACCAAGGGCGGCGAGATGGGCAAGCGTTTGGACTTTTTGATCCAAGAACTGCACCGCGAAGCCAACACCATGGGCTCCAAATCTGCCGCGCTGGAATTGACCAAAATCTCGGTCGATATGAAGGTGCTGATCGAGCAAATGCGCGAACAAGTGCAAAACATTGAATAAGCCCTGAGCCCCTCAAAGAGAGCGAAACATGGAATACCCCGGCAATCTCTACGTCGTTGCAGCCCCCAGCGGGGCAGGCAAATCGAGTCTGGTCAACGCCCTGCTGGAGCTGGACGCCAATGTGCAGCCCTCGGTCTCGCACACCACCCGCGCGCCCCGGGGCCAAGAAAAACATGGCCGCGAATACTTCTTTGCTTCCGAGCAGGAATTTGATGCCATGGTGTTGGCCGACGCCTTTGTTGAATGGGCCCATGTGCACGGGCAGCGCTACGGCACGTCCAAAAAAATGATCGAAGAGCGCATGTCCCAGGGCGCTGACGTGGTCTTGGAAATTGACTACCAAGGCGGCTTGCAGATCAAAAAAATGTATGCCAATGCGATTTTGATTTTCATCTTGCCTCCCAGTTGGGAGGAGTTGCGCTCACGCCTGGAGCGGCGCGGCGAGGATGCACCCGATATCATCGATTTGCGCATGCAAAACGCGGCGGTTGAAATGGCGCAGGCCCAAGAATTCGATTTCGTTATAATCAACGAGGTTTTCGAACGTGCTTTGTTCGATCTCAAGACGATCATCCATGCCCAAAGGCTGAAGTACATTGCCCAGCGCAGGTCGCGCTCCGATACCTTCAAAGCCCTGCACATCGCTTGAATCCCCCTGTTTTTTCACCTGACTTTTTCCGGAGTACTTCATGGCCCGCATCACTGTAGAAGATTGCCTGGAGCAAATCCCCAATCGCTTCCAACTCGTTTTGGCCGCGACATACCGCGCCCGCATGCTCAGCCAGGGCCATACGCCGCGGGTGGAGAGCAAAAACAAACCCGCCGTGACGGCTTTGCGCGAAATTGCGGCTGGTAAGGTGGGCATCGAAATGCTGAAAAAAGTGCCCTAAAGCACCCGGTCGTCGCCAAGACGGCCTGCTTGGGGTGAAACATCCCGATCCCAAAGCCCCTTTCAAGGGGCTTTTTTGTGGCTTTTCCAGCCCTCTTGTCGAAGCCTTTTGCGGCAAGTTACATTTAAGGCATGAGCGCCGTCATTCCCTCCCTCACACCAGCCCCCTCCCACGGCGGCGGCGGGAAAATGACGCCCAAATCAGGCCCTGCAGCGGCCAACGCAGCCGCCGCCAGTTTTGCGGCACTGACAGCCAAACTCGACTACTTAAGCCCCGCGGACATCGATTTGGTGCGCCGCGCCTACCGCTTTGCCGATGAGGCCCATTTGGGCCAACTGCGCAAAAGCGGTGAGCCCTACATCACCCACCCGATTGCGGTCGCCTCTCAGTGCACCGAGTGGAAGCTGGATGCGCAAGCCTTGATGGCGGCCCTCTTGCATGACGCCATGGAAGACTGCGGCATCACCAAAGCCGAATTGATTGAGCGCTTTGGCTCGCCGGTGGCCGAATTGGTTGACGGCTTGACCAAATTGGAAAAGCTCGAGTTCAACACCCGCGAAGAAAACCAGGCGGAATCGTTTCGCAAGATGCTGCTGGCCATGGCCCGCGATGTGCGCGTGATTTTGATCAAGCTGGCGGACCGCACCCACAATATGCGCACCATGTCCGACATGCCGCGTGACAAATGGGGCCGCATTTCCTCGGAAACCCTGGAGATTTATGCGCCAATCGCCCACCGTCTGGGCTTGAACCAAACCTACCGGGAGTTGCAAGACCTCGCCTTCAAGCACCTGATGCCCTGGCGCTATGACGTTTTGTCCAAAGCGGTAGCACGTGCGCGCAATCGGCGTCGGGATTTGATTCAAAAAGTCAACAGCGAGTTGGAGTCGGCCTTCAGCAAAGCAGGCATGCAAACCCGCATCAATGGCCGCGAAAAAACCTTGTATTCCATCTACCGCAAGATGGACGATAAACATCTGAGTTTTGCGCAGGTCAACGACATCTATGGTTTCCGCGTGATCTTGCCCACCGTGACCGAGTGCTACACCGCCTTAGGGGTTTTGCACCAGTTGTACAAGCCGGTGCCAGGCCGCTTCAAAGACCATATTGCCATCGGCAAGGTCAATGGCTACCAGTCGTTGCACACCACCTTGGTGGGGCCATCGGGCGTGAACGTGGAGTTTCAGTTGCGCACCGAACCGATGAACGTGGTGGCCGAATCCGGCGTGGCCGCGCATTGGCTATACAAAGCCCATGCGCTGGGCGGCATCAACGCAGAGCGACTGGGTACCCAATGGCTGCAATCGCTGCTGGATATCCAAAAAGAAACCCGCGATGCGGCTGAATTTTGGGACCACGTCAAAGTCGACTTGTTTCCCGATGCCGTCTATGTCTTTACCCCTAAAAGCAAGATCATGGCGCTGCCCCGTGGCGCGACAGTCATCGACTTTGCGTATGCGATCCACAGCAATATCGGTGACCATGCCGTGGCGGCCAAGATCAACAACGAGCAAGTCCCGCTGCGCACCGAATTGAAAAACGGCGATGTGATTGCGGTGATCACCGCGCCCATTTCCACACCCAACCCGGCGTGGCTAGGGTTTGTGCGCACCGGGCGCGCGCGCTCCAAAATTCGCCATTATTTGAAAACCATGGCGCAGGTCGAGTCGATGGAGTTGGGTCAGAAGTTGCTGGAGCAGGCTCTGCGCGCTGAAGGGATTGACAAGCACATTGACGAGTTGGTCAAACGCCAACCCTTGTGGGACAAATTGCTGCGCTTTACAGGCAACCGCAACCGCACCGATTTACTCACCGACATTGGTTTGGGTAAACGCATTGCCAGCATCGTGGCCAAACGGATGACCAAGTTGCTGACCGAAAGCGGCGAAAGACCCGATGCCCTTTTGATGACGCGTGAGCGGTTCACCGCCCACGAGTCGGTCTCCCAAGGCTCGATCACGCTCGATGGCAGCGAGAACGCGTCGGTGGTCTATGCCACCTGCTGCAAACCCCTGCCTGGCGATGTCATTTTGGGCTATTTGGGGCGTGGCGAAGGTTTGGTGGTGCACACCAGTGCTTGCTCGGTGGGCCGCAAATTACAGCAAAAGGACAGTGAGCGCTTTATCGGCGTGGAGTGGTCGGACGAGCCTGCGCGCAATTTTGAAACCAGCATCCAAGTCACCGTGGTCAATGGCAAAGGGGTGCTGGCCCGGGTCGCCGGTGCCATGGCCAGCGCAGAGGCCGACATCATTCACGTTGACATGGGCCAGGACGCGGTGCAAGACAGTGCCGATTTGCGGTTTATCATCGCCGTGAGCGATGTCAGTCACTTGGAGGCCGTTTTGCGCCAACTCAAGCGCACCCCGGCAGTGGTCAGTGCGCATCGCATCGTCAGTCCCCCTTGATCATGCCTGCGGGGCGGGGTAATGCACGTCCAGCACCTCGATCGCCACCACCCCAGTGGGCGTCACCAATTTCAGCACATCGCCGGTGCGCGCCTTGAGCAAAGTGCGTGCAATCGGAGAGACCCAGCTGACTTCACCTTGTGCACTGTTGACTTCGTCAATGCCTTTGATGGTCACCGTGCGCTCAGGGCCGTCATCTTCCACATAGGTCACCGTGGCGCCAAAAAACACCTGGTCACGTCCATGGTGCACCGAAGGCTGGACAATCTCGGCCCACTCTAATCTTTGGGTTAAAAACCGCACACGCCGGTCAATTTCACGCAAGCGTTTCTTGCCGTACAGGTAGTCACCATTTTCCGAGCGATCGCCATTGCTGGCGGCCCAATGCACAATCTCGACGATTTTGGGGCGCTCATCGTCGATCAAATTGAACAGCTCCGCACGCAATTGGGCGTAACCGGCTGGGGTCATGTAGTTGCGGGTCCCGGTCGGTAGCGAAGGCAAGACGATGTCATCGTCATCCTCTTGGGCATCCGATTCGCGCGTAAAAGCTTTGCTCATGCGCCCACCTCAGGTCAGGCCGCACAGTTCATGCGGCAAAAATAGAAAACGCCAATGAAAAACCCCCCAAACATGACTGCTTGAGGGGTGTTCATATGGTGCGGCTGGCAGGAATCGAACCCACGACCCCTTGGTTCGTAGCCAAGTACTCTATCCAGCTGAGCTACAGCCGCTAAGCTTCGTATTCTAGCACAAGATAAGGTTATCCCTCGCAGAAAAGCCAGCCTATGGAAGTTCCGCCGCATTCACCTGTTGGCGGGGCTCCAGCGTTGCACCAAGTCCAGCAATTGGGCGCGCATAAAAGGTTTGGTCAAATAGTCGTCCATGCCGGCTGCCAAACAGTTGTCGCGGTCGTCGGTGAGCGCGTTGGCGGTCAAGGCCACGATGGGCTTGGCTGGCAGCTGCTGATCCGCCTCTCTTTGCCGGATCGCTCGGCAAGCGGCCAAACCGTCCATCTCCGGCATTTGCACGTCCATCAAAATCAAATCGCAGGCTTGGTTCGCACTCACTTGCACCGCTTCTAAGCCATCTTTCGCGGTGATGACACCGCAACCCATGCTGCGCAGCATGGCAGAGACCACCTCGCGGTTGACATCGTTGTCTTCGGCCACCAGCACGGTGCATTCCACTGCCGGCATGGCCGGGGGGGATTTTTCAATCTGCCGAATCGCCCCATTGGCCGCAGAAAGACCTGCGCTCAAAGCCTGCTCAATATCTTTGAGCAGCAAAGGATGGGCCACACAAACTTGAGCCCCATCTTGCTTGGCCTTTTCACTTTCACTGCTCGAGCGCAAGCGGGTCAGTGCGATTGTGCGCACTGCAGGCCCCAACTTCGGGGACCACTGCTGCAGCCATTGCGACCGGGTTTGACCCTCAATCTGATGGTCGATGAAGACCCAAGCCAAATTCCTGGCGATGGCGCGTGCAAGCTCATCTGCCGTTGTATGCGGCTGCCAAATGGACGGCACGCCCAGCCGCTGCAGCTTGGCTTTCAAGGACTTGGCCACCAAGTCCGACTGGGTGATGATCAGTGCCGTCTGTGAAGCCATGGCGACAGGGACGGAGAACTCGGGCTGGTCCATTCGCATATCGAACCAAAAGGTCGAGCCTTTGTTTGGGGTACTGGTGAAGTCCACCACCCCACCCATCAATTGGGCCAATTGTCGGGATATCGCCAATCCCAAGCCACTGCCACCATAACGCCTGGCCATGGAAATATCGGCTTGCGAGAAGGCTTCAAAAAGACCCAACTGTGCATCGGGGGCAATGCCGATGCCGGAGTCTTGCACGCTGCAGCGCAAAAGCGCCGGTTGCGCCGGATCGATGGATCCACTCAACACAATGTGAATCTCACCACGCTCGGTGAATTTGACGGCATTGGCCACCAAGTTGCCCAAAATTTGCTTGAATCGATGCGGATCCCCCACCAAGGTGTCCGGCACATCCGGGTTGACGGTTTGGATCAACTCCAGGCCCTTGTCCTGGGCACGTTCGGCAAAGAGGGTGCTGACCTCCTCCACTGCAGCCGATGGTGAAAACCGAACCGACTCCAGTTGCAGTTTGCCAGCTTCAATTTTGGAGAAATCCAAAATGTCGTTGATCAAATACAGCAGCGTAGACGATGAGCTGCTGACCATGTCGACAAACCGCTTTTGCGTGCTGTCCAGCGCAGTCTCCAGCAGCATTTCAGACACACCGATCAATCCGTTCAAGGGCGTGCGAATTTCGTGACTCATATTGGCCAAAAACTGGCTCTTGGCGATACTGGCGGCTTCGGCTTGATCCTTGGCCATGACCAGTTCTGCCGTTCGGGTTTGCACCTGACTTTCCAACTCGGCGCTGTATTGCGCCAACTTGCGATCGCGGGTTTCAATCTCGTTGAGCATGTGGTTGAAACCGGCAATCAATTCCCCCACTTCGTCAGCATGGCCCTTGGGGGCGCGTTGGCTGTAGTCATTGTTTTGCGCCACTTGCCGCATCAGCAAAGCCAACTCAGACACAGGCCGGGCGATCATCTGGTGCATGGCCGAGGACAGGGTTTGAATGGAAAAAAGGCCCAAAACCACGCCCAACAAGGCCACGGCAGCATTGATGAACAACGAGAACCAAACGCTGGACAGGTCCAGATCCAGAATCAAACCACCAATCTTTTCTCCATCTTGGTCAATGGGATGCTGGATTCGCAAAGTGGACAAAGTCCAGTGCGAATTTTCAACCTGCGCACTGTGCCACTGGCGCAGGATCAAGGCTGCATCCTGTGGATCAACGGCAGGATAAGAAGCGAAAAATTGACCTTCTTTGTTCACCAACACCGCACGTTTGACTTGTTGAATGTGGCGTAAGCTTTCAAGCTGGTCATGCGCGGCTGTCCGGTCCTCAAAACGCAAAGCCGAGCTGTGGGTCTCTGCGGTCAATTCGCAAATACTCAGCGCCTCGTTTTCAATGCGTTGCAAAGATTGGCTCACCTGCCAAATCCCAGTGATCACAAAAAATACCGTCAAAGCCAACAGCACGCTCATGGTCACCACGTGACTGAGCTTGTAGCCCACCGGTTTATCTTGGATCGAGCGAAATAGATACCGGTACAAACGGGAATTTCTTTGGGAATGTGTCGCCATCAATGAATCAAGGTTTGGCTGGCTTGGTGGTTCTGGCCAACTTCAGCATTTGTGAGCTGGCTTTCAAATTGGCACGTTGCAGGGTCGCCAAATTGACATCGAACTCGACCCTGTCCTCCGCCGACGCCAGTGCAATGTGGGCCCCGGCTTCCACCGCTTGCTGGTTGTCACTGACGATCAAAACCGGTGCACCCCACAATTGCCGGACCACCGAGCTCAGTAACTTACTGTCCTTTTCGCCTACAAAAATAATTTGGCAATCCTTGAGTTGATCCATGGCCACGTTTTGTCGAACTTGTATTTCACGGCCCTGCGCCGAGCGACGGTCCAGCGCGGACAGGGCGCCGCCCAAATCGTCACGACCCGCTGAGCACACATGAAACTCTTTGGTTTCAACGCCTGGCCAATCGATGTATTTGGCAAAGTTGTAGATGAACGCCGCCTTGACACGGTATTCGGCCATGCTGTTGGCACTTTGGGCTTGTGCCGACAGTGCGGCCAACACCATGACGGCCAAGCCGGCAGATTGTCGGGCGTGGATGGCAACGCTTTGAAGCAGGTTGAATGTCATGACCACCCCTTCAAAAACGCCACAAGGCAGTGATGAAAAGGGTACGCGGCACATCGTAAGCGCGCGTATACGGCAGGGTATCGACAAATTCGGTATGTCGATTGGTGAGCAGGTTTTTCCCCATCACGGCCAGTTCCAACTGCCGGTCGACCTGCCAGGCCAAACGCGCATCCAAGGACGCGTAAGGTCGGATCACCAAAGGCTCTAAAGCATTGAGGCCATAGTGGGTGGTTTGGCTGACATGGCGAGCCCAAACATCCAGGTTCAAGCCCTGCCCAAAAGAATAATTGCTGCGCACCGAAAACTGATGCTGGGGGGTCGCACCTTCATAGGACTTGACTTGCATATCGCCAATCAGATCGCCGGTATGCACCCCTTGGACATGCAGATAAGCGTAGGCGCCTTGTACCCGCCATTGGCTACTGGGGTGCCAGTCCACAGCGAACTCGCCACCCCAAGTTCGAATCGATTCTTGATTGGTGTTGTAGCCCTGCAATGTGAAGTAACAACTTTGAGGGGGACTTCGCGGGTTCATGAGGCAAGCCATGGCGTCATAAAGGCCGGCGACCGATTGCATCTGTGAAGCCCCGATCAATCGCCCTCCCCGCAAGTCGGTGTAGTCGTTCACATACACCGAAGTGTCCCAACTCAGCTGGGGGCTCAGTTGTTTGCGCCAGCCTGCCTCGAGGCTCAGCGCCTTTTCGGCCATCACAGCCGCGCCCGCGCGGGGTGCCATTTGCAACATGGTCGTGAGCGATTGCGGGGGAATGCCAGGGACAAATCCGGCCGCATCAAAAGCGGCGATGTCAATCGTGGCCAAACTTTCAATGCGGCGCGGCGAACGCACAGAGCGCGACAAAGCGCTCCACACCGTATCACTGCTGTTGGGCGTCCACAACAAGCGCACATTGGGCTGGACGTTGGAACCTGTGAGCCCATCGCGTTCAAACTTACTGCCCCAAATGAACTTGAAACGATCGGGGATCAAGGTCACTTCATCATGGACAAAGGCGCTGTAATTGATGCGTGCGTCCTTGCCATTGAGCAACTGGTACGGGCCTGAGGGCAATCGCAAATCATCCGCAGTATGGCGCAGGGCCAAACCCCAAATCACATCGTGAGCACCCCACACCTGGCGGCGTTGGTAATCGATGTCGATGTCGGTTTTTTCGCCACCAAATCGGGCCCCACTCGGTGCAATGCCCACAGGCTGTAAAGCGCTGGTGCCTGAACCCAACAAGCCTTCATGGAACAACGACTCTCGGTCCACATAGCCCTGCAGCACCGACTGCGCACCATCGGCTGAGCGCCAACTGTAACGCGCTTGCAGCAATGCCCCTTCGCCTGTTTTGCGTTCAGGCGATGCACTTTGAAAAGGGGTGCCTGGGCTGCTGTAGGCCAGCACGGTGGGCGTCAAATACATCGACTGAGAACGCAGGCGGTAAGCCTCGGCTTTCACGCTGAGTTCGCCGCCGTCCACCAAGGGCTCCAGGCGCAGACCGACACGCTGGTGCGCCGCACCGTCGATGCCGGTCAAGCCTGTGGCGGTTTCTGGCGAACCGTTCATGGTGTCGGTTTTGGCGTACAAACGGTAATGACCGCCGCCCTCTAACTCACCCCCATGGCGCAAGGCCATTGCACCATAGCCACCTTGCCCCATTTGGGTACTGAGCATATTGCCCTGGGTGGCTTTGGCCTTGCGGGTGACGATGTTGATCACGCCATTCATGGCATTGACCCCCCACAGGGCGGCGCCCGGCCCCCGAATCACCTCAATGCGCTCAATGTCCTCCATCAAGGTGTCTTGTGTCTCCCACAGCACGCCGGAGAACATGGGCGAGTAAATACTGCGGCCATCGACCAAGACCAGTAATTTGCTGGAGAAACGCTCTAAAAAGCCGCGCGAACTCACCGCCCAACTGTCGCGAGAAATTTGCGCCACATTCAACCCAGGCACCATGCGCAGGGCTTCGGGAATCGACAAAGCACCCGAACGGCGTAACTCCTCGCCGGTGATGACATAGGCGGCAGCGGCGGTGTCCACCACACGTTGCTCTTTGCGTGACATAGAGGTCAGGCGGTAATCCACCAGCTCCTCCAAACTCAGGTCAAGCAAATTGGATTCTTCCGCCAGTGAAGGCAAGCTCAACAGACAACCCCAAGCCAAGGCCGCGCAAACAGTCACACAGGCTCGCCAATGGCTCGGTTGTGGATGGGCAAAGAACCCCAAGGGGCGAAGGTTGAGAATTTTCATACGCGGTGAAATTAATCAATCTAAAAAGACAAAACAAATGTCAGCTCAGCAGATGGATTCATAGAAGATCTGATTTTGAACCACAAAATTAAAAAATAGCTACTTTCTTTGTGGAAAATTACACATAAGAGATAATTTATCATATTTAAAGGATTTATTGAATCAATATTTCAAATTTCCACCGTTTCCTATCGCGTTTTCGATTCAGTCCCAAGGTCCAAGGTGCACCGGCTACCGAACAGGCCCTGCCCATGGCCACGCGATTTTTTGATGCACATCAAGACTGAGACATGCACTTATCCTAAGATCAAGCTCACCCTTTGTCACGACGTCCGCCATGAAATACATCGTCTGCATCCTCTTGCTGATCAGCACCGCAGCCGCACAAGCGGGCTTACAACCCTATGGCCAATCCAGAGAAAACACCTCTTATTTCGAGGCCGAAAGCGTCAAACGCAGTGGCAACAAAGTGAGTGTCTGGACCCTGACCGAGTACCGGCAACGCGAGAAAGCTGGCTTTTTGTCGACCCGCAGTCACAAGGAATTGGATTGCAAAAATCAACAAGAACGCACAGTTCAGTACATCGCTTATGCAGACAACAAAGGGCAGGGTGCGGTGGTGGGCGAAATCAACGAACCCAATGCTTGGCAAGACATTGCGCCGGGCACACGCAACTCACGCTTGCTGCAGATGGTCTGCGCGGAATAAAAACGCCTCACCTCAGTTCAAAGCAACTGCCCTTGCGGACGCAAGCCCTCGCGCACAGTCGGGTAGCGCAATCGCAAACGCAGTTCGCGTTTCATGCGGGTGTTGTCAAGGCGGCGTGATTCACTCATGAAGCTCAGCAGCATCAAGGGCAAGGCTTCGGTGGCGCTGCTGCGCGAGACCCGCGGCGGCTTGGGCAATCCCAGCAAATCCGCAGCCAGATCAAAATAGTCGCCCATTTTCAGCGTGGTGTCGTCGTTCACGTTGTAAACGCGTTGCGCTTTGCCATGCCACAAGGCGGCCAAGCAGGCGCGAGCCAGGTCATCGGCATGGATGTGGTTGGTATAGACATCTTCTGCCGCGCGCAGCACCGGTGTGCGTTTGAGCAAGCGCTCTTTCGGCGTCCCCCCCACCCGATCCGGTGCGTAAATGCCGGGAATGCGCAAGATGCTGCTGCACACACCCAAACGACCCAGGGATCGAATGGAACGCTCGGCATCGACGCGGCGCAGCGCGCGCGGGGTATGCGGTTGTACAGGGCGACTTTCATTCACCCTCGCGCCTTGGCAATCACCATACACACCGCTGGTAGAACCATAGACCAGCGTTTTGGCCGCACTGCGCAAGCGCAGCACCCGGGTCAAGGCCATGGTGCGCGGATCGTGCGACCAGTCGCGGCCCTGCTCAGACGGCGGCGGGGCCAAATGCAAAACACGGGTGGCCAGACCGGCCAAGCGCCGCAAGCCGGCCGGGGCATCCAAGTTGCCGAGCAAGGGCGTGACGCCAGCGGCACGCAATTCGGTCAAGCGGTCAGGGCTGGAGGTCAAGGCCAACACGCGCAAACGGCGGGGCAATTGCGCAGCCGCACGCATGCCCACATCGCCGCAACCCACGATCAAAACGCGCTCACGGCGAAAACGGGCAGGCAAGGCGCCTAAAGGGGTTTGATTTGAGGGCAAAATCAGGGGGTTCGGGTTACGCAACAGACCCTCAAGGATACATGGATGAGCTTTCAAATTACGGTACAACCCAGTGGCCGCCACTTCAGCGCCGATGCAACGGAGACTTTGCTGGCCGCCGGCATTCGGCAAGGCATCGGTCTGCCCTATGGGTGCAAGGACGGTGCCTGTGGTTCCTGCAAATGCAAAAAACTAGAAGGCAGCGTGGTGCACGGCACCCACCAAAGCAAAGCGCTGAGTGACGAAGAAGAAGCCCAAGGCCTGATTTTGACCTGCTGCGCCATCGCGCAAAGCGACGTGGTGCTGGAGTCGCGCCAAGTCACTGAAGCCGGGGCCTTCCCGATCAAAAAGATGCCGGTGCGCGTGGCCTCGATGCACAAAAAATCAGACGATGTGATGGTGATCGAGCTGCAACTGCCCGCCAACGATGTGATGAAGTTTCACGCCGGCCAGTACATTGAATTTTTGCTGCGGGACGGCTCGCGCCGCAGCTACAGCATGGCCAACGCGCCCCACACCTTGGAAACCGGTGCACCCAAGGTGCAATTGCACATTCGCCACATGCCAGGCGGCAAATTCACCGACCCGGTGTTCACCACCATGAAAGAAAAAGACATCTTGCGCGCCGAAGGGCCTTATGGCAGCTTTTTCTTGCGCGAAGACTCGGACAAACCCATGGTGTTGTTGGCCTCGGGCACCGGTTTTGCGCCCATCAAAGCACTGATAGAGCACATGCAACACCAAGGCATCACCCGCCCTGCCACCCTGTATTGGGGCGGGCGCCGACCCTCGGACCTGTACATGAACGATTGGGTGCAGGCGCAACTGGCCCAGATGCCGCAGCTGCGTTATGTACCCGTCGTCTCCAACGCCACGCCCGACGACGCCTGGACCGGTCGCACCGGCTTTGTGCACCAAGCCGTGCTGCTAGACCATCCCGATTTATCGGGCTATCAGGTCTATGCTTGCGGTGCGCCCATTGTGGTGGATTCGGCCAAGCGCGACTATGTCACCTTGGGCGGCTTGCCCGAAGCAGAATTCTTTGCCGACTCTTTCACCTCCGAAGCCGACAAGGCTGCGGGCTGAAGACCGGCCACGTCTGCATGCAAGGGCGCATGTCCCTCAGTCCTTGGGATCGCCTGCGCGCCCTGCTGCTGGTGATCTGCGCCGTGGTGTCGGCGCCCGTTGGGGCGCAGAGCAAACCGATTCGGCTGATCGTGCCCTACGCTGCGGGCGGCCCGATTGATGTGACGGCGCGCGCCTTGGCCGAGCGGGTCAAAGACGCGCTGGGGCCGGTGATCATTGACAACAAGCCCGGTGCCGGTGGCAACTTGGGCGCCGACCTGGTGGCCAAAGCCGCGCCCGATGGTTGGACGATCGGCATTGCCGCCACCGCCACCCATGCCATCAACCCTTGGTTGTTTACCAAGATGCCATACAACGCAAGCCAAGACTTTGCGCCCATCACGCAGATGCTGAGGGTGCCTAATGTCTTGGTGATGAACGCAGACACCGCACAGCGCCTGCACATTCACACCCTGGCCGATTTGGTGCGTTACGCCCAAGCCCATCCGGGTCAGTTGAATTTCGGCTCTGGCGGCAATGGCAGCGCCGGCCACTTGGCCGGTGAAATGTTCAAACGCGCCGCTGGCATTTTTGCGGTGCACATCCCGTACAACGGCGGCAACCCGGCGCAGCTGGCCTTGCTGTCGGCGCAGGTGGATTTCAATTTCGACAACCTGGCCACCGCCGCACCGAACATTCAATCAGGCAAGCTTTTGGCCCTGGCCGTGACCACCGCGCAGCGCAGCAGCGCCTTGCCGGAGATCCCCGCCATGGGCGAGACCTTGAAAGGTTTTGAGATCGACACCTGGTGGGGATTGGTGGCGCCTGCGGGTACACCACGCGAGGTGATAGAGCGATTGAACAAGGCCTTCACTGCCGCTTTGCACGCCCCAGAAACACGCAGCCGTTTTGGTGTGCTGATGGCCGAACCAGTGGCCACCACGCCCGAACAGTTTGCGGTCTTCATGAAGCAAGAGCTGCACCGCTACGAGCGCGTGGTCAAAGCCAGCGGCGCGAAAGTAGACTGACAGCACCACCCACCATCACCGCGCCGCTCATTCGGCCCCTTTACTCGCCCAAATAAGCCGCTCTGACTTGGGGGTCGGCCAGCAAGTCCTGGCCCAGCCCGGTCATCGTGATCAGCCCTGACTCCATCACGTAGCCCCGGTTGGCAATGGCCAGCGCCCGGCTGGCGTTTTGCTCCACCAGCAGCACCGTCACGCCTTGGGCGTAGACATCGCGCACCACTTCAAAAATCTTGTCCACCATGATGGGCGACAAGCCCATGGACGGCTCGTCCAACAGCAACACCGTGGGGCGACTCATCAAGGCGCGGCCCATGGCCAGCATTTGCTGCTCGCCACCCGACAGGGTACCCGCCAGCTGGTCTTTGCGCTCACGCAGTCGCGGGAAAATGCTGAACATCTTCTCCATGTCGTGCGCAATACCCACGCTATCGGTGCGGATGTAAGCGCCCATCTGCAGATTCTCGATGATGGTCATGCGGGTGAACACCCCGCGACCTTCCGGCACTATGACCAGGCCTTGCTTGACCAAGTCCCATGGGCCCTGCCCCGCAATGCTCTGGCCCCGGTATTCGATGTTGCCGGCGCGCAGCGGCTGGGTGCCGGTGATGGCCTTCATGGTGGTGGTTTTGCCCGCGCCATTGGAGCCAATCAAAGACACCAGCTCGCCCTCGTGCACTTCGAAACTCACCCCTTTGACGGCCTGGATGCCGCCGTAGGCCACTTGCAGGTCTTTGACTTTGAGCAAGGTGGTGTGCATGTCAATGTCCTCCCGTGCCCAAATAGGCTTCAATCACAGCAGCGTTCTTTTGCACCTGCGCAGGCGTGCCTTGGGCGATGGTTTTGCCGTAGTCCAGCACCGTCACACGGTCACACAGCCCCATGACCAATTTGACATCGTGCTCAATCAGCAAGATGGTGCGGTTGTCGTTGCGAATCCGGTCAATCAATGCGCGCAGCTGCACTTTTTCAGTGGCGTTCATGCCAGCCGCCGGCTCGTCCAGCGCGATCAATTGCGGATCGGTGGCCAAGGCGCGCGCGATTTCTAAGCGGCGCTGATCGCCGTAAGACAAGGTGCGCGATTTGAAGTCGGCGTATGGGCCAATGCCCACGTAGTCCAACAACGCTTGGGCGCGCTGGACAATGGCGGCTTCTTCGGCCTTGAAACTGGCCGTGCGAAAAATCGCCCCCGCCAAACCCGAGTGGGTGCGCACATGCCGCCCGACCATGACGTTTTCCAGCGCCGTCATTTCTGCAAACAAGCGGATGTTTTGGAAGGTGCGCGCAATCCCGGCTTGGGCCACTTCGTGCACCGCCGTGGGTTCATACGGCTGGCCGGCCAATTCAAAGCTGCCGCTGTCGGGCGTGTACAAGCCGGTGATGACATTGAAGAAGGTGGTTTTGCCAGCCCCATTGGGGCCGATCAAACCATAGACTTGACCGCGCTCAATCGTCATGCCCACATCGCTCAGGGCTTGCAGGCCGCCAAAGCGCTTGGAAATGCCAGCGACTTTCAGTACGGTGTCGCTCATCTCAAGCCCCCTCTTTCTTCAGCAAGGATTTACCGTGTTCGGGCGAGGGCCACAGGCCGCGCGGGCGCAGCAGCATGATGCTGATCATGGCCAACGCGATCAGCAACTGGCGCAAGATGGCCGCATCCAAGCGGCCGTCGGTCAAGGCTTGCAAAGGCCCCGCCACATAGCGCAGCACCTCGGGTAAGGCCGACAACAAAACAGCGCCCAAAATCACGCCCGGCAAATGGCCCAAGCCGCCCAGCACCACCATGGCCACGATCATCACCGACTCCATCAGGCTGAAGGACTCGGGCGAGACAAAGCCTTGAAAGCCCGCGAACATCGCGCCCGAGACACCACCGAAAGTCGCGCCCATGCCAAAGGCCAAGAGTTTCAAGTTACGCGTGTTCAGGCCCATGGCTTTGGCGGCGATCTCATCTTCGCGAATCGCCATCCAGGCGCGCCCGATGCGTGAGTGCTGAATGCGGTGCGAAATCAAAATAGCGATCAACACCAGACTCAGAAACAGGTAGAAATACAAAGTCACCGAGGCCACCTCAAAGCCACCGATGGAGAGCTTTTTGCTCAGTTCTATACCGAAAAAGCTGATCGCGTCGATCTGGTCAATGCCCTTGGGGCCATTGGTGATGTTGTAGGGCTGGTCCAGGTTGTTCAAAAACACCCGAATGATTTCGCCAAAGCCCAAGGTCACAATGGCCAAATAGTCACCGCGCAATTTGAGCGTGGGCGCGCCCAGCAACAGACCAAACAGGCCCGCTACGGCAGCGGCCAAGGGCACGATCAACCACAAAGGGGCATGCAAGCCGCCGGGAAACAAGGCGGCGATGGTGGGGAAAGTGTCGGTCAAATGCGGCGAGGCCAAGAGCCCATACATGTAGGCACCCACTGCGAAAAAAGCCACATAGCCCAGGTCCAGCAAACCGGCGTAACCGACCACGATGTTCAAGCCCACGGCCAAGAGCACATACAGCAAGGCCATGTCGGCAATGCGCACCCAGGCGTTGCCCAGGTTTTGCAGCAGCAAGGGCAAGAGCACCAAGCCCACGCCCCACAGCACATAAGTGAGAATTTTGTTGGATTTCATGTGCATCACTCCCGTCTCAAGCGCGATCGGCCACGCGTTCACCCATCAAGCCGGAGGGCCGCAGCGTCAACACAATGATCAACACGATGAAGGCAAAAATATCCGAATAATGACTGCCCAGCACGCCACCGGTGAGTTCGCCGATGTAGCCCGCACCGATGGATTCGATCAGGCCCAGCAAGATGCCCCCCACCACCGCGCCGCCCAGGTTGCCAATGCCGCCAAACACCGCCGCAGTGAAGGCTTTGAGGCCCGGTAAAAAGCCCATCGCGTGCTGCGCCGTGCCGTAGTTGGACGCATACATCACGCCGGCAATCGCGGCCAGCACAGCGCCAATTATGAAGGTGGCTGAAATCACCATGTCGGGCTTGACGCCCATGAGCGAGGCCACACGGGGGTTCTCCGCGGTGGCACGCATGGCACGGCCTAATTTGGTGGCATTGACCAACCACATCAAAACCGCCAAGGACACCGCCGTCACGCCCAAAATCATGACTTGCGTGGGGCTGATCACAGCACCGGCAATGTCGATCGGCTCATTCGACAGCAAGGTCGGGTAGGCTTTGTAATTGGGCTTCCAGATGATCATGGCCAGGGTTTGCAGCAGGATACTCATGCCAATGGCGGTGATCAAGGGGGCCAGCTTGGGGCTGTTGCGCAGGGGCCGGTAAGCGATTTTTTCAATCGTGAAATTCAGCACGGCGGCCACCACACAGGCGATCAGCAAGGCGATGATCAAGACCACCCACCCCGGCGCACCGGGCAGGGCTTCTTTCATGATGCCGATCACGGTCCAACTGGTCAGCGCCGCCACCATGAGCACCTCGCCGTGGGCAAAATTAATCAGGTTGATGATGCCGTACACCATGGTGTAGCCCAAGGCCACCAGCGCGTACATGCTGCCCATCACCAAGCCGTTGATGATCTGCTGAAGCAAAACGTCCATGAAATGTCTCCGTTGTGTGGCTGGTGCATGTCCAGCCATTTCATCGAGGGATGATCGCGACGCAAGACACTTTGTGAGTGCCACAGTGCGCAAGCAAAAAACCCGCCATGGCGCAGGCAAGGCGGGTCAAGGTGGGGGGATTGTAATGAGATCAAAATTTTTTGGTTCTCATTTTCAGAGGGCTTAACTTTGCTCTTGATTTCTTTTTTTCAACGCATCGAGCTTGTCGGCGATTTTGATTTCCAGACCGCGGCGCACGGGTTGGTAAAAGCCGGGCTCGAGCATGCCGTCCGGTAAATAGCGTTCCCCGGCCGCAAAGCCATCGGCTTCGTCATGGGCGTAGCGGTAGCCTTTGCCATAGTCGAGTTGCTTCATCAAGGCCGTGGGGGCGTTGCGCAGGTGCATGGGGACCGGTCGGGTGCCATCTTTTTTCACAAAGGCTTTGGCAGCGTTGAAGGCTTTGTAGACTGCATTGGACTTGGCAGCGACCGCCAAATACACCACGCATTCGGCCAGCGCCAATTCCCCTTCGGGGCTGCCCAAGCGCTCGTACACTTCGTTGGCATCCAAGGCCATGCGCAGCGCACGCGGATCGGCCAAGCCCACGTCTTCTGCAGCCATGCGGATCAAGCGCCGCGCCAGATAGCGTGGGTCTGCACCACCATCGAGCATGCGTACAAACCAATACAGTGCAGCATCGGGGTCAGAGCCGCGCACCGATTTGTGTAAGGCACTGATGGTGTCGTAGAACTGCTCGCCACCCTTGTCGTAGCGGCGCATGCGTTCGCCCAAGACCTTGAGCAACCAAACGTCGGTGATGGGGTCGATTTTTTCACGCGCGGCCGCCACCGCCAAGGTTTCCAAGGTGTTGAGCAGACGCCGGGCATCGCCATCGGCATAGGCGATCAAGCGTTGCGCGGCTTCAGTTTCGAGCGCAGCAATGGCGCCGATGGCATGGGCCTTGTCCACAATGTGCTGCAAATCGACCTCGCTCAACGGCTGCAACACATACACCGCTGCGCGCGACAGCAAGGCGGAATTGACTTCGAATGAAGGATTCTCGGTGGTGGCCCCAATGAAGGTGAACAGCCCGCTTTCCACGTGCGGCAAGAAAGCGTCTTGCTGGCTTTTGTTAAAGCGGTGCACCTCGTCCACAAACACAATGGTGCGCTGCGGCTGCAAGCCGGTGCGCGCTTGCTCGGCTTTGTCCACCGCTTCGCGGATGTCTTTCACGCCACCCAAGACCGCACTGATGGTGATGAACTGGGCATCAAAGGCGTCGGCCATCAAGCGGGCGATGGTGGTTTTACCCACGCCCGGCGGTCCCCACAAAATACAGCTGTGCGGCTGGCCCGACTCGAAAGCCAAACGCAGTGCCAGGCCCTCACCGAGTAAATGCTGCTGACCAATCACCTCGCCCAAAGTGCGTGGGCGCAGGCGCTCGGCCAAGGGCTGGTGCATCGCGCTCAAGGGCTGGGGCGTGGTCACGTGGCTGCGCTCACTGCCGCACCAGGTCGGCCCCTGCGGGCGGTTTGAATTGAAAGTGGTCAACGCCCCAAGCGGGGTTGGCTTCATAGCCGGTGAAGGTCAAGACCGAGCGTTGACCAAAGCTGTCTTGCACCTCCATCACCGCCAAGGCCGGGCCCTTGTCCGTGAGACGGAACGCCGCCAACACCGATTGGATTTGCCCCTCTTTGGATTTGGGCGTGGCGCGCATCCATTGCAAACCGTCTTTGTCCGGTTCCGCATGGATCACGAAGTCGGCTTGCAAAGCTTTCAAATCGCTGCTGGACGTCAAAATGGCCGCCGGGGTGGAGCCTAAGGCCTGGGCTTGTGGGCGGGCCGTGACCTGGTTCAGCTCGACGTCGTACATCCACAAGGTCTGGCCATCGGCCACCAAGGTTTGGGCGAAGGGTTTTTGGTAGTTGAAACGAAAGCGGCCGGGCCGCTCAAACTCAAAAATGCCACTGGATGTTTTGCTGCGACCGGCTTTGCCCTCTTTGGGCGGTGCGGTCACCACTTGGGTAAATGGCGCCCGGCCCGAATGGGCTTGGCGCATGAATTGCGCCAAGGCCTCCAAGCCATTGGCCCAAGCACCCGATGCCCCCAAACCGCCCGACAACACGAGCAAGATCCCGACGTGATTCAGGGACCGCGCTGCAGCACGCAATACGCGCAAGACAAAAGACATCATCAAGATCACGTTCGTCATTCCGCGCGATTGGGCACCAAAATCTCACGCTGGCCGCTGC
>CANGEE010000034.1 GCA_947452635.1 Comamonadaceae bacterium | reverse complement strand
TGGGGTCAAGATCAATCTAGGAGACTTTTGTGAACCGTCGACAACTCACTTCATTGGCCGTGCACATGGCGGGCCTGTTGGCCGCAACGCTTGGCGCTGCAGCTCAGGCGCAAGACATCAAAATCGCCCACATTTACAGCAAGACTGGCCCGCTGGAAGCCTACGGCAAGCAAACCCAAACCGGTTTGATGATGGGGCTGGACTTCGCCACCGGCGGCACCATGACCCTCAACGGCCGCAAGATCGTGGTGATTGAAAAAGATGACCAAGGCAAACCCGACTTGGGTAAAAACCTGCTGGCCGCTGCGTATGGCGATGACAAGGTAGACCTGGCCGTCGGCCCGACCGCCTCGCCCGTGGCCTTGGCCATGTTGCCTGTGGCTGAAGAGTACAAAAAGATTTTGCTGGTCGAGCCTGCGGTGGCCGATTCGATCACCGGCGAGAAATGGAACAAATACATCTTCCGCACTGGCCGCAACAGCAGCCAGGACGCGATTGCCAACGCAGTGGCGGTGGACAAAGACGGTGTGAGCATCGTCACCATGGCGCAAGACTCAGCCTTTGGCCGTGATGGTGTCAAAGCTTTCAAAGAAGCGCTGAAGAAATCCAAGCTGGTGCACGAAGAGTACTTGCCGCCTGCGACCACCGACTTCACCGCCGGTGCGCAGCGCATGATCGACAAGCTCAAGGCTTTGCCGGGTCGCAAAATCATCTTCATCATCTGGGCCGGCGGCAACCCGTTCAAGATCGCCGACATGGACTTGAAGCGTTACGGCATCGAGATCGCCACCGGTGGCAACATCTTGCCTGCCATGGTGTCTTACAAGCAGTTCCCGGGCATGGAAGGCGCAGCCTACTATTACTTTGGAATGCCCAAGAACCCGGTCAACGAAGTCTTGGTCGCACGCCACTACAGCCAATTCAAATCGCCCCCCGACTTCTTCACCGCCGGAGGTTTTTCGTCGGCCATGGCCTTGGTCACCGCTTTGAAAAAAACCAATGGCGACACCAGCGCCGACAAGCTGATCGCCACCATGGAAGGCATGAGTTTTGATACGCCCAAAGGCAAGATGACTTTCCGCAAGGAAGACCACCAAGCCATGCAAAGCATGTACCACTTCAAAATCAAAGTGGACCCAGCTTTCGCCTGGGGCGTGCCAGAGTTGATCCGCGAGATCAAGCCCGAAGAAATGAACGTGCCGATCCGCAACAAACGCTGATGTTAGAAACCCACAACCTGACCGTGCGGTTTGGCGGTCATGTGGCGGTCAATGCGGTCTCGTGCCGCTTTGAGCCGGGCACGCTGACCGCGATCGTGGGCCCGAACGGTGCGGGCAAAACGACTTACTTCAATCTGATCTCCGGGCAGTTGCCTGCCACGGCCGGCACGGTGCATTTGAATGGCCGTGCGCTGACGGGTTTGCCGGCCTCTGCACGCACCCGCGCGGGATTGGGGCGTGCGTTTCAGTTGACCAATTTGTTCCCTCACTTGTCGGTGCTGGAAAACGTGCGCGTGGCCGTGCAAGCCGCGAAAGAGGGTGCACACCGTCGAGGCATGAACCTGTGGAGCATCTGGAGCGACCACGCGGCTTTGACCCTTCGTGCGCTGGAAATTTTGCAATCCGTGTCCATGACTGCGCAGCAAGACGCTCCGGTGGCTAGCCTGCCGCATGGCGACCAGCGCAAGCTCGAAGTCGCGCTGCTCATGGCACTGGAGCCTTCGGTGTACATGTTTGACGAGCCGACTGCCGGCATGAGTCACGACGAAGCGCCTGTCATTTTGGATTTGATTCGGCAGTTGAAAAAAGACAAAAGCAAAACCATCTTGCTGGTGGAGCACAAGATGGATGTGGTGCGCGAGCTGGCCGACCGCATCATCGTGCTGCACAACGGCGTATTGGTGGCCGATGGCGATCCGGCCGAGGTGATTGCCTCGCCGATTGTTCAGGAAGCTTATCTCGGAAAAGCGAGGGACGCCACGTGAACATGGCAGTTATGAGTTCAAACCTCTTAACCCTGGAAGGCGTGCACACGCACATCGGGGCGTACCACATCCTGCACGGTGTTCAACTCGCCGTGCCGCGTGGCGAGTTGACCATGCTGCTGGGCCGCAACGGCGCGGGCAAGACCACCACGTTGCGCACCATCATGGGCTTGTGGCAGGCTTCGCAAGGGCGCATCAGTTTTGCCGGTGAAGACATCACCGCGCTCAATACGCCAGCCATTGCGCAAAAGAACATTGCCTATGTGCCTGAAAACATGGGCATCTTCTCAGACCTGACGGTGAAAGAAAATATGCTGTTGGCGGCGCGCAATGCCAAACACGCGGCGCAGATGGACGAGAGCAGGTTGGAATGGATTTTTATACTCTTTCCGGCGGTGAAGACATTTTGGAACCACCCGGCGGGCAAGCTCTCGGGCGGGCAAAAGCAGATGTTGGCAGTGGCGCGCGCCATTGTGGAGCCGCGAGATTTGCTCATCATCGACGAGCCCAGCAAGGGCCTGGCACCGGCCATCATCCAGAACATGATCGACGCCTTCCAGCAGCTCAAACACAGCGGCGTGACGATCTTGCTGGTCGAACAAAACATGCATTTCGCTCAGCAGCTGGGCGGCAGCGTGGCCGTGATGGACAACGGCCGTGTGGTGCATGCGGGCCGCATGCAGGCTTTGGCCGAAGACTCGGCTTTGCAGCAATCCTTGTTGGGGTTGGCTTTATGAAATTCCTGCAAGACATCGATACCCGCCCCTTGCTCTTGGTGCCGGTGCTGGCGTTGTTGGCTTGGCCCTCGATCGGTTCGGGCTCGACCTGGCTCACGCTCACCGTGGCAGGCCTGGCCATGGGCATGATCATCTTCATCATGGCCTCGGGCCTGACGCTGGTGTTTGGTCTGATGGACGTGCTGAATTTCGGTCACGGCCTGTTCATCGCGCTGGGTGCTTTTGTGGCCACCAGCGTGCTGGGGGCTATGGGCGACTGGACCGGCTCCGGCGAATGGTGGCGCAATATGGTGGCGGTGCTGCCGGCCATGGGGATCGCCATGGCCGTGGCCGCGGCCGTGGGCCTGGCCTTTGAACGCTTCATCGTGCGGCCGGTGTATGGCCAGCACCTCAAGCAAATCCTGATCACCATGGGCGGCATGATCATTGGCGAGGAACTGATCAAAGTGATTTGGGGGCCGCAGCAAATTGCTTTGCCCTTGCCTGAGGCCATGCGCGGCGCGGTGCTGTGGGGCGATGCGGCGATTGAGAAATACCGCTTGCTGGCCGTGGCCGTGGGCCTGGCCGTGTTTGCGCTGCAGATGTGGGTGCTGGGCCGCACCAAGATCGGTCTGCTGATCCGCGCCGGTGTGCAAGACCGCGAAATGGTCGAGTCGCTGGGCTACCGCATTCGCCGCTTGTTTGTCGGCGTGTTTGTGGCGGGCAGCGCGCTGGCTGGCTTGGGCGGTGTGATGTGGGGCCTGTACCAGCAAAACGTGGTGCCGCAAATGGGCGCGCAGGTCAATGTGCTGATTTTCATCGTCATCATCATCGGTGGTCTCGGCTCCACTGGCGGGGCGCTGATTGGGGCCTTGATGGTGGGGTTGATGGCCAACTACACCGGCTTTCTGGCCCCCAAGCTGGCGCTGTTTTCCAACATCGGGCTGATGGTTGGTGTCTTGCTCTGGCGTCCCCAGGGTGTCTACCCCGTGGCCAACCGCTGAAAACGAATATGTTGCATCGACTCATTTCCAACGACCCACCACGCAGCCGCTTGCTGGCCATTTTGCTGATCGTCATCTTGCTGGGGCTGGCGTTTGCGCCGTTTTTTTTTCCGGGCGTCAAAGCTTTGTCGGTCGCGGCCAAGGTGCTGATATTTGTGGTGCTGGTGGCGGGCTTTGACCTGCTGTTGGGCTACACCGGCATCGTCAGCTTTGCGCACACCCTGTTTTTTGGCATTGGCGCTTACGGCATTGCCATGGCGTCCAACAGTTGGGGCCCGACCTGGGCTGCGTTGGCTGCAGGTTTTGCCTTGTCGCTGGGGCTCACGCTGGTGCTGTCGCTGGCCATTGGCTTGTTTTCGCTGCGTGTGCGGGCGATCTTTTTTGCCATGATCACGCTGGCCGTGGCCGCAGCGTTTCAAACTCTGGCGTCACAGCTGTCGGACTTCACGGGCGGTGAAGACGGGCTGAGCTTCAAGCTGCCTGAATTGCTTTTGCCCAGCACCGAGTTCAGCGATACGCCGTTTTTGGGCGTGTCGCTCGATGGCCGCTTGCTTTGCTACTACCTGCTTTTCGTGGTGGCGCTGGTGGCCATGTTGTCACTGCTGCGCATTGTCAACTCGCCGTTTGGCCGCGTGCTGCAAGCGATTCGTGAAAACGAGTTTCGCGCCGAAGCCATTGGTTACCGCGTGGTGGTGTACCGCACGCTGTCGAGCGTGTTGTCAGCTCTTTACGCCTGCTTGGCTGGAGCCATGCTGGCGCTTTGGCTGCGCTACAACGGGCCGGACACTTCGCTGAGTTTTGAAATCATGATGGACGTGCTCTTGATGGTGGTGATCGGCGGCATGGGCACCATTTATGGCGCAGCCATTGGCGCGGTGCTTTTCTTGTTGGCGCAAAGCTATTTGCAAGACCTGCTGCGCTGGGCGAGCGAAGCCACCACAACGCTGCCATTGCTGTCGTCGCTGCTCTCGCCCGACCGCTGGTTGCTGTGGCTGGGCTTGTTGTTTGTGTTGTCGGTGTATTACTTCCCGACAGGGGTGGTGGGGCGTTTGCGCATGCGCGCAGCGCCCGTTGCTTCTGGAGGTGCACGATGACGCCACCCATCCCGCTTTTCACTTCGCAGTACATCGACTGCGCCGGTGTGCAGTTGCACTACACCGACTGGGGCCGTGCTGAGCGCGGCACCGTGATCGCTTGGCATGGCCTGGCGCGTACCGGGCGCGACATGGACGAGTTGGCCATGTACCTGAGCCAGCAAGGCTACCGGGTGATTTGCCCGGACACCGTGGGACGGGGCTTGTCGCAATGGAGTCGAGCCCCCGAGCAGGAATATTGTTTGGCGTTTTACGCCCGGCTGGCGCGTGAATTCATGGACGGACTGCAACTGCGCGAGGTGCACTGGGTCGGCACCTCCATGGGCGGAGCGATTGGCACGCTGTGCGCCGCAGGCCTGGCGGAGCCGAGTTTGAAGCACCGCATTGTGAGTCTGGTGCTCAACGACAACGCACCCGAGCTGGCGCAAGCGGCGATTGAACGCATCAAAACCTATGCAGGCCAGCCGCCTGCGTTTGACACGCTCACCGAGCTGGAAGCCTTTTTCCGCCAGGTCTACACACCTTTTGGTTGGTTGAGTGATGCGCAATGGCGGCGTTTGGCCGAGACTTCCATGCGCCGCTTGCCCGATGGACGCGTCACGCCGCATTACGACCCGGCTATAGCGCTGCAATTCACCGCACACCCGAATGACTACCTGCTCTGGGCACATTACAACGCCATGACCCAGCCGGTCCTGTTGCTGCGCGGCGCGGAGTCGGACTTGGTTTTGCCGGAAACCGTCACGGCGATGCGTCACCGCGGGCCAGGCACACGTGGGCAACTCAAGGTGATTGAGGTGCCTGGCTGCGGCCACGCCCCGGCGCTCAATGTGCTGCAACAATGGGAGTGGGTGACCGAATTCATCCAAACAGCTTCAGGGCGGTGATTTCAAGGGGCGTTGCGACCCATTTTTGCCTTCACAATAGCGCTACAAAAATTGTGGAGAGCATCATGAAATCATTCCAACGCGTTCCGTTGCTGGCGGCAGTCTCGCTCGCGGTGCTCAGCGCCCAAGCGCAAAATAAAGAGGTCAACATCATCTGCTCCGCCCAAGCCGCCTGGTGCAGCATGATCGCCGTGACGTTTGAGAAAAGCCAGGGCATCAAAGTGAATATGACGGCCAAAGGCTCGGGCGAAGCGATTGCCCAATTGGCTGCTGAAAAAGCCAACCCCAAGACCGATCTTTGGTTTGGCGGCACGGGCGACCCGCACTTGCAAGCGGCGGAGCAAAACCTCAGCCTCGAATACAAATCGCCCACCTTGTCCCAATTGCACCCATGGGCGCAACAGCAAGCCGAGCAATCGGGCTTTAA
Source organism: Comamonadaceae bacterium (assembly GCA_947452635.1). Classification (GTDB taxonomy): domain Bacteria; phylum Pseudomonadota; class Gammaproteobacteria; order Burkholderiales; family Burkholderiaceae_C; genus Limnohabitans_A. The sequence goes on along the minus strand of CANGEE010000034.1, from coordinate 15,829 downwards.
GACCGTCGGTATTTATTCAGGCCCGCTGGGTTTTGGCTACAACACCGAGCTGCTGGCGAAGAAAAAGTTAGCCATACCCAAAACTTGGGCCGATTTGCTCAAGCCGGAATACAAAGGCGAGATCCAGTCGGCCAACCCCGCCTCCAGCGGTACCGCCTACACCATGATCGCCACCTTGGTGCAGCTGATGGGTGAGGACAAAGCCTTTGAATACCTCAAGGGTCTGCACAAAAACATCAGCACCTACACCCGCTCGGGCACTGGCCCGATCAAGGCGGCGGCGCGGGGCGAAACTGTGGTCTCGATCAGCTTTGTGCACGACGGCCCGGGCGAAAAAGCGCAGGGTTTTCCGATCGAGACCATCACCCCGGCCGACGGCACGGGTGCCGAGATCGGCTCCATGTCGATTGTGCGCGGCAGCCGCAACCTGGACGCTGCGAAAAAGTTTTACGAGTGGGCTTTGACGCCGTCAGCCCAAGCCCTGGGTGCGGCGACCTTGCAGTTTCAGTTGCCTTCGAACAAAGAAACCAAGGTCGACCCGCGCGTGCCGGACTTTCGCAAGATCAAGCTGATGGCTTACGACTACGCCAAATACGGCCAAACAGCCGAGCGCAAGCGCCTGATTCAGCGCTGGGAAAAAGAAGTCAACAGCTTGCCGCATTGAGCCATGGCTGAACAAAACCCGGCGCTGCGTATGCAGCGCGCGCTGCAAGGCTGGACCGTTTGGGGCCTGTTCAGTTTTGCCGTGTTGCCCTGGTATTTTTTGCAAGACCAGTCGCTTTGGCAGGCCATGCCCGGTATTTGGGGCGGGCCCGAAACAGCCAGCGGCGCTGTGCAAGCGCTGCAGCATGGCCGCTCCTGGTTGTGGGTCGGTGTGGCCGGTTTGTTGCTTTGCGCCTTGGCGCTGACAGGCCGCTTGGCGGCGCGGGTGCAAGGCTGGGCAATGCTGCTGGGCAGCTTGCTGGGCCTTGTGGGTTTACTGGCCAGCGGCTTTGCCATTGGCGCGACCGGTTGGGCTTTTGCCTCGCTGGAGACGGCCTGGGGGCCCTTGCCCACTGGGCAATTCGGCATGGGCTGGGGTGCTTCTGGGGTCTTGCTCAGCCTGTTTGTGTTGCTGGGCGCGGCCTTGGCACGCTTGGGCGCATTTCGGGGCGACGTGTTTGTGGCGGGCGCGGTGGTGGTTTGCACCGCCTTGTTGGCTTTGTTTGTGGTGTATCCGGTGCTGCGTTCTTTGCTGGCCGCAGGGGTGGACGATGCGGGCGCTTATGCCTGGACGAACCTGTTGGAGCGCGTGGCCACTGAGCGGGTCTGGGGCCTGGGCTGCTTGCACAGCGCGGGGCGCTGCGGCGTGGCTTGGAACACGCTGTGGTTGGCCTTGATCACCGCCACCGGCACCACGCTGTTGGGCACCTTGATGGCCTTGTGGGCAGTGCGTGGCGGCACCCGCATGGCCCAACCTCTGAACATTTTGGCCATGCTGCCCATGATCACCCCACCCTTTGTGGTGGGGCTGGGGTTGATTTTGTTGTTTGGCCGGGCGGGCCTTTTCAACCAAGCGCTGGAATGGGCTTGGGGTGTGCAGCCCACGCGCTGGTTTTATGGTGTGCTGGGCATTTGGCTGGCGCAGCTGTTCGCCTTCACGCCGATTGCCTTCATGATCATGCGCGGGGTGGTGCAGGGTGTGAGCCCGTCGTTGGAGGAGGCCGCGCAAACGCTGCGCGCCAGCCGCATGCAAACCTTTTGGACCATGACCCTGCCGCTGCTCAAGCCGGGCTTGGCCAATGCGTTTTTGGTCGGCTTCATTGAAAGTATGGCCGACTTTGGCAACCCCATCATCGTCGGCGGTCAGTTTGCCGTGCTGTCGACCGAAATCTTTTTTGCCATTGTGGGCGCTGCCCTGGACCCAGGCATGGCCGCCGCACTGGCGTTGGTGCTGACCAGTTTTGCCTTGGCCGTGTTTTTTGTGCAGCGCCGGGTGCTGGCGGGCAGCAGCTTCACCACCGTCAACGGCAAAGGCGATGCCGGGGTGAACATGGCATTGCCGCCAGCCGTGTTGCGCGTCTGCCGCTGCATGGCGGGGCCTTGGCTGCTGTTCACCTTGGTGGTCTATGTGTTTGCCTTTGCCGGTGGCTTTGTGCACACCTGGGGGCGCGACTTTACCTTCACGCTGCAGCATTTCAAAACGGCTTTTGACATTCAGGTTGGCGAGTTCGGTTGGGTGTTTGCGGGCACGGCATGGAAGTCGCTGCTGACCACGCTGAGCTTGTCGGCCATGGCCGCGCCGCTGTGCGCGAGCTTGGGGCTTTTGATGGCCTGGCTGCTGGCGCGCACCGAGTTTCGGGGCAAGAGCGCTTTCGAATTTTCGGCTTTGCTGACCTTTGCCATCCCCGGCACGGTGCTGGGCGTGAGCTACATCTTGGCCTTCAATGTGCCGCCGGTGGAGCTGACCGGCACCGGACTGGTGATTGTCTTGTGCTTTGTGTTTCGCAACCTGCCGGTGGGCGTGCGGGCGGGCACCGCAGCCTTCAAGCAGTTGGACCGCTCTTTGGACGAGGCCTCGCAAATGCTGCGCGCCAGCACCCTCACCACGCTGCGCCGGGTGGTGTTGCCACTGCTCAAACCGGCCTTGGTCACCGCACTGGTCTACAGCTTTGTGCGCTCCATGACCACGGTATCGGCGGTGATTTTTTTGGTCACCGCCCAGTACGAGCTGGCCACCACCTACATCATTGGCCGGGTGGGCAATGGCGACTACGGCGTGGCGCTGGCGTATTGCACGGTGCTGATGGTGCTGATGTCGGTCATCACCTGGGGCATTCAAAAAACAGTGGGTGAGCGGCAGTTGGGGCGGCGCGCTGCAGCCCCGGTCACGGCCGTGTGACACAAGGACAAGACACGATGGGCATTGAATTTAAACAGGTGAGTAAACGCTACGGTGGTGCAGACTCGCCCCTGGTGGTCCAAGGCATTGATTTGGTGGTGCCCAAAGGCAGCCTCACCACCATCCTCGGGCCTTCGGGCTGCGGCAAGACCACCACTTTGCGCATGATCGCCGGGCTGGAAGCGCCCACTGGCGGGCAGATCATCATTGACGGCGTGGACGTGACTCACCTGGGCCCTTCGGAGCGCAATGTGAGCATGGTGTTTCAAAGCTACGCGCTGTTTCCGCACATGAATGTGATCGGCAATGTGCGCTATGGGTTGGACGTGAGTGGTGTACACAAAACACAAGCCTTGGAGCGCGCCCAGAAAAGCCTGGCCCTGGTGGGGTTGGCGGGCTACGAAGAGCGCCTGCCCAGTGAACTGTCGGGCGGCCAACAGCAGCGTGTGGCCCTGGCCCGTGCCCTGGTGCTGGAGCCCTCGGTGTTGCTCTTTGACGAACCGCTGTCCAACTTGGACGCCCGCTTGCGCCGCTCCATGCGCGACGAAATTCGCCACCTGCAGCAACGCTTGGGCCTGACGGTGGCCTATGTCACCCACGACCAGAGCGAGGCCCTGGCTGTGAGTGACCAGATCATCGTCATGGAGGCCGGGCGCATCGCCCAAGCAGGTACGCCGCAAGACCTCTACGAGCGGCCCGCATCGGCATTTGTGGCCGGCTTCATGGGCGAGGCGATGCTGTTTGATGGCGAGTCGCTGGCCGATGGTGCGGTGCAACTGGGCCCGCTGCGCTTGCTGCCACGCCACAGCTTAGCCCCAGGGCCGGTGCGCGCTGCGGTGCGGCCCGAGGCTTGGTTGGTGGGGCGCGCACTGACCGCTGGTGAACAACCCCCAGCCACCTTGGTGGGGCAACTCCAGCAGGCGGCCTATTTAGGCAGCTTCATGGAGCTGACCTTCGAGACCGAGTTGGGGCCTGTATTTGTCGTCTCGCCCGAGGTGGAGCGGCATTGGCAGGTGGGGCAGTGCTTGGCGCTGAGCCTGCCAGGGCACGGCGTGTCGGTGGTGGCGCGAAATACCTGAGTCTGCCCCCCGCAGCTTGTTCAGGCCTTTGCGCCATGTGCCAAGGCCCGCGCCTTGCTGGCGGCCAAGGCGGTCTCATCCGGCCTTGCCAAGTCCCAGCCCTGCATATGCCCCAGGCTGATGTCGGCCAGCGCCTCGATCCACTGCGCATGGTTGTTCAGGCAGGGGATGTAGCTGAAGCTGTCACCGCCGGCGTGCAGATAAGCTTCTTGCGCTTCTTGCTGAATTTCTTCCAGCGTTTCCAGGCAGTCGCCGGTGAAGCCCGGGCAGATCACATCCACCTTCTTCACCCCTTGCTGCGCCATGGCGATCAGCGTGGGCTCGGTGTAGGGCTCTAGCCACTTGGCTTTGCCAAAGCGGGACTGAAAGGTCAGCTTGTATTGGTCTTTGGACAGGCCCAGCGCCTCGGCCAAGAGGCGGCCGGTTTTCATGCACTCGCAGTGGTAGGGGTCGCCCAGGTGCAGAGTGCGTTCAGGCACGCCGTGAAAGCTCATCACCAGTTGCTCGGCTTGGCCATTTTTTGCCCAGTGTTCGCGCACCGTTTGCGCCAGGGCGGCGATGTAGCGTGGGTCATCGTGGTAGCGGTTGACGAAACGCATCTCGGGGATGAGCCGGGTTTTCAGGCCCCAGCGGTACACCGCGTCAAACACGCTGGCGGTGGTGGTGCCGCTGTACTGCGGGTAGGCGGGGACAATCAGCACGCGCTGCACGCCCTCGGCTTTGAAAGCGTTCAACTGCTCAGGGATGGACGGCTGACCGTAGCGCATGGCGTAGCGCACCGACACCTGGTGGCCGCGCTCTTGCAGCGCTGTACCCAAGGACTGGGCTTGTTGTTCGGTGAACACCTTGAGGGGCGAGCCGCCTTCGGTCCAGATGCTGGCGTATTTGGCGGCCGATTTGGCTGGGCGCACCCGCAGGATGATGCCGTGCAAGATCAGCCACCAGATCGGTTTGGGGATCTCGACCACGCGGCTGTCGCCCAGGAATTCGGCCAAATAAGTGCGCAGCGCAGGTGCTGTGGGCGCGCTGGGTGTGCCCAGATTGCAATAAAGCACCGCCGTGCGGGCGGCCTGGCCGTGCTGGAAAGAAGGTTCTGTGTTGAATGCCATGTGCGGTATTCTCCCTCACCATGATTGACATTTCCCGAATCAAAGCCATTACCCTCGATTTAGATGACACCTTGTGGCCGGTTTGGCCCACCATTGCCGGTGCCGAGGTGGCGTTGACCGACTGGCTCATGCAACACGCCCCGGCCACGGCGGCTTTGTCGCAAGAGCCCGAACTGAAAAAAGCGGTGCGCGCCGAAATCACCCAGCGCCATGCCGACCAAGCGCACGATTTGTCCTTTTTGCGGCGCGAAGCCATCCGCGAAATGCTGCTGCGGGCGGGCGACCCTGGTCATTTGGCCGAGGCTGCTTTTGAGGTCTTTTTTGCAGCGCGACAACGCGTGACGCTGTTTGATGACGCGCTGCCCGCCCTGGCTTTTTGGAGCCAGCGTTACCCGGTGGTGGCGCTGTCCAATGGCAACGCCGATGTGCACCGCGTCGGCATTGGCCAGCATTTTCACGCCAGCGTCAGCGCCCAGTCCTTGGGCGTGGCCAAGCCCGATCTGCGCATCTTTGTGGCGGGCGCGCAGGCCGCAGGTGTGGCACCGCACGAGGTGCTGCACATTGGCGATGACGCGCATGCCGACTGCGTCGGCGCCTTAGAAGCCGGCATGCAAGTGGCATGGTTGAACCGCGAAGGCAAAGACTGGAGCCACGGCGACAGCCGGCCTCATCTGCAGGTGGCAGACTTGCATGCGCTGTGCAAATGTTGGCCAGACTACGAACACCCTGGAGACTGACATGAGCCTGAAAATTTACGGCATCGGCGCATCCCGCGCGGCCCGTCCGTTGTGGGCCGCACTGGAGTTGGGCGTGCCGTTTGAACACATCGCCACGCCCTATGCCGGTGGCGCGACGCGCACGGCCGAGTTTTTGGCCCTCAACCCCAACGGCCACATTCCAGTGGTGATCGATGACCGCCCTGAAGGTCCGGTGACTGTTTGGGAAAGCATGGCCTGTGCGTTGTATATTGCCCGCGTGCATGGCAAGGCGGACGGCCAGTCGATCTCACCCGCTAGCGCCCGCGAAGAAGCCGAGGCGCTGCGCTGGAGTTTTTGGACCGTCTCCGAACTCGAAAAAGACGCGCTCACCGTGTTGATGCACCGGATGGCCATGCCCCAAGAGCAGCGCAAGCCCGAGTTGGCCGAACAGGCCGAGAGCCGCCTGAAAGTGCCACTGGCCGTGCTGGAACACCACCTGCAAGCGCAACACGCCAAGGGTGAGTCGCATGTGGCTGCGAACCGCTTCACTGTGGCCGACGTGTGCGTGGCCAGTGTGGCCAGCTGGATCCGCCCGGCGGCCGCGCTGCTGGCGCAATATCCAGCGGTAGCGGCTTGGTTGAAAGCCTGCGTGGATCGGCCAGCGCAGGCGCAGGCGCGGGCGATGAAATGACCGAAGTCAGTTGACCCGCATGGGTTGCGCGTGCAATTGGATGCCCAGCGCTGCAGTGACTTTCAGAATTGTCGCAAAGCTGGGGTTGCCATCGCCAGAAAGCGCTTTGTAAAGGCTCTCACGTCCCAGCCCCGTGTCATTTGAAAGCTGGGTCATGCCCTTGGCGCGAGCAATGTGGCCCAGTGCCTTGGCAATGAAAGCGGCATCGTCGCCCGCTTCTTGCAGACAGGCTTCCAAGTAAAGCGCCCTATCTTCTTAGGATTTGAGATGTTCGGCGCTGTCCCATTTGCTTAAAGTCAGAGCTGTCATTTTTCACTCCTTGAGTTGACGCGCAAGTTCAAGCGCTGTTTCAATGTCTTTGGACTGACTGGATTTGTCACCACCAGCCAACAGAATCACAATTTGTATCATTTGGGATACGATTCTGGTTTTTTGAAGGGGCACACTTAAAACAACTTCGCGCCCAGCTCAAAAAAATTAAACCCACCAGTGCGCCCGCCCAAGCACTTGGCTAAGAAGTCTTCGGTCTTTCGGTAGGCCATCAGGTTGTCCTGCCATGACTGCAAACCATGCCCCGCTTTGTCAAACAACACCAGTTCGACCGGCTTGCGATTGGCGCGCAGGGCCTCGGCCATTTGCAATGACTGACTGACTTTGACACGCGGATCATGCACGCCGTGCATCAGCAATATGGGACCTTGCACTTGGTCGGCTTTGTACAGAGGTGAGCGCTCTTTCAGGTCGGCACGCTATGCGGGGTTTGCGGGGTCGCCGATGTAACTTGTCCAATTGGGTTTGCCCAACTCCCAATAAGGCGGCGCATCGTTCAGCAAGGCAGCCAGGTCGGACATGCCAACCAGGCTGATGCCGCAGCGGAACTTGCCAGGGGTGTGTGTCATGCCCACCAAGCTGGCATAACCGCCGTAACTGGCACCGCTGATGGCCACACGCTGCGGGTCCACCACACCTTGGTCCACCAGTGCATCCACTGCGTCAGTCAAATCGCTGTGCATTTTGCCTGCAAATTCGCCTTTGGCCGCTTGCATGAAGGCTTTGCCATAACCGCCAGAGCCCCGGTAATTGACTTGCAGCACGGCGTAACCCCGGTTGGTCAGAAAGGGCAATTCCGAATCGTTACTCAAATGCACATCGCGCACCCAAGGCCCGCCATGCACAGAAACCACGGTGGGGTAGGGCTGGGGCACGCCGGGGGGCACACTCAGGTAGCCATGCAGCTCCAAGCCATCGCGGCTTTTGAAGGTGAGGGGTTGCTGGCGCGACAAAGGGCTGATGGCGTTCAAGCGGCTGCGGCCCAATTCGGCCAGTACCTCAAAGGTCTGGGACTGCAGGTCGTAGAGAACATGCTGGCCGCCGTTGTGTCGGATCACGGTGGCGATCATCCAGCGCTCGTCATCGCTCATGTTGTTGATCACGATGCGTGCATCTGTTTGCCCCTTGAGTTTTTGCAGGGCTTGCTGCAGGGCCGGGTCAAAGGCACGCCATTCTTGGGTCTCGGGTTCGGTGACCACCGCCACGGGGCGTTTTTGCAGACGACTCCAGCGCACGCCAGCCACATCCACCCGGTCATCGGCATGCTCCACGCGCTCTGCGCCGCTGTGCAGATCGATTTCAACCAAAGCCAGTTTGTCGCGCCCTTGATTGGACAATGCCCACCAATGTCTGGCGTGCGCGCTGGCAGCCACGGGAACGACGGTATCTGCGTAGTTGACTTGAAACTGGGGCGTCCAAGCGTCCGAAGGGGTGAGACCAGGGGTTTCAAACACCCATTGCCCATCTTCAAGCCTGTCGCGGCCAATGACCTTACCTTCGTCGTTCACCAGCCATTGACCAACCTGCCCCGGGTTGGTGGCCAGCAGTTGCAGTTCGCGGCTGGCTTGAAGGTAGCGATACACATCAAAAATTTTGGGCTCACGTTTGTTGCTGCTGATGATCAGGTCATCACTGTGCGGCAACTGCCGCAAAATGAAAGACTTGGCGCCCGCAAATGGCGTGAGATCTTGGGCCTGTTGATTTGGAGAGTCTGTGTCGAGCGCCCAGACATGGGTGTTTTCATCGCCATGGCGGGACTGATGCAGCAAGATGTGCCGACTGTCACGTGCCCAAACGCCACCGCCTGGTGATTTGTAGTTGTGGGTCTCGCCGGTTTGCAAGTTCTTGACGTACAGACCCAGCCCCAGTCCCCAGCGGGCCACCCACAGCAGGCGCAGCCCGTCCGGGGAAATTTGGTACCCCCCTGAGCCGTTCACGTCTGCGACAAAGTTGCGCGTGGGGATCAGGGCGGGCAGGGCGTTTGTGGTTGGTGCGGTGAAGCTGGCGCAACTCGCAAGAGCCGCAATCAGCAACCCAAATAAGCAACGGTGAAACAGGTTGGGGGCTGTTTTTTTCATGGTCAAGCGCGTGAGTTTTCAGACAGATTGGGTTCGAATGCCAACTCATCCCCTGGCTGGCAACCAGGTGCTGGAGCTGGTGTTCAAGCTCATGTTGCGTTGCCAGAAACTGTCCACGGGTTGCAAAAAGGCCTGCGTGTCCTGCCATGGGCGAACCATGAGCCAGAGCACCCAAGCGGAGCAGATGCAAGCCGTGGTCCGCAAGAACCAGATGACGGACAGGGTTTTTCGGCGCAGCGCGGTATGGTGGGCCAAAGCCAGTGAGAAGAGTGTGTCCACACCAATGCCTCCTTGCCAAAAGAGTGCATTGGACCTCAAAAATGAAATTTAAAAAATAATTATTTATTCTTTGGTATCGAATTTCAATTTTTACAGTGGTGGGGTGCTCTTAAAACCGCCCGAGCGCCTGCATCTTCCAAGCCAGCCACAGCTTCCTCAAAGGCGTCAGCGCAATGCGCTGGTGCAGCACCTGAAAACCGCAGGCTTCGATCTCGCGCAGCAGGGTGCGGTAAATGCTGGCCATCATCAGGCCGGGTTTTTGGGCGCGGCGGTCGGCGACAGGCAAGAGGGCCAGGGCTTCGTCGTACAGGGTGTGGGCGCGGTCGGTCTGGAACTTCATCAGCGCGGTGAATTTGTCCGAGTAAGTGCGCTGCATCAGGTCTTGCGCTTTGACCCCAAAGCGTTGCTGCTCGTCCAGCGGCAGGTAGATGCGCCCGCGCATCGCGTCTTCACCCACGTCGCGAATGATGTTGGTCATCTGGAACGCCAGGCCCAGCTTGTGGGCATAGGCTGTCGTGGCCTCATCGGTTTGGCCAAAGATGCGGGCGGCGACTTCGCCCACCACACCGGCCACCAAGTGGCAGTACTGGGTCAGGCCGGCAAAGTCGAGGTAGCGGGTTTGGTTCAGGTCCATTTGGCAGCCCTCGATCACCGCCAGCAGGTGATGGCTGTCGATGCCAAAGGCTTGGGTGTGCGGCATCAGTGCGTGCATCACCGGGTGGCTGGGCTGGCCCGCATAGGCTTGCAGCACTTCTTTGTGCCACCAAGCCAGTTTGGTCGCAGCCACGCTGGGGTCTTTGATTTCGTCGACCACGTCGTCCACTTCGCGGCAAAACGCATAAAACGCGGTGATGGCAGCGCGCCGCTCGGGCGGCAAAAACAAAAAGGCGTAGTAAAAGCTGCTGCCCGAGGCGGCGGCTTTGTGCTGGACGTAGTCTTGCGGGGTCATGGGTGCGATTCTCGCATTGCCGCTGGGCGTTCAAGCTGCGGGCGGGTCCGATTGGCGGGCGAATTCTTGCGCCAACGCTGCGGGCGAGGCGCCGCGCCACACCAGTCGCCACAGCATGGCGCTGATCTCGCGGCGGGGCATTTTCAGGCGTTGCTGCCAAGCCAGAGGGCCGGCCCGGCGCAGCAGGGCCAAGGTGCGCGTGCCGATCAATGCCGGCAATGCACTGGCCAGGCGCAGGCGGCGGCTGTGCAAGGCGCAGCTGTAGTGCAGGCCTTCGAGCAGTTGCGCCTGCGTCAAGTCCAGGTATTCGTTGAACAGCGGCGCCACTTTGGCGAGGGTCACGCTGTCGCCGCATTTCAGCGCCAGGGCCAGTTGCGCTGGGGTCAGACCCTGTGCCGCCAAACGTTCTTGCGGCAGATAACAACGCCCGGCGGCCAAATCGGCGCCAGCATCGCGCAGGATGTTCAGGCGTTGCAAGCCCATGCCGTAGTGCCGTCCCGTATTGCGCAGATGGTCGGTGGGCAGCGTGGCAAAGTGCCCCAAGTGCTGCGCGCACAGCGCGGTCCAGAACTCGCCTACGCAACCGGCCACCAGCCAGGTGTAGTCCTTCAGTTCTTGCTCGGTTTGCAAGGCTTGCATGCCTTGACCGAAACGCGTCACGTCCAGCAACTGGCCTTGGGTGATGGGGCCGAGCACCCAGCGCACACTGGCTTGGTCGGCGCTGGACAGGGCTTGCAGCAAGCGCAGGCATTGCGGCAGGGCGCGCATCAGCGCCTGTTCGTGCGGGTCGGTTTGCATCTGGGCAAACGCGGCCAGCTGTGCTGCGGCGGCGCTCAGCTCGCCCGTGGGCGATTCGATGGCAGCCAGTAACTGGTGCAACAAAGCCAAGCGCTCAAGCTGAGGCAGGGCGGTGGTGTCGGCCACGGTGTCGGTGGCACGGGCCAGCAGGTAGCCCACGGCAATCGGGGCCCGAACTGCCGGGGGCATCAGCCGGATTGACAGGTAAAACGAGCGCGATACCCCCCGCAGCAAGGGCAAGTAGGACTGCAGTGGGGCGGCGGCCAAAAGAGCGTGCTTCGTCATGGTCAAGCCCTATTGTCGCTTGACAGAAATCGGCTGTTTGATTAGATTACTAACCAGTCAGTCATTAATTTGAGGTTGTTTCTCATGTTTTCTTTTATGTCGCCCTTGGGGATGGCGTCTTGGGCGGTTCGCCTGAGCATTTTTTCTGCCTTAACGGGTTCTTTATCGCTCAGTTTGTTGGGCTGTTCAAGGCCTGAGCCTGTGCAAGAACCGGTGCGCGCCGTCAAGGTGATGACGGTGGGGGCCTCTGGTTTGGACGTGGGCGGGGAGTTTGCCGCCGAGGTGCGCGCCCGTGTCGAATCGCGCTTGGGTTTTCGGGTGGCTGGCAAGATCAGCCAGCGTCAGGCTGAAATGGGCCAACGCGTGGGCGCCGGTTCGCTGCTGGCGCAATTGGACGCCGCCGACTACCAACTGGCCACGCAAGCCGCGCAGGCGCAGGTCAGTGCCGCCCGCACGCAGCGGGACTTGGCCCAGGCTGAATACAAGCGCTATGAAGGCTTACGGGCACAAAACTTCATCAGCAGCGCCGAGTTGGAACGCCGCGAAGCAAGTTTGAAGTCGGCTCAGTTCAGCTTAGAGCAGGCTGTGGCGCAAGCGCAAAACCAGGGCAATCAAGCCAATTACACCCAACTGCGCGCCGACGCCCCCGGCGTGATCACGGCCGTCGAAGCCGAGGCCGGACAAGTGGTGGCGGCGGGCGCACCGGTGTTTCGCTTGGCCCACGATGGGCCTCGCGACGCGGTGTTTGCCGTGTCTGAAAACATGGTGATGAAGTTGCAAAAAGGCCAGGTCATGCAAGCCATGGTGGCGCAAGGCGGCCCGACTTTACAGGGCCGGGTGCGCGAAATCGCGGGCAGTGCCGACCCGGTGACCCGCACCTTCACCGTCAAGCTGGCGCTGGAGGCCAGCGAGCAACTGCCTTTAGGGGCCACGGTGAATGTGCTGGCGCAGGGCCTCCAGGGCAGTCAAGCTGCCGTGATCAAAGTGCCGACCAGCGCCTTGCGCCGAGAAGGCCAAGGCACGGCGGTTTGGGTGCTGGACGAGTCCCAGATGACGGTCGCTTTGCAGCCCGTGCAAGTGGCCACTGCCGATGGCAACGAGGTGGTGATTGCCTCGGGTTTGCAGCCGGGTCAGCGCATTGTGATCGCAGGCGTGCACGTTCTCAACCCTGGCCAAAAGGTGAGTTTGTACAAAGCGCCCATCACTCCCGTGTCAGATCGGTAAGCCTCTATGCAGCGAAGTTCTACACATCCCAGCGGGCAGGGTTTCAATCTGTCCAAATGGGCGCTCGACCACCCGGCGCTGACGCGCTATCTGATGATCGTCTTGATGTTGCTGGGGGTTGCGGCCTATTTCCAGCTGGGGCAAGACGAAGACCCGCCTTTCACCTTCCGCGCCATGGTGGTGCGTGCCTATTGGCCCGGTGCCACAGCCCAACAAATGGCCGAGCAGGTCACCGACAAGCTCGAGCGCACACTGCAAGAAGCGCCTTTTGCTGACAAGATTCGCAGCTACTCCAAGCCCGGCGAAGCGCAAATCTTCTTTGAAATCAAAGACAACTCCAAACCTGCCGAGGTGGCCAACGTTTGGTACACGGTGCGCAAAAAAATTGGCGACATGCGCGCCACCTTGCCCGCTGGCGTGGTGGGGCCTTTTTTCAATGACGATTTTGGCGACGTGTATGGCGTGATTTACGCCCTGCGTGGACAGGGCTTCAGTCCAGCCGAAATCAAGGTGTTTGCCGATGCGGCCCGCCAACGCATGCTGCGCGTGCCCGATGTGGCCAAGGTCGAGCTGTTTGGCGTGCAAGATGAAAAATTGTTCATCGAGATGTCGCAAACGCGCCTAGCCCAAATGGGCTTGGACATGAGCGCTGTGCTGGGCCAGTTGAACCAACAAAATGCGATCGAGTCGGCCGGCACTTTGCAGACCCCAGACGATGTGATTCAAATCCGCGTGGGCGGGCAGTTCAACAGCTTAGAGGCTTTGCGCGCCATGCCGATCCGCGGTGCCTCGGGCAACCAATTGCGCTTGGGCGATGTGGCCACCCTGTCGCGCGGCTACATCGATCCACCGCAGGTGAAGGTGCATCACGATGGCGACGAGGTGATTGCGCTGGGTGTGTCCATGGCCAAGGGCGGCGACATCATTGCCTTGGGCAAAGCCTTGCGCAGCGCAGCGGACGCCTTCAAAGCCACTTTGCCCGTTGGCATGGAAATGGTGCAGGTGCAAGACCAACCCAAAGCCGTATCCACTTCGGTGAGCGAATTCATCAGCGTTTTGATCGAGGCGGTGGTGATTGTGCTGGCCGTGAGTTTCTTGGCGCTGGGCCTGCACAAGCGTTCGGGTATTCACCCCATTTGGCGTCGTTGGACTTTGGACATCCGCCCCGGCTTGGTGGTGGGCATCACCATACCCTTGGTGCTGGCGGTGACCTTTTTGGCGATGTATTACTTTGGCATCGGCTTGCACAAAATTTCACTCGGCTCGTTGATCATTGCACTGGGTTTGTTGGTGGACGACGCCATCATTGCGGTGGAAATGATGGTGCGCAAGATGGAGGAGGGCTATGACAAAGTGCGCTCGGCCACCTTCGCCTATGAGCTGACGGCGATGCCGATGCTCACGGGGACTTTGATCACCGCCACCGGCTTTCTGCCGATTGGCTTGGCCAAATCGCTGACCGGCGAGTACACCTTTGCGATCTTTGCCGTCACCGTGGTGGCGCTGTTGATCAGCTGGGTGGCTTCGGTGTATTTCGTGCCTTACTTGGGCGCTTGGTTGCTCAAGGTGCCGGCCCATGTGAAGGCCGCCCAAGAGGCCACTCAAGAGGCCGTCCGTGTGGGGGCTGCGTCACCCGCTCAAGTGCTGCACGAACCCCATGAAATGTTCGACACCCCTTTCTACAACCAGTTTCGCCGCATGGTGCACTGGTGTGTGGGGCATCGCTGGATCACCATTGGCCTGACAGTGGGCATGTTTGGCTTGGGCATTGCCGGCATGGGCAAGGTGCAGCAGCAGTTTTTCCCGGATTCCAGTCGCCCCGAAATCATTGTCGATTTGTGGCTGCCCGAAGGCGCGACCTTTGCCGCCAGTGAAGAAGTGGCTAAGCGCTTTGAAAAACGCATGTTGGCTGAGCCGGGCGTGCAGTCGGTGACGACCTGGGTGGGCTCTGGCGTGCCACGGTTTTACTTGCCACTGGACCAGGTCTTCCCGCAAACCAATGTGTCGCAATTGATCGTGCTGCCGCAGGATTTGAAAACGCGTGAAAGTCTGCGTATCAAATTGCCGGCCCTGCTGGCACAGGAGTTCCCTGAAATTCGCGGTCGCGTCAAGCTGCTGCCCAATGGGCCACCGGTGCCCTATCCGGTGCAGTTTCGCGTGGCAGGTGTCGATGTGGTTCAGTTGCGCCAAAAGGCCGACGAGGTCAAAGCCATCATGCGCAACAGCCCGCACACACGGGGCGTGAATGACAACTGGAATGAATCCGTCAAAGTCATTCGCTTGGAGGTGGATCAGGCCAAAGCCCGCGCTTTGGGGGTGAGCAGCCAATCGATTGCGCAAGCTTCGCGCACCATGCTGTCGGGTTCCACCGTGGGGCAATACCGCGACGGCGACAAGCTGATCGACATCGTGCTGCGTCAACCCTTAAGCGAGCGAGATGCGATCACCGACCTGGGCCAGGGCTACGTGCCTACCGCGTCGGGCAAGTCTGTGCCACTGCTGCAAATAGCCAAGCCGGTGTTCGGTTGGGAGCCGGGCGTGATTTGGCGTCAAGGCCGTGACTATGCGATCACGGTGCAAAGCGACCTGGCCGAAGGTCTACAAGGCGCCACGGTGACGGCGCAGTTGCTGCCTGAGCTCAAAGCGCTGGAGGCCCAATGGCACGCGGCAGGCCAGACCGATTACCGCATTGAGGTGGCCGGTGCGGTCGAGCAAAGCGCCAAAGGCTCGGCCTCGATTGCCGCCGGCGTGCCGGTGATGCTGTTCATCACCTTCACGCTGTTGATGCTGCAGTTGCAAAGCTTCAGCCGCGCGATGTTGGTGTTCCTGACCGGGCCTTTGGGCATGGCGGGGGTGGCCGCATCGTTGCTGGCGCTGAACCGCCCGTTTGGCTTTGTGGCCTTGTTGGGCGTGATCGCCTTGATGGGCATGATTCAGCGCAATTCGGTCATTTTGATCGACCAAATTGAGCAAGACCGCGCCCAGGGCATCCCGGCTTGGACGGCGATTGTCGAGTCGGCGGTGCGCCGCCTGCGGCCGATTGTGCTGACCGCGGCTGCAGCCGTGCTGGCCATGATCCCGTTGTCGCGCAGCGTTTTTTGGGGGCCGATGGCGGTGGCCATCATGGGCGGCCTGATCGTCGCCACGGTCCTCACCCTGTTGGCCTTGCCGGCCATGTACGCGGCTTGGTTCCGGGTTCGCAAGCCCGAATGAGGCAACCCACTTTCGTGGGTAAAATAGCCGGTTGACCGATTTCACGCGGGCGATCAGGTTGAGTAGGCACATTGTGGCGTGCTTGGCCTGTCCGCCCGTTTTATTTGGACCCGCGCGGGTGGCGAAATTGGTAGACGCACCAGGTTTAGGTCCTGACGGTGGCAACACTGTGCGGGTTCGAGTCCCGCCCCGCGCACCAACTTATTAACCAGAGA
>CANGEE010000033.1 GCA_947452635.1 Comamonadaceae bacterium | reverse complement strand
CACGCTTTCAACCCGTCCCTCTGGAGGCAAAGCGGGGTTAGGGGTGCGGCAGATGGACAAATAACCATCCGACTCATCGCGCAAAAAGGCCTGTAATTTTTCAAAACCCAATCCAGTTTGCGCTGCATGCTGTGCAGCGGTGTTGAGGCGGGGTTGGCTGGACAAGGCCAAGCCGATGGGCGATTGCTCGCCCAGCAGCGGGGCGCACATGAAGTGGTTGGTGTGGATCACCACACCGTTCTCGGGTTTCAGTTCGGCCCAGCCTGCCGGGGCAATTTCAAAGCACGCAACCTCGCCTTGCGCGTCGGCGCAGGGCACATTGGAGGCGGCACCAAAACCCAAGCTGGCCATGTAGGCCAAACGTTCCCGCGCATGGGCCACCGAGTCGCAGCTGAGCAAATGGCGCAGCACAATGTGCACGGGCACCCCCGGCTTCATGCCGTCATGGGTGGAGCGCAAGATGTTCAGTCCCAAGGCAAAGCCGGCGGCATTCATGCCAATCTTGGCCAGCATGCCGGCCTCGGTCAGCGTGGTCAGGGCGCGGCCTTGCGCGCAGTGGGTTTTCAAAATCACCAAGGCGGCCCGCTGGCGGCCGATCCAGTCCCAGTTTTGTGCGAACCAGGTATGCCCGTCCTCGCTGACGCGCCCTTGCACACACATGGATGTGCATTCACCGTCGCGCAGGTGCGGGTCCAAGGCTTGGTCTGGCTGCCAATCGGGCAGGCCCGCCAGGCGGTTGGCGGCCAAGGCGGCGGCCGAGGAGTGAGTGTCGTCACTCAGAAAGTTGGGCGGCAAGATCTCGGTGCGGCAATTCAAGGCCAAGATATCGTCCAATTGCCAGCCACTGCCGTCGGCAATGCCTTGCATCTCTGGCATCAACAAGGGGTCTAGCGCGTTGATCACTTCGGTGTAAGTCCTTGCACGCTGGCCGGCTTGGGCCCAATCAATGCCGCAACAGGCAAACAACTTGGCATAGGTCACGACGCTGTGGCGGATCTGCGACGTGGCCGCCTGGCCATACAGGCGTCCCCGTTCGTGTGCGCTGGCTTGGGCTGGCAAGGTGATAATGGGGAACGTGAAATTCATGATGATCCTGCGATGAACATATTGGCCCTCGACGTTGGCAACACCCGTTTGAAATGGGCGCTTTATGAAAACCCCCACCCGCATGCCAAGGTCCTGGCCCAAGGCGCCGAGTTTCTTGAAAACATTGAAAGACTGTCCGAAGGCCCGTGGGCCCAGTTACCTGCACCGGCCCGGATGATCGGCTGCGTGGTGGCCGGGGATGCGGTCAAACGCAGAGTTCAAGAACAAATGGAATTGTGGGACGTCTCGCCCCAATGGGTAGTCTCCAGTGCGGCAGAGGCCGGTCTGCAAAACGGCTATGACCACCCGACCCGTTTGGGTTCGGACCGCTGGGTGGCGATGATTGGTGCGCGCCAACGCATGCTGGCCCAAGGTCCGGCCAGGCCCCTGGTCGTGGTCATGGTGGGGACAGCGGTGACCGTTGAAGCCATCGACCAAGACGGTAAATTTTTGGGTGGCATTATTTTGCCCGGCCACGGCATCATGTTGCGCGCACTGGAGTCAGGGACTGCCGGCTTGCATGTGCCCACCGGCGATGTGCGCGAGTTTCCCACCAACACCAGCGATGCGCTCACCAGTGGTGGCACTTTTGCCATTGCCGGGGCTTGTGAGCGCATGGTCACGCATTTGCGTGAGCATGCTGGGCAAGAGCCGATGTGCGTGATGACCGGCGGCGCTGGCTGGAAGATGGCGCCCAGCATGTCGATTCAATTTGATTTGGTGGACAGCCTGATTTTTGATGGCTTGTTGACGCTGGCCATGCACCGTTTTGGCGGACAAGCTTAGAGACGTTCGCTAGAGTCTTGGTAGGCGGATGAAAGCTGTTGCAAATGGGCTTGCTGCGCGGCGTCGGCCAAATAAGGCGTGAGCAGTGACAGCACATGGCGCGCACCCCGCGCCAAGGCCATCCCGGCACTTTGCGGCTCCATCGCATGGCGCGGGTCGCGCACGTATTCATAACTGAGCCAATAGGTCACCACCACCGCCATGCTGGCCGACAAGGTTTCCACCGTTTGCGCGTCGATTTTCAGTTTTTGTGCATGGGCCATGGATTCCAGCAGTGCGCGCAAGGCGGCGGTTTTGCTTTCCAAAATCAGTTTGAAATGGGTTTCCAGGTGGCGGTTGCGCGACAACAAGTCATTCAGGTCGCGGTACAAAAACCGGTAATCCCAAATCAGCTCGAACAGGGAGTGCATGAAGAACCAAGCATCTTCCACATCGTGCACGTCACTGCTGGCCTCCAGCAAGCTCATGATGGCGGTTTCGTAGCTGTCGAACAAATGGTTGACCAGGGTGTCTTTGGCTGGGAAGTGGTAGTAAAGATTGCCAGGACTGATGTTCAATTCGGACGAAATCAAGGTGGTCGACACATTCGGCTCGCCGAACCGATTGAACAGGTCCAGTGACACCGTGACGATGCGTTCAGCGGTTCGGCGTGGGGCTTTTTTGACCATCGGATTTATCCCTTGCGCGAGGGGTCAGGCCAAGGCTTCAGCGCAATGACTTGCCTGCGGGGCGTGCTTTTGCTTTCGCCGTCGCAGTCCGTGGGCTCGCCGTTGCCCTCGCGGTTTGGGCCTTGGTCTTGGCCAGTTGAGACTCCAGTTGCGCCACGCGATCGGTCAGCGCTTGGACATCGGCCATGGACGGGATCCCCAATCGGGTCAAGGCGCGTGCCACCCGGTCTTCAAATAAATGCTCTAAGCGGTCAATTCGCCCTGTGGTGTGCTGACCAAAGTCTTTGGCCAAATGGCTCAGTTGTTCGGTGGCTTCAGAGATTTTTTCCTGCGCCGCCATCTGGGTTTTTCGCTGAAAGGCCAGACCGTCGGCAATCAAGGCCTCAAAGGCCTTGGTGCCTTGCGATTGTGCTTTGGCCATGGCCCCTAGACCAGCCAGCCAGATGTGTTGAGAGGACTCTTCAGAAGGGCTGTCTGAGCTGTTCTTGGCGTCGGAGGGGGAAGGTTTGGGGGACATGGTCAGGACTCCTGGGGATTCGATTTCACACTGTAACCGCTGCCAGGACCCCAGGGGACGTCCAACTGCTTCTAAAATTATGCCTTGGCGCAGAATGCCTGCACGGGGTGCGACTGCTCATTTTGGGCATCACCTGATTTTATAAGCTCACACTATGACCCTTCTTGTCACCGGCGGTGCCGGCTTTATTGGCGCCAACTTTGTTTTGGACTGGTTGGCCGAATCCGCGGAATGCGTGGTCAATCTGGACAAACTGACCTACGCCGGTAATTTGGAGACCCTGGCCAGCCTGCAGGGCAATCCGCATCACGTGTTTGTGCAGGGCGATATTGGCGATGCGGCCTTGGTGACGCAGCTGTTGCAAACCCACCAACCCCGCGCGCTGATCAACTTCGCAGCGGAAAGCCATGTGGACCGGTCCATCCACGGACCGGGCGAGTTCATAGAAACCAATATCGTCGGCACCTTTCGTTTGCTCGAATCTGTGCGCGGCTATTGGTCTGCACTGCCACTGGCTGAAAAATCCGCTTTCCGCTTTTTGCATGTCTCCACCGACGAGGTCTACGGCTCGCTGGCGCAGCATGAACCCGCTTTTGCCGAAACCCACCGTTACGAACCCAACAGCCCGTATTCGGCCAGCAAGGCCGCGTCGGACCATTTGGTGCGCGCTTGGCACCACACCTATGGTTTGCCAGTGATCACCACCAACTGCTCGAACAATTACGGGCCGTTTCACTTTCCTGAAAAGCTGATCCCGTTGATGATCGTCAACGCCCTGGCGGGCAAGAGCCTGCCGGTGTATGGCGACGGCATGCAGATCCGCGACTGGCTGTATGTGAAAGACCATTGCAGCGCGATTCGCCGGGTGCTGCAAGTCGGCCGTTTGGGGGAGACCTACAACGTGGGCGGCTGGAACGAAAAGCCCAACCTCGAGATCGTGCACACCGTGTGCAAGTTGCTCGACGAAATGCGCCCCAAGGCAGACGGCAGCAGCTATGCCACACAAATCATCAGCGTCACTGACCGCCCGGGCCACGACCGGCGCTATGCCATCGATGCACGCAAGCTGGAGCAAGAGTTGGGCTGGAAGCCGGCGGAGACCTTTGACACTGGCATTCGCAAAACCGTGGCATGGTATTTGGCCCACCCCGAATGGGTCAGCAACGTGCAAAGCGGCGCCTACCGAGACTGGGTGCAAAAGCAATATGCGGTAGCTGAAGGGGCGGCATGAAAATTTTGCTGCTCGGCCGCAATGGCCAAGTGGGTTGGGAGCTGCAGCGCAGCTTGGCCCCTTTGGGCGAGCTGTTGGCGCTCGACCGACACAGCACAGTGGCTTGTGGTGACCTGAGCCAGCCTGAGGCGCTGGTGCGAACGGTGCTGAACTTTCAACCCCAGGTCATCGTCAATGCGGCCGCGCACACCGCTGTGGACAAAGCCGAAAGCGAGCCTGAACTGGCGCGCCTGCTCAACGCCACCGCGCCGGGTGCCTTGGCGCAAGCGGCCAAGGCCGTGGGTGCTTGGCTGGTGCACTACTCGACCGACTATGTGTTCAACGGCCAGGGCCAAACGCCTTGGCAAGAGGACGACAGCACCGCGCCTTTGAGCGTGTACGGCCAGACCAAACTGGAAGGCGAACATTTGATTTTGGCCAGTGGTTGCAAACACCTGATCTTTCGCACCAGTTGGGTTTATGCCAGCCGGGGCGGCAACTTTGCCAAAACCATGCTGCGCTTGGCGCAAGAGCGTGAGCGCTTGACCGTGATCGACGACCAGTTTGGCGCACCCACCGGTGCCGATTTGATTGCCGACGTCACAGCCCATGCGATCCGTCATGTGATGGGTGTGACCGATCCCATCACTGTGGCCGACCTGTGCGGTATTTACCATCTGGTGGCCGCAGGACAAACCACTTGGCATGGCTATGCCCAACATGTGATCAAGACCGCCCGGCACCAGGCGCCAGAAAAAATCTTGAAAGTGCAAGAAATCGCCCCCGTCGCCAGCAGCGCTTTTGTCACGCCGGCGCGCCGCCCGCACAATTCGCGTTTGGACACCCGCAAATTGCAAACCACTTGGGGCCTGCACCTGCCCGCTTGGCAGCTCGGCGTCGACCGCATGCTGGCCGAAATACTGTCACCCGCCTGAATTTTTTGGAAGACTTTTCACCATGACCGCACCTTCTGCATCAGCCGGCCTGAGCCCCCAAGTCAAAGCCGACATCCTGGCCCAGGCCATGCCCTACATCCGTAAGTTCCAGGGCAAAACACTGGTCATCAAATACGGCGGCAACGCCATGACCGACCCGGCTTTGCAACAAGCTTTTGCCGAAGACGTGGTGCTGCTCAAACTGGTGGGCATGAACCCTGTGGTGGTGCACGGCGGCGGCCCGCAGATCGAAAGCGCGCTGCACCGCTTGGGCAAAAAAGGCGAGTTCATACAAGGCATGCGGGTGACCGATGCCGAGACGATGGAGGTGGTGGAGTGGGTGCTGGGCGGCGAAGTGCAGCAAGACATTGTCGGCATGATCAACCGCGCCGGTGGCAAGGCGGTGGGCCTGACGGGACGTGACGGCGGCTTGATCCGCGCCCAAAAACTGCGCTTGCTGGACACGCAAGACCCCAGCAAAGAACACGATGTGGGCCAGGTGGGCGACATCGTGTCGATCGATCCCAGCGTGCTCAAAGCGCTGCAAGACGACGCCTTCATCCCGGTGGTCAGCCCCATCGGTTTTGGCGAGAACAACGAGAGCTACAACATCAACGCCGATGTGGTGGCGGCCAAACTGGCCACCGTGTTGCAAGCCGAAAAACTGCTGATGCTGACCAATATCCGGGGTGTGCTGGACAAGGCTGGTGAATTGCTGACCGAGCTGACGCCTACACGCATAGACGAGTTGTGCGCGGACGGCACCATCAGCGGCGGCATGATCCCCAAGATTGCAGGCGCGCTGGACGCGGCCAAAAGCGGCGTCAAGGCGGTGCACATCATTGACGGGCGCGTGCCCCACGCCATGCTGCTGGAGATTTTGACTGACCAAGCCTTTGGCACCATGATCCGCAGCCATTGACCCCCTGCCCATGACCGCGCCTGAAGACCAGCCCGACCACGCCTCAGACGACGAATCTCCCGTTGCGGCGCGCAAGCGGCCTAGGCCGGGCGAGCGACGGGTGCAAATATTGCAAACCCTGGCGGCCATGCTGCAACAGCCCGGGGCTCAGCGTGTCACCACCGCCGCTTTGGCGGCACGTTTGGAGATCAGTGAAGCCGCGCTGTACCGCCACTTTGCCAGCAAGGCGCAGATGTTTGAAGGGCTGATTGATTTCATCGAGCAGTCTTTGATGGCTTTGATCCGACAGGTGCAAGAGCGAGAAGCGCCTGGCGCGGCGCAGGCTGCGCGCATCGTCACCATGGTGCTGCAATTTGCAGAAAAAAATCCGGGCATGTCGCGGGTCATGACGGGTGAAGCCCTGGTGCTGGAGAACGAGCGGTTGCAAGAGCGCATGAACTTGCTGTTCGACAAAGTGGAATCGGTGCTGCGCCAAACGCTGCGCGAAGGCGCGCTGGATGCTGGCGGCGCCACACCGAGCGCCGAAGCACAGGTCAAGGCCTCACTGCTGATGGCCTTTGCCTTAGGCCGCTTGCAGCAATTTGCCCGCTCGGGCTTTAAGCGTCCGGTGATGCTGCACCTGGACGCTTGCTTGAGCTTGCTGCGCTGAGCGTCAGGAATTTTTGATATTGGCCTGACTGCAAATGGCGGGTGTCTGCTTGATCTGAATTTATGAAGGCGGTTTGGCTTGGGCGGCTGAGTGATGCCAATGTCGCGCAAGAGGCCGTTCGCATCGGATTAGAAGATCGGGTGGATTTCTCCGCAGCGGGCATTACCAGTGCATTTCTAACCTTGGCTTTTATTCAATCCGTCGGGCAGTCAGTTGACCTCAAACTGAGGGGTAAGAAATTGATTCGAGTTCAATAAGTCAACTAGTTTTGTCGAGACGAAGTGTTACCCAGTCGCTTTGAAATCTCGGCAGCACAACGCTTAGCAGCTTGTGCTTGAGGTCCATCCCAGTTGAAGTCAAAAGAACCTGAACGCCCCAACAAGGTCAAACCTAGAACGATGTTTCCCGAGTAATCAAAAACGGGGGCCGCAAAGGAACAGACTCCTGGCGTCGGGTTGTTGAGGGCTCGTGATAGTCCATGTTTACGCACTTCCATGAGCAACTCTTGAACGCTTTCAGGCGTTATAGGGTTGGCAATATCAGGCCCAAGTCGCCGGTGGTCTTCAAGCATGAACTCCTCAATCAATTTTGAAGGCAGATATGCTGCAAACAACCTCCCAGTTGCAGTGCCAGCTAAAGACATGAGCGTACCGGTTCTGATGTTTGTGTGTAACGGATAAATTGCATCAAACAAGAAAACGATAGTTGGGCCTTGAGTGCCCCAGACGGAAAGCGCAACACTGTGGCCCGTTTCACGTGCTAAATCCTCGGCAAAAGGTGTGGCCTCGCGTACTGGATTCAGCATCTTCAGACTCACAAGTCCCAACTGAATGGCGGTGGGGCCAAGCCAGTAGTAGCCGCTTGAGGGCTCTTGCGTCACCAAGCCTAACTTTGAAAAGCTCACCAAATAGGGATGTGCTCTGCCGGCAAGCATGCCGGCGGCCTTTGCCAAGTCCCTTAAAGGCATTGGCCGCCCATGATTTCCCAGCGCCAACAGCAACTGTCCACCAACCTCGATGGATTGAATGCCACGGCGTTCTTTTTCGCCTCCAGAGTCGCTCGATTCCATATCTGAGTCATTCACCATAGATTCCTCCACTTCTAGATTCTAGCAATCTAATTAGATTTAGACAAATAATTTACCAATGCTAAATACATCCAACTGGGGATAACCATTAGATTAAGGCGCACTTATTCGCCATAAACTAACGTCTGCAAATATAAAACCCTGTGAATGGAGAGAGCAATGGCAAAGCAAGATGCGGAATATGACGTCGTCGTGGTGGGCACTGGCGCGTCTGGCATGTCAGCGGCCGTGACGGTTGCATATGAAGGCCTGAAAGTTCTCGTGGTGGAGAAAGCAGCGGTATTTGGTGGCACCACGGCACGTTCGGGTGGTTGGCTCTGGATACCTGGAACGTCGCTTGCCACTGAACAAGGTCTTCACGAGCCCCAAGGTGCAGCAAGAAGCTATCTCCAACACGAGGCAACATCGCACTTTGATGGGGCACGCGTGGATGCGTTTATTGAGAACGGCCCCAAGGCGATAGACTTTTTCACCCGTAAGACTTGTGTTCAGTTCGATATGCCACTCGTCTTCCCTGACTACCATGCAGAAGCTCCAGGTGGACTGCCTGGTGGCCGTTCAATGGTGACTCGACCTTTTGATGCACGTGAACTGGGTGAGCGGGTTAAGCAACTTGCACCTCCGGTTCCCGAATTGACAGTTTTCGGGATGATGCTCGGCTCGGGCAAAGAACTATGGCATTTTCTGCGTGTATTTAAATCGTTCGAATCCTTTTGGTTTGTGGCCAAAAAGTTTGCCAGTCATTTTTTGGATGTGTTGGTCCATGGCCGTGGAATGACCCTCACTAACGGCAATGCGCTTGCAGGCCGTTTGGCCAAGGCCGCGATGGATTTGAATATCCCTGTTCAATTGTCCACTCCTGTCAAAAAACTGATTGTGGAGGGTGATTGCGTTGTGGGGGTCACAGTAGTTCGGGATGGTGATGAAGTAGATATCCGTGTCAAGCGCGGCGTGGTTCTGGCGTGCGGGGGGTTCCCCTTTGACATCGAACGTCGCAAGCAACTGTTTCCCCACGCGCCAACTGGTCGCGAGCACTTCACGCCTTCGCCAGAGTTGAATACGGGCGATGGACTTCGACTGGGGGAGTCCGTTGGCGGTTGGGTGGATCCCACCATCCCGAACGCTGCGGCCTGGTGCCCCACATCGGTATCGAAAAGAAGTGATGGCACACAAGGTGTCATGCCGCATTTCATTGACCGTGCAAAGCCTGGTGTGATCGCCATCACAAAGAATGGTCGTCGTTTTGGAAACGAAGCACTTTCTTATCATGACTTCGTTCAGAACTTGGTCAAGGCATGTCATAACAATGGTGAGGTGACTTGCTGGCTCATCTGTGACCATGCGCACTTGCGTGAATATGGCATGGGGGCCGTTGCGCCATCCCCGTTACCCATTGGCAAGCATCTCAAGAGTGGTTACCTCAAACGTGGCGGCAGTTTTGATGAACTGGCAAGCGTCATTGGTGTACCAGTTGCAGCTCTAAAGGAAGAAGTTGAGACGTTCAATCGAGATGCGTTGACAGGGGTTGACACTCAATTTGGTAAAGGCAGTACAGCTTACAACCGATACCAAGGTGATTCGCTGGTAAAGCCTAATCCTTGCATGTCGCCGATCCAGCAGGGACCCTTCTACGCCATCAAGATCGTAGTCGGCGAGATTGGCACATTTGCCGGTCTCGCGACAGATGCATCATGCCAAGTCATGACCAAAGACAAGCGTCCTGTGAAGGGCCTGTATGCCGTAGGGAACGACGCGGCAAGCATTATGGGTGGCAATTACCCTGGAGCAGGCATCACGCTGGGCCCGGCAGTGACTTTTGGTTATGTGGTGGGCAAGGCCCTTGCGCAAGATCATTCTTTATAGGTGAGTCTGCAATTATTGAAGCAGTTGCATCAATGAAAAATCTAACCATCGAGAGATAAATGGAAATCACTGCAAATATGGCGCCCCAGATTTTGTCTGGAAAGATCGCCCTTGTGACAGGTGCGGGCCAAGGCAATGGGCGCGCAATTGCAATGGGCCTGGCAAAAGCCGGAGCGAAAGTTATCGTCACTGATGTGGTTGAGAAAAATGCGCAAGCAGTTGCTCAAGAAATTGTCAATGCAGGAGGGCAAGCCACCACCTATGGTCTGAATGTCACATCCGCAGAGCAGTGCAATTTTCTGGCCGAAACGATAACCAAAGAGATTGGAAATATCAACATCCTGATTAACAACGCAGGCATCATCGTTCGCGAAGGCATAGACAGTCCGAAAGTTGCCGAGAACCTCGCGCGAACTTTGGATGTGAATGTGATGGGCACCTTCAATCCTACCCACGCATTTCTGCCGGCCTTGCGAGCAACAAAGGGTGCCATCATCAATCTTGCTTCGATTGCCTCCTTCGTTGGTATTTCTAACGTTGTCGGTTATTCGCCCTCAAAGGGTGCAGTGAAGCAATTGACTCAAGCCCTTGCCGTAGAGCTTGCCAAAGATGGTATTCGCGTGAACGCCATCGCCCCAGGCGTGATCGAAACACCGATGACGTCGCACACTCGTGAATCACCCGAACGATTGGAAAAATTCATGGCAAGAACACCCATGGGACGTGTGGGCCAAGCACAGGAATTGGTGGGGCCGGTCATCTTTTTGGCTTCCGATATGGCCAGTTACGTGACAGGGGTCACTTTGGCTGTGGATGGCGGATTTCTTGCCTGATAAATCATTAAATGAATTTTCAAGTTTCGCACAGCGGAAAACCCGGCCACAGGCCACTAACTAAAGTCAGGAGACATCATGAGCATTGCAAATATCCTCAAGCGAACCGCAATTGCAGCCACTCTGAGTGCTGCCGTTGTTTCTTACGCGCAAGACATCAAGCTTGGCTTCAACGGGGATCTGTCAGCGTCCCCTTCGGCACAGAGCGGTAAAGCTGGCGTCATCGGAATTGAAGCTGCAATTGCAGACATCAATGCCGCAGGTGGTGTTTTGGGTCGCAAACTGACTTTGGTTGTTCGCGATGACCAGTCTCAGCCACCAAAGTCAATTCAAAATATGAGTGACCTTATTGACAACGAGAAAGTGGTTGCGGTCTTTGGTCCTACGAACTCCGGCAACGCCCTGGCATGGCGCCACATTCCAAACCAAAAAAAGATCGTGTCCATGGGCATGATTGGTTCGGGCACAGATATCACCAAGGCAATGAGTCCAGGTGCTGATAACTACATGTTCCGTGTTTCGATGGTGGACCGAGAACAAGTGGCTGCATTGGTTACCTATGTCGCAAAACTGCCGAAGAAAACCATAGGCTTAATGGGAGAAACCACCGGATACGGCCAAGGTGGTCTCAAAGATCTGGAAGAAATCCTGAAATTGCATGGGATGAGTGCTGTTGCTACAGAAAAATTTGGTGTAGCCGATACCGACATGACTTCGCAACTCAACAAGATGAAAGCCGCAGGGGTTGACACGATTTTGCTGTGGGCGCAGGGCACCCCCATCGGCCAGATGATGCGCAGCATGGAGAAGATCAACTACTTCCCCCTTGTCTTGACTTCCTGGGCGGCAGACAACATCACTTTCTATGACGCAGCCGGTAAAAACCTCGCCGGTAAGCCCATCTTCATGCGCACGATGGTCAGCCCTTCTACGCCTGCGCAGAAGAAACTCTACGATCGCACGGTGTCTAAACTGGCTGCGCCTAGCGCCTTCCCATTTGTGATCCATGGTTATGACGCAGTTTTGCTGGTAGCTGACGCCATCAAGCAAGCGGGTGGCACCGACGGATCCAAAATGAAGGATGCACTGGAGAACTTGAAGGCCCCTGTGAATGGTGTGATGAAGTCTTACGACAAACCATTTAACAAGACAGATCATGAAGCCCTGACGGCTTCTGATTTGAGCTTTGTGAGGTGGAATGGTGATCAACTTCTGAAGTACAGCGACGAGATCATCAAAACCATGTCGGTCAACGATTACAAACGCTAATTCACAAGTGCCGGGCGAGGGGTGAGCCTCGCCCGGCACTTGCCATTACCAGGAGTCTCCATGGAATCCATACTTCAAGCTTTAATCAGTGGCTTGGCAGTAGGCAGCGCTTATTCGCTTGTCGCACTCGGTTTCAGTGTGACATTCACAACAACCAAAACGCTGAACTTTTCTCATGGTGAGTTTGTTTCTGCTGGTGCATTCATTGGCATGAGTGTGCTTTTTCTCGCTGTGGGTAAGTTGCCCACATCGACTTCTTTTGGAGGTGCTGATCCTGGCGCGCCGGCACAACTTGGTGCTTTGTTGGCAAGTTTGGCGGTCATGGGGCTAATCGGCTGGCTACTGTTCACTCTTGGGGTACGTCCATTCTCTAAACGCCCAGGCATGGCATGGGTCATGAGCACCCTGGGGTTTGGTGTGATTTTGCAGAGCATTGGTTTGGCCATCTGGGGCCCAAAGCCTGTTGTTGTGCCCAGTCCAGTTGGGGACGATGTGATACGCCTCGTGGGCATAGGCGTTCGGCCTCAAGAAATTCTCATGCTATTTGTTTCAGTCATCATCATGGTGGCTTTTGATCATGTGATGCGTAAAACCATGATGGGTAAAGCCATGCGAGCCGTGGCACAAAATCAAAATGTGGCCAGCCTGATGGGAATTAACGTTGACTTGGTCATGATTGGTGCATTTGTGATCAGTTCCAGTCTGGCTGGACTCTCAGGATTCCTGCTCGCGCCAATTGCGCAAGCTTCCCTCTTTATGGGCTTGGCGGTAGGACTCAAAGGATTCTCTGCTGCAATGGTTGGGGGTTTAAACAATGCACGTGGATGTGTCTTTGGTGGCTTTATCTTAGGTGTACTGGAATCGTTTGTGAACCTCTGGTCGGCTCAGTGGCGCGAGGTCGCGATTTTTGGGTTGGTCATCTTAGTTCTCGCTTTACGTCCCAATGGTCTCTTCGGCACCAACGTGGTGGAAAAAGTATGAAGAGTACAAGACACTTTCTGGGTGTGGTCACTGTTGTTGCGCTGTTGTCGGTCGGTGTAGGTGTTGTCGCAAATGATTACTACCTGCGAATCGCTTTCATGATGTGCGTTTACTACCTGTGCGGCGCCGGAATGAACGTGCTGGTGGGTTACGCAGGACAAAAGTCTTTGGGGCAAGCGGGGCTGTTTGCTGCAGGCGCATATGCAGTCGCACTGTTGACTATCAAAACGCAGATTGACCCGTGGTTGGCATTTGTTTTGGGCGGCGTGGTGTCGGGTGTTTGCGGCGTCTTGATCGCTTTGCCTTCTTTGCGGGTAAAGGGGCCATACCTTGCGATGGTGACGCTGGCATTTGGCATCGTGGTTGAAAAATTAGTGACGGAGTGGTCAGAGGTTTTCGGGGGCGCTCAAGGCTTATTTGGCATTCGCCCATTGACCTGGAATAGCCAACCGCTAAGCATGCACCAATGGGTGTGGTTCGGAATTGGGTTGTCGGCATTTGTGCATATTTTGATCCGCAACATAGTTTCATCTCGCCAGGGGCGTGCCTGGCTGTCGATTCAGGCCGATGAAATTGCTGCCTCTTCAGTGGGTGTCCGTGTCTACCGTGGCAAAGTTACTGCCTTTGTCGTTGCTGCAGTGACCTGTGGCTTGGCTGGTGCCATGGTGGCTCAGCAGAATCAATACATCAACTCTGACTTTATTAACTTTCATTTATCGATCTTCATTTTGTTGCTTGTTCTATTTGGAGGTGTGGGGTCAATCTACGGACCATTGGTGGGCGCAGTAATTCTGACCTTGATTGAGGCAGGTCTGGCGAGTTGGCCATCAGTACAGCACTTTATTTATGGTGCGCTCTTGTTGTTTGCCCTGTACTTCATGCCAGGTGGCGTGATGGGTATTCTCAATCAACTGATTCGGAAAAAAAATCTAGCTGAAATCAAATTAGCAGAGGAAAAAGATACGCAGGTGCGATTGAAACTTTCCAGTGACGGGGCCTCAGAGCTGCTGAAAGTAGAGGCAGTAACCAAGGCGTACGGCGGTATCAAACCAGCTCAAAACGTGTCATTCACGCTCAAACGTGGTCACGTACATGCCCTGATCGGGCCCAACGGGGCCGGCAAGAGCACCATGATCAATATGTTGACCGGTATTGTTCCGCCCGACTCTGGGTCAATTATCTTTTCTGGCCGGAGTGTTGTAGCCAGACCGGCACATGCAATTTGTTCGCTTGGGATGGGGCGCACATTTCAAAATCTGCGTTTGTTCGGCGATTTGTCCGTTCTCGATAACGTGATGCTGGGGCGGCACACCCGCATGACGAATACCTTCTTTGATTCCTTGTTATTTCTTCCCACAGCAGGCCGACAAGAAGCAGCTGCGCGCGAACGCTCTCTCGAATTGTTGAAACTGGTAGGACTTTCCAACCTTGCAAAGGCGCCGGCGGGAAGCTTACCCTATGGTCTGCAGCGTCGCGTTGAGCTTGCACGCGCTTTGGCAACTGATCCAGAGTTGTTGCTACTGGACGAGCCAGCTGCGGGTTTGAATCCTCAAGAAACTGCTGAACTTGGTGATTTGCTCATCCGCATCAGTCGAATGGGGCTTTCTATCCTGATGGTGGAGCACCATATGGACCTCGTAATGCGTGTGTCTGACCACGTGATTGTTTTGGATTACGGCATCAAGATTGCAGAAGGCTCGCCTGCGCAAGTTCAAGCCAACACCAAAGTGGTGGAAGCTTACCTCGGTACCGAGGATGCAGAAGCTCATCTAGCGTGAAAGTCCAACAGTGTTAAATATTGAATCAGTTGAACTGTCCTATGGGGCTATTCAGGCCGTAAAAGGCGTATCACTTTATGTCAAGGAGGGCGAAGTTGTCACCATCATTGGCTCCAACGGCGCGGGTAAAAGTACCCTGCTTAAAGGCATTGTGGGTCTGGAGCCTGTCAGTACTGGTAAGGTGTTCATCAATGGAGAGGACTGCACTCAAGTTCCTCCTCATCAACGCGTCGGATTGGGTGTGGCTTTGTCCCCTGAGGGGAGGGGTGTGTTTCCAGATCAGACCGTTTTTGAAAATCTTCTGCTGGGCGCGTACCTGATTAGATCGGATGAAGATCGAGTTCAACGGCTCATCGAGCGCGAATACCAGCGCTTTCCTCGGCTCAAAGAGCGAGCCAATCAAATGGCGGGAACTCTTTCTGGTGGTGAGCAACAGATGTTGGCTATTTCGCGGGCACTGATGAGCGAACCCAAATTGCTTTTGCTGGACGAGCCTTCTCTTGGACTGGCTCCTCTGATCGTTTTGGATATTTTTAAATCTATTAAAGCGCTGCGTGAGTTGGGTTTGACCATCTTGTTGGTGGAGCAGATGGCAAATAAGGCGTTGGCTGTTGCAGACCGTGCGTACATTTTGGAAACGGGTCACATCACCCTGGAAGGCACTGGTGCGCAATTGCTCAAAGACCCCGCAGTTCGAGCGGCTTATCTCGGTACACACTGACAGAAAGAAAACAATGACAACAGCGCTGTTTCAGCCGCTGCGTGTTCGCTCTCTTGAGTTAAAGAACCGTATTGTGATCGCGCCCATGATGCAGCATGCTGCTCCTGGTGGATTTGCCAACCATTGGCATCTTGTTCATTTGGGTAAATTTGCTCTTGGCGGAGCTGGACTGATTCTCACAGAAAGCACTGCGGTCTCTCCAGTAGGACGAATTGGGCAAGACGATGCAGGCCTTTGGGAAGATGGACACATCGAACCGTGGCGGCAAGTTGTTGACTTCGTGCATCAATGTGGTGCGGCAATTGGTGTGCAGTTGGGGCATGCAGGTCGTAAGGCTGGCAGCAAATCACTCTGGGAAAGTGGCAGGGCGCTAACGCCTCAAGAGATGAAAGACATTGATCCAAGGTGGGCGCGCATTGGCCCGAGTCCCATCCCTGCAGGTGAGGGCTGGTCGGCTCCACAGGAGATGACACTTTCTGATATCGAAGGTGTCAAAAACGAATTCACCCAAGCGGCAAAAAGAGCCCATCAAGCAGGGTTTGATGTGATTGAGCTTCACTTTGGTCATGGCTATCTGATAACCAGTTTTCTCTCCCCGATCTCCAACCAACGAACCGATGGATACGGTGGTAGCCTGGAATGCAGGATGCGATTTGCCGTCGAAATAGCCGCTTGTGTGCGTGACGTTTGGCCCCAGGAAAAGCCTATTTGGTGCCGTATCTCTGTCGTCGATGGCGCTGTCGGTGGTTGGAGCGTTGATGATTCGATTGAACTTGTACTTCGACTGCAAGAGATTGGCATAGACGTTATGGATTGTTCATCTGGTGGTTTGACCGAGCAAACCAACGCATTGCCGGTCGCCCGCGGCCTAGGCTTTCAAGTTCCATTTTCTAAACGCATCAAGGCCGACACCGGGATCACCACGCAAGCTGTGGGAATGATCCTCGATGCGCAACAGGCCGAAGATGTACTCACCTCCGGTGGTGCAGATCTAGTTGCGATAGGAAGAGAGGCATTGTTCGATCCCTATTGGCCCTTGCACGCGCAATGGACTCTGGAGCGCGATCCAGAATTCACGGATTGGAATCTGAGACACAAAGTCTGGTTATCAAAGCGGCAAGCGTTCCTTGACACGCTTAAAACCTGACTTCGCTTTCACTATTCGATATCCGCAAAATCATGACCGCGATGAAAAATTTTTAATTTGCAGATGACCTTGAACTCAAGCTAAACATTCATTAGACCAAGACCTGAACACTGGGGAAAAGTATGCAAATACGAATGGGACTCTTAAACAAACGCGAAGATTGGTCCGATGAGCGGTTTAAATCCTACTGGCGTGAAACTCACTCGAAGATAGCGTCCCAGTTGCCTGGGCTGCTCAGGTATCAGCAAAACCATGTAACAGACACTGCACAGAGGGGTATAAGTTACAAGCGCGGGCCAGAGATGGTTGATGGGATTTCCCAGCTCTGGTTTGACGATGCCAAAAGGAAGAACAATGCCTTTTCACAAGACTTGGGTGAGAAACTCATTGAAGATGAGAGCCACTTCATCGGATACCTGAGAATTGTGATGGCCGAGTGTTTCGAAGTCATCAAGCCGCCCGCGCCGGACAAGGCCCTCAAGCGCATGTCATTTTTGCGTCGCCGTGCAGACGTGAGTCCTGAAGTGTTCGCGCATGAGTGGCGTGTTGTCCACTCGGGTCTGGTCAAGACATTGCCAGGTGTATTGGGGTACCGTCAAAACCTGATCACCCATCGCGAGTCGCCTAAAGGGAAAGTTGTTGGTTATGAGGGGTTGCCTATTGATGGGATTGTTGAACTGTGGTTCGAAAATCCCGAAACTCTGAATGCCGCATTTGCGTCACCGCAAGGCGTGAAAACCATGAAGCATGCGACAACTTTCATAGATGAGATAACCACATTTTTGGTAGATCCGTTCGTGGTCGTCTGAATTAATTACTTGAATTTTGCAGATGACCTCAGTGATATTAACCAACACGGCGAATTTAAAAATTAAGTGCCACAACTGCAAACCTGTATGGCCAGCAGAAGCTACAAATGCCCTGCTGTTATGGACACCGAATGACTGTTTTGAAATTTGTCCCTTTAAGATTTGCCGAGAGACGGTTTAGGGCCTGAAGCCGTCCTTGCTCTCTAAGGGGGCAACGGCCTCCTTGGCCGAATACGGGGGGAGTGAAAAACTGCGTCCTTGCGGCCACAGTCTAAAAGCTGCATGACTTACAGCGCCATGCCCAATTTCTGCGCCGAAGCTTGAATTTCTTGCCAAGTCGCGTCGTCCACCGAGACCCCGTTTTGCAGGCGATCGGCGCGCGCCTTGCGTTCAGGCTCACCTGCCAAGGTGACGCCGTCGCTGCCTGGTGCATCCGGGCTTTGGCGCAGCCAGTCAATGAAGGCCAGTGACTCTTGCGCAAAACTCATTTGCGTGCCCAGGCGGGCGGGGTCGATGACGATGGTGAGCATGCTGTTGAGTACCGCACGGCGGCCGTCGGCGGCCTTGTGCCAAGTGCCGCCGCCACTCAAGGCGCCGCCCAGCAACTCACAAGCCACCGCCAGGCCAAAGCCTTTGTATTCGCCAAACGGCAGCAGCGCGCCCATGCGGCCATTGCTTTGCGGCACCACCACCACGCCGGGCTTGTTGGTGGGGTGGCCGTGTTCGTCGATCAAGGTGCCGGGTTTGACTTCGCGCCCTTCGTTGTGCGCCACCCGCATCTTGCCTTGGGCCACGCGGCTGGTGGCAAAGTCCAGCACAAAGGGTTCTTGCGCGGTGGCGCCATAGCCCAGCGGGATGCCGATGCAGCAGGGGTTGGTGCCAAAGCGGCCGTCGGCACCGCCAAACGGCGCCACCACCGGGCGCGAGAACACGCTGACAAAATGCAGCGAGACCCAGCCCTTGGCCACGGCCATTTCAGCAAAGTGACCGATGCGCCCCAAATGGTGGGCGCTGGCCAGCGACATGATGCAAGCGCCGTGCTCGGCCACGCGCTCAAACGCCATGGCCATGGCCTGCACCCCCACCACCTGGCCAAAGCCGTGCTGGCCGTCCAGGCCCAGCAGCATGCCGGTGTCGACCTTGACGGCCACATCGGTGTTGGGCGAGAGGTTGCCTTCCAAAATCGCATCCACATAGCGCGGTGCCATGCCCACGCCGTGCGAGTCGTGGCCGCTCAAATTGGCCATGACCAAATTGGCGGCCACTTGCTGCGCGTTGGCCGCAGTGGCACCGGCTTGGACAAACAGGGCGGTGATCTGGGTTTCGAGTTGGGCGGCGGGAATGAGGTGGTTCATGGCAGGGTGTTCAATCAAAACGGTAAATCAAAAAGAAAGCGAATGTGGACAGGGGTATGCGGCTGGACAAACCGGCCTTACATCACCGCGCCCACTTGCCATGGCACAAACTCGTTTTGTCCGTAGCCGTGTTGCTCGCTTTTGCTGAGTTGGCCGGAGGCACAGTCCAAGATGTGCTGAAAGATTTTTTCGCCCATGGCCTGAATGGTGGTTGTGCCGTCGACGATCTCGCCGCAGTTGATGTCCATGTCGTCTTCTTGTTTTTGCCACAGCGCGGTGTTGGTCGAGAGTTTGAGCGAAGGCGAGGGCGCACAGCCATAAGCCGAGCCGCGCCCGGTGGTGAAGCAAATCACGTTGGCGCCGCCCGCTACCTGACCGGTGGCGCTGACCGGGTCATAGCCCGGTGTGTCCATGTAGACAAAGCCGTGCGCTTTGACCGGCTCAGCATATTCGTACACCGCTTGCAGATTGCTGGTACCGCCCTTGGCCACTGCGCCGAGTGATTTTTCCAAGATGGTGGTCAGGCCCCCCGCCTTGTTGCCGGGCGAGGGGTTGTTGTTCATCTCGCCCTGGTTGATTTCGGTGTAATGCTCCCACCAGCGGATGCGCTGCACCAGTTTTTCGCCCACCTCGCGGCGCACGGCGCGGCGCGTGAGCAAATGCTCTGCGCCGTAAATTTCAGGCGTCTCGCTCAAGATGGCGGTGCCGCCGTGCTGCACCAAGAGGTCCACCGCAGCGCCCAGCGCGGGGTTGGCACTGATGCCGGAGTAACCGTCAGAGCCGCCGCATTGCAGGCCCACCACAATGTGCTCCACGCTGCAGGGCACGCGTTGTACCGCGTTGGCCGCAGGCAACATGCGTTTGACGAATTCAATGCCCTTGGCCACGGTTTTGGCCGTGCCGCCGGTGTCTTGGATGTTGAAGGTGTGCAAAGAACTGCCTTCTTGCAAGCCGCTGTGCGCCAGCCAGGTTTGCAGCTGGTTGGCTTCGCAGCCCAAACCCACCACCACCGCCCCGGCAAAATTGGCGTGGGTGGCGTAACCGGCCAACGTGCGCTCGAGCAGTTGCATGCCGGTGCCGCCGGTGTCCATGCCGCAGCCCGTGCCGTGGGTCAAGGCCACCACGCCGTCGATGTTCGGAAAATCAGCCAAGGCGGCGGGGTTGGTGAGTTTGGAAAAGTGATCGGCAATGGCGCGCGCGGCCGTGGCCGAGCAGTTCACACTCGACAAAATGCCAATGTAGTTGCGCGTGGCCACGCGCCCATCGGCGCGCACAATGCCTTGGAAGGTGGCGTGACGGCGCGGCGCATCGGGCTTGACGTCGGCGCAAAACGCATAGTCGCGGGCAAAGTTACCTTTCTCTGCGCCCATGTTCAGGTTGTGCACATGCACATGTTCGCCCGGGCCAATGGCCTGGCTGGCAAAGCCGATGATCTGGTTGTAACGGCGCACCGGCTCACCGAGCGCGATGGCACGGGTGGCGATTTTGTGGCCCGCAGGAATCAGGCCGCGCACGGCCATGCCCTCAATCTGGTTGCCACTCATGAGTTGGCTGCGGGCAATCACCACGTCGTCGGCAGGGTGGAGGCGAATAAAAGTTTGCATAAGGTCTTTCTGAATCAAGTGTTTGCCAAATCACAGGCTGTGCCAATGGGCGTTATAGCGTTTGTGGGTTTGTTTGAGGTGGTGTTTCATGGCCCGCTTGGCGCTGCCGGCGTCGTGCGCACACAGCGCTTGGTAAATGGTTTCGTGCTCGGCCAGAGCGGTGTGCCAAGAGGCCGGTTTTTCAAAATAGTCGCTCAGGCGCTCAAACAGGGCGCCGCTGCGCGCTTGCCAAAAGCCATGCAAGGTGTCAAGCAACACGCTGTTGCCGCAGGCCTTGGCAATCGCCATGTGAAAGGCTTCGTCGCCGTGGCGCGGCACCTGGTTGCGCGCCATGTCTTTTTTCATGTGTGTCAAGGCTTTGGCCAGGGCTTGTAAATCGCTTCGGTTGGCATTCACAGCGGCCAGCGCGGCCATTTCAGATTCAATCAATTCACGCGCCTGCATCACTTCCATCGGGCCCCAGTCACCAGGCCCCGTGGTGGTGGCGCGGGGCGCTGGACTCAGTGCCAAGGCGGTGACGTAAATGCCCGATCCGGTGCGCACCTCGATCGCTCCCTCTACCTCCAAGGCAATCACCGCTTCGCGCAACGAGGAGCGACTCACGCCCCACTGCGCGGCCAAGTCGCGCTCAGCGGGCAAACGCTCCCCCGGTGCAAAGCCACTCGCCACCATCCAGTCGCGCAGTTGCTGCGCGAGCTGGCGGTAGAGGCGCTGGGGTTCTTGAACCGGTGAATTCATGCAGAAGTGAGGGGAAATCAGGGAATACACGGATGGGTAAATTGGTCCGACCAATTGCACAATGGTGGCATGCATCCCGCTGAGGCGTCAAGACATTCACCATCAGGATAAACCCGATCGGCCCGCGCCCCGGCTCGCCCCTCAGTCCGCATTTAGCGCTGTTATTCATATTTTGGAGACCCCATGAGATTGCAAGGAAAAATCGCCCTGGTCACCGCCGCCGGCCAAGGCATCGGCAAAGCTGCTGTGTTGGGCATGGCCGCCGAAGGCGCGACGGTATACGCTACCGATGTGAACGCCGCTTTGCTGAAAGATTACGAAGGTGTGGCCGGTGTGCACACCGCGGTGCTCGACGTCATGAACAAGAGCGCGATTCAAGCGCAGGTGGCGGCCTTGCCGAAAATTGACATCGTGTTCAATTGCGCAGGCTATGTGCACAACGGCCCGATTGTGGACGCCACCGACGAGGATTGGAACTTCGCTTTCAACCTGAACGTGCGCTCGCAGTTCTGGATGATCCAGGCCGTGGTGCCCAAGATGGTGGCGCAGTTCCAGGCCACCGGCCAAAGCAGCAGCATCATCAACATGGCCAGCGTGTGCTCCAGCGTGCGCGGTCTGCCCAATCGCTTTGTCTATGGCACCAGCAAGGCGGCGGTGATTGGCTTGACCAAGAGTGTGGCGGCCGATTACGTCAAGCAAGGCATTCGCTGCAACTGCATTTGCCCCGGCACGGTGGACACGCCCTCACTGCAAGACCGCATCAACAGCTACGCCGATCCGGTACAGGCACGGCAAGACTTCATCAACCGCCAGCCCATGGGCCGCTTGGCGCAGGCGCACGAGATCGCACCCATCGTGACCTTCTTGGCTTCTGATGAATCGATTTTCGCCACCGGCAACGCCTACATGGTGGACGGTGGCATGACCATTTAACTTGCAGAAAGAACGCATGAATTTGCTTGACATGAAAGGCCGCCACGCGGTCATCACCGGTGCCGCCACCGGTTTGGGTTTTGCCATTGCGCAGCGCATGTTGGCGTCTGGCGCGCGCGTCACCATCTGGGACCGTGACGTCGCCGGCATGAGCGCCGCCGCCGATGCGCTCCGAAAAGCGGTGCCGGGTGCCGTGGTCAACACGGTGCAAGTGGATGTGGCCGACCACGCGTCGGTAGTCCAAGCCACCGCGCAAACCACGGCCTTGGCCGGTGTTGATGTGCTGGTCAACAGCGCCGGTATCACCGGCCCCAACGTCAAGGTTTGGGACTATCCGGTGGACGCTTGGAAACAAGTGTTTGATGTCAACGTGCACGGCTTGTTCCACTGCTGCCGTGAACTGAGCGCACACATGAAAGCGCGCAACTATGGCCGCATCGTCAACATCGCCTCGGTCGCAGGCAAAGACGGCAACCCCAACGCCAGCGCTTACAGTGCCAGCAAAGCGGCCGTGATTGGACTGACCAAGTCGCTCGGCAAAGAACTGGCCGACACCGGTGTGCGTGTGAACTGTGTCACACCGGCGGCTGTGAAGACGGCGATTTTTGATCAAATGACGCCTGAGCACATCCAGTTCATGCTCTCCAAAATTCCGATGGCGCGCTTTGGCGAGCCCGAAGAAGTCGCTGCCATGGTGACTTGGTTGATCACCGAAGAATGTT
>CANGEE010000032.1 GCA_947452635.1 Comamonadaceae bacterium | reverse complement strand
TAGCCGCGCACGATGTCCAGAATGGGATTGCCCTTTTTGGGGTAACCGTTGAAGGCCATGGTGTGGTCATGGTCTGCTGTCACCA
Source organism: Comamonadaceae bacterium (assembly GCA_947452635.1). Classification (GTDB taxonomy): domain Bacteria; phylum Pseudomonadota; class Gammaproteobacteria; order Burkholderiales; family Burkholderiaceae_C; genus Limnohabitans_A. Next base: position 23,064 of record CANGEE010000032.1, on the reverse strand, counting down.
CCACGAGGGTGTTGCTCAAGTCCACTTTGGCCAATGCGGCCTTGATGGCGTCGTCAAAGGCAATCGTATCCACCAGCGCGCGTTTGGCATTGGTGCTGTGCAGGGCATGGTCAATGCGGCCGCCTTCGACCATCAAGAAATAACCGCTGCTGTTTTTAGACAAGAGGTCAATCGCCTTGGTGGTCATTTCAGCCAGACTGGGTTCGAGCGCAGGATTGCGGTCCAACTCATAAGACATATGGCCTTGGCTGAAGGCTTGGTCAAACAAACCAAAAATTTTGGCGCCCGCCGCCGTGGGCGCTGCATCGAAGGTGGCTTTGTCAGACACAAAGGCATAGCCCTTGGCCTTCATTTCATTGACCAGGTGACGACCATCTGGGCGACCTTTTTTCTCTGCGGCACTGCCTGCGGAGTTGAAGGGGATCCAGTACTGGCTGATGCCGCCCATGAAGAAGTCGATCCCGTTGCCCAAGGCCGCATTAAAGCCTGTGCCACCGGGCACCGCTTGCCGTGCAATTTCATACTCGGCATTGCGGTTGCAAATGTGCGAGTAAGTCACTGCCGGTGTGGCGTGGGTCAAACGGGCGGTGCTGATGACCCCCGTGGCTTTTTTGTTGCTGATCGCCAATTCCAGCAAGGTGGGCACCGGTTTGCCATTGGTGCTGACACAGTTGTTGACAGCAGAGCTCACGCCTGTGCCTGCATCCGTGCTGGGTGACACCGCCTTGGTGTCACTGGACATGGAGACCACTTCATTGTTCATCTTGATGCCTGTCATGTAGGCGGCCATCGAGGGTGCAGAGTCGGTGGTTTGCGCATCGTTCGAGAACGTTTTGATGCGCGCTGTACGGGGCAATGTGTCCATGGTCAACTGACCGGCTTCACCATATTTGTAGATGCGCGAGGCGGTCACCGTCACCGGCCCCATGCCATCGCCCAAAAAGAAGATCACATTTTTGGCTTCGCCGGCTGCAAATGCAGGAGCAAAAAGGCCAGACAAAAGTGCAGATATCAAAATTCGTTTCATCATGTTCTCCAGTTCAGTGGCTCAAAGTCCCAGCGCTTGACGAACCAGGCCAAATACAGCCGTGTTGTCCAAAACGCCCTTGAATTGCTCAGCCGACATGCCGATCGCACCCAGAAAGACATCGGCGCCGCCATGGGTCTCAGAGCCCAGGCCCGTTTTGATGGCCGACTCCTGCAGGTAGTCGTTGGCGCTCACGGTGGCATCGGTCAGCGCAGCCACCGTGGTGCGGTCGGAGACGCGGTTGGGGCCATTGCCAAATCCCAGGATCGTGAAGGGCGAGCCCACAGCGTCTGTCGACAAAGCACCGTCTACGTAGCTGCGCAGCAAGCCCAAAATGCCAGGTGAGGCCGTGGTGGTTTTGCCCGTGATCTTGGAATAGCCTTGCATGAGCAAGGTGTGGTCATGGTCTGCTGTCACCACGATCAAGGTGTTGGTCATGTTGGGGTCGGTTTCTTTGACCTTGGCAATGGCGGCCTTGATGGCGTTGTCAAAAGCCACGGTGTCGTGCAATGCCCGCTTGGCATTGGTATCGTGCAAAGCATGGTCAATCCGACCGCCTTCCACCATCAAGAAATAACCCTTGGCATTTTTGGACAACAAGTCCATCGACTTGGTGGTCATCTCCGCCAAGCTGGGTTCTTTGGCCGGATTGCGGTCCAGGTCATAAGACATATGGCCTTGATCGAAGGCCTGATCGAACAAGCCGATGATCTTGGCGCCGGCACTCACAGGCGCGGCATCGAAGCTGGCTTTGTCAGAGACAAAGGTATAGCCCTTGGCTTTGAATTCATTGACCAGGTTGCGCCCGTCAGGTCGGCCTTTTTTCTCGGCAGCGCTGCCGTTCGCATTGAAAGGCACCCAATACTGGCTGATGCCGCCCATCAAAACGTCCACACCATTGCCCAGCGCCGAGTTATAGCCTTCACCACCGGGCACAGCCTGGCGTGCAATGTCGTATTCGGCATTGCGGTTACAGATGTGCGAGTAGGTGACTGCCGGCGTGGCATGTGTGAGGCGAGCGGTCGAAACGACGCCGGTGCCCATGCCGTTGGCGATCGCCAGTTCCAACAAAGTTTGGACCGGCGCGCCGTTGTTTTTGGCGCAGTTGTTGACGCTGTTGGACACGCCTGTGGTGGCGTCTTTGCCCGGCGCTGTGGCGACGGTTTCGGGTGACATCGACACCACTTCGTTGTTCATTTTGACGCCGGTCATGTAAGCCGCCATGGAGGGGGCCGAGTCGGTCACCTGGGCATCGTTAGAGAAAGTTTTGATGAAGGCGGTTTCTGGCAAGGTGTCCATGGTCAGCTCACCGTCTTCACCCACAGCGTAGATCCGCGCTGCGGTCATGGTGGTCATGCCCATGCCATCACCCAAGAAAAAGATGACGTTTTTAGGTGGGCGGGTGTTGTCGCTAGAACAACCCGATAAAGTTAACGCGGCCAACAGGCCAGCGAGCATCCAGTGCTTCATGAATTCTCCAGGTGAGTAAGAGGTGACCTGGAGGATTTTGGTGATTCAATGTGTCAACTTCATGAAGCCTTTGAAGGGGGTGAAGACCCCTGTGCCCCGTTCACATATTGCGCCGGTACTGCCCGCCCACCTCGAACAGCGCGTTGGTGATCTGACCCAGTGAGCACACACGCACCGCGTCCATCAGCACTTCAAACACATTGCCGTTGTCGATCACGGCTTGCTGCAAGCGCTGCAGCATGGCGGGGGACTCTTTCGCGTGCAGGGCCTGGAAGTCGTGCAGGCGCTGCAGCTGCGACTGCTTTTCTTCTTCGGTGGAGCGCGCCAGTTCCAGGGTTTCCATGACCTCGTCGCCCCTGGGGTTGCGGAAGGTGTTGACACCGATGATGGGCAGCTCACCAGTGTGCTTGAGCATCTCGTAGTGCATGGATTCGTCTTGAATTTTGCCGCGCTGGTAGCCGGTTTCCATCGCACCCAACACGCCACCGCGCTCGGCGATTTTCTCGAACTCGGCCAGCACGGCCTCTTCCAGCAACTCGGTGAGTTCGTCAATGATGAAGGCGCCTTGATTGGGGTTTTCGTTTTTCGCCAGGCCCCATTCGCGGTTGATGATCATCTGGATCGCCATGGCGCGGCGCACCGAGTCTTCGGTCGGCGTGGTGATGGCTTCGTCAAACGCGTTGGTGTGCAGGCTGTTGCAGTTGTCGTAGATGGCGATCAGTGCTTGCAGCGTGGTGCGGATGTCGTTGAACTGGATCTCTTGCGCGTGCAGCGAACGGCCCGAGGTTTGAACGTGGTACTTGAGTTTTTGGCTGCGTTCATTCGCGCCGTACTTCTCCTTCATGGCCACCGCCCAAATGCGGCGCGCCACCCGGCCGAGCACGGTGTATTCCGGGTCCATGCCGTTACTGAAGAAGAACGAAAGATTCGGCGCGAAGTCGTCGATGTGCATGCCGCGCGCCAAGTACGCTTCGACAAAGGTAAAGCCGTTACTCAGCGTGAAGGCCAGCTGGCTGATCGGGTTGGCTCCGGCTTCGGCGATGTGATAACCGCTGATGGACACGCTGTAGAAATTGCGCACATCGTGGTTCACAAAGTACTGGGCCACGTCGCCCATCACTTTGAGCGAGAACTCGGTGGAGAAGATGCAGGTGTTTTGGCCTTGGTCTTCTTTCAGAATGTCGGCCTGCACCGTGCCGCGCACGTTTTGCAGCACCCAGGCTTTGATTTGGGTGGTTTCGGCGTCGCTGGGTTCGCGGCCATTGTCGGCTTTGAATTTGTCGATGTTTTGGTCGATGGCCGTGTTCATGAACATGGCCAAAATCGACGGCGCGGGGCCGTTGATGGTCATGGACACCGAAGTGGTCGGGTTGCACAGGTCAAAGCCCGCGTACAAGACCTTCATGTCGTCCAACGTGGCCACGTTCACGCCCGAGTTGCCGATCTTGCCGTAGATGTCGGGGCGCAGATCGGGGTCGTTGCCATACAGCGTGACCGAATCAAACGCCGTGGACAAACGCTTGGCCGGCAGGCCTTCGCTGACCAGTTTGAAGCGCCGATTCGTGCGGAAGGGGTCGCCTTCGCCGGCGAACATGCGGGTCGGGTCCTCACCTTCGCGCTTGAAGGCAAAGGTGCCGGCAGTGTAAGGGTAGCTGCCGGGCACGTTGTCCAGCATCAGCCACTTGAGCACTTCGCCGTGGTCTTGGTACTGCGGCAGCGCCACTTTGCGGATGGTCGTGCCCGACAAGCTCTTGGTGGTGAGTGCGGTGCGGATTTCTTTGTCGCGGATTTTCACCACATACTCGTCGCCCGCATAGGCTTTTTGCATCTCAGGCCATTGGGCCAGCAATTTTTTAGCGCCAGGGTCCTGGGCTTCTTCGCGGGCGACGGCCAAGTCGATGGCGGCCTCTGCCGCACGGGCGCGGCCAGGCTTGCCGGATTCGAGCATCACGGCGGCGGCGCGCAGTTGCTGAATTTCGCGCGCCAGATGGGCTTGCGCATGGGCGCGCTTTTTGTAGCCGCGCACTGTGTCGCTGATCTCGGCCAAGTAGCGGGTGCGGGCCGATGGCACGACCGGGTTTTGGTGGGTGCTGTGGCGCACATTGACCACCGGCAAGCGGCCTTCTTGTGTCTGCATGCCCAGTTCCGCCAGGCGTTTTTTCAGCGCTTGGTACAGCGCGGTCACGCCGTCGTCATTGAAGCGCGCGGCCATGGTGCCGAACACCGGCATCTGCTCCATCGGCACGGTCCAGGCTTCTTGGTTGCGCTGCACTTGCTTGGCCACATCGCGCAGCGCATCGGATGCGCCCTTGCGGTCGAACTTGTTGATGGCGACAAACTCAGCAAAGTCCAGCATGTCGATTTTTTCGAGCTGGCTGGCGGCGCCAAACTCGGGCGTCATCACGTACATCGGCACATCCACATGCGGCACGATGGCGGCATCGCCTTGGCCAATGCCAGACGTTTCCACCACGATCACATCAAAGCCGGCCACTTTGCAAGCGGCGATCACGTCGGGCAGAGCGGCTGAAATTTCGGAGCCAAAGTCGCGCGTGGCCAAGGAGCGCATGAACACGCGAGGGCCGTTTTGCCATGGGGAAATCGCATTCATGCGGATGCGGTCGCCGAGCAATGCGCCGCCACTCTTGCGGCGTGACGGGTCGATGGAAATCACCGCGACGCGCAGCGCGTCGCCTTGGTCCAGACGCAGGCGGCGGATCAACTCGTCGGTGAGCGAGGACTTGCCCGCACCGCCGGTGCCGGTGATGCCCAGCACGGGCACTTTCTTGTCTGCAGCTTGTTGGCGTACGGCATTGACCAGGCTGGCATCGGCCTTGTCATTTTCCAGCGCGGTGATCAGTTGCGCCAAGGCGCGCCAGCTCTTTTCGCCGTGACCTGCAATGGCGCTGATGTCTTTGGGGGCCCGGGGGCTGATGTCTTGGTCGCAGCGCATCACCATCTCGCCGATCATGCCGGCCAGGCCCATTTTTTGGCCATCTTCAGGGCTGAAAATGCGCACGCCTTTGGCGGCCAGGGCGCGAATCTCAGACGGCACGATCACGCCGCCGCCGCCGCCAAACACCTGGATGTGCTCGCCGCCCCGGGCCTGGAGCAAATCCACCATGTAGCTGAAATACTCGTTGTGCCCGCCCTGGTAGGAGCTGATGGCGATGCCTTGTGCGTCTTCTTGCAAGGCGGCCGTGACCACCTCGTCGACCGAGCGGTTGTGGCCTAAGTGAATCACCTCGGCACCCATGCTTTGCAAAATGCGCCGCATGATGTTGATGGCCGCATCGTGACCGTCAAACAGGCTGGCCGCTGTGACAAAGCGCACCTTGTTTGTGGGGCGGTATTCGGCCAGGGCTTTGAATTCGGCAGACAGATCGGTCATGGCGCGTCTCTTTAATCAGTTCGTTAATTGACGTTAACGTAAACGTCAATCATAGCGGGGTCGTGAAATTTGTCGAGCCCAAGGGCCAAAAAAAAGCCGTGAAGTGGGCGCTTCACGGCTTGGGGCTGAACGCCAGCTGACAAAAGTCGCTGACTCCCAGCAACTCAGTGGCCACCACCCAGGTAAGCGGCTTTCACGGCAGGGTCGGTTTTCAGGCGTTCAGCATCGCCGTGCACCGAGATGCGGCCGTTTTCCAGCACGTAGCCGTAGTCGGCCACGTTCAAAGCGGCCGCGGCAAATTGCTCCACCAGCAGCATGGTCACGCCTTGCTCTTTGAGTCGGCTGATGATCTTGAAGACCTCTTCCACCAAGATCGGGGCCAAACCCATGGAGGGCTCGTCCAGCAACACCACCTCGGGGTTGAGCATCACGGCGCGGGCCATCGCCAGCATTTGCTGCTCACCGCCCGACAAGGTGCCGGCCAATTGGTTGCGCCGCTCTTTCAGACGAGGAAACAAGTCCATGGCTTTTTCCAAGTCGCCGGCCACATCGCCCTTGGGGCGGCTGCCGGTCAGACGCGGAAACGCGCCCAGCGTCAGGTTGTCGGTCACGGACATGGTGGCGAACACGCGGCGGCCCTCAGGCGAGTGGGCCAGACCCAGTTTGGCGATGTGGTAGGACTCCATGCCATCGATGCGTTGGCCATTCAGACTGATTTCGCCCGAGGTGGGCCGGATCATGCCGGAGATGGCGCGCATGGTGGTGGTTTTGCCGGCGCCGTTGGAGCCGATCAGGGTCACCACTTTGCCCTTGGGCACGTCGATCGTGATGCCATGCAGGACATGCACCTTGCCATAGCCTGCTTCTAGATTTTTGATACTCAACATCTCAATACTCCATTTGGCCGTCAGGCGGCTGTTCCGCCGAGGTAGGCTTCAATCACCTTCTCGTCGGCTTGCACTTGGGCGGGTTGGCCCTCGGCAATTTTTTGTCCGAAGTCGAGCACCGAGACGGTGTCACAAATGCTCATCACCACGTCCATGTGGTGCTCGATCAAGATCACGGTGATGCCGTGGTCGCGGATCTTGCGGATGATTTGCACCAGCTCTTTGATGTCGGGCGCAGTCAGGCCGGCAGCGGGCTCGTCCAGCAACAGCAGTTGCGGGTCCAGTGCCAAAGCGCGAGCGATCTCAAGCAAGCGCTGTTTGCCGTAAGGCAGGTTGCGGGCTTCTTCGTTGGCCAATTCCGCCAGGCCGACAAAGCGCAGCAAACCCAGTGCGCGCTCGGTGGCGGCGTGGGCTTCGCGGTTGTAGCGCGAAGTGTGCAAAGCCACATCGACAAAATTGCTTTTGAAGGTGTGGTGCAAACCCACTTGGACGTTTTGCAAGGCGGTCATCTCGCCAAACAGCTGTACGTTTTGGAAGGTGCGGGCAATGCCCGACAGCGCAATGTCTGACGAGGTGCGACCCACCACTGAGCGGCCGTCGAATTCGATGGCGCCTGCGGTCGGCACGTAAATGCCGGTCAAGACGTTCATCATCGTGCTCTTGCCAGAGCCGTTGGGGCCGATCAAGCCGTGGATGGTGCCGCGTTGGATGTTCAGGTCCACCAAGTTGATGGCTTTGAGGCCACCAAACTGCATCAGCACCTGTTTGGCCACCAAGATCTCTTGGCCCTGGCCGGTGGCGCTGTGCACCAGCGCGTCTTGCGCCGGATTTTCTTCGTGCAAAGACACGTCGGTATCGGCGTTGTTGCCGCGGCCCAACAACATGCGGGCAAAGCCGACAATGCCGTCTTGCAAGTAGTACACGACAAACAAAATCATCAGGCCGAAAATGGACAAACGCCAGTCGGTGATGTTGTCCAGCCAGAACGAGAATGCGGCCAAGGCCGTAGTGCCGACCACCGGCACGAACATGGTTTGCAGTGTGGTGCGGCGTGCGGCGATGCCCAGCGCTGCACCCACGAAGATCAGTGCCGCCAAACCGCTGGCGACCATGCGGAAGGCTTCCAGGTCGTCGAGCAACTTGGGCAGCAGCACGATGATGGTGGCACCCAACATGGCGCCCAAACGGGTTTTACGGCCGCCCATGATGATGGCCAGCAAGAACATCACCGTCAATTCGTTGTTGTAGGTGTTGGGCGAAATGTACTGCTCTGAATAGGCGTACAGGCAACCGGCCAGTCCGGCAAAGCCGGCGCTGATCACAAAGGCGTACACCTTGTAGCGGTACACCGAAACGCCCATACAGTCAGACGCCACGGGGCTGCCGCGCAGGGCTTCAAAAGCGCGGCCCAGTTGCGAGCGCAGCACGCGGTGCACCACCAACAAGGACAGTGCCAGCATCACGCACACCACCCAGTAGAACGACTCTTCGTTGAACTTGTAGCCTGCCACCGTGGGCTTAGGGATTTTCAAACCCATGGGGCCTTCGGTCAAGAAGGTCATCTCGTTGATCAAGATCTGGATGATGGTGCCAAAGGCCAAGGTCACCATGGCCAGGTAAGGACCCGAAACGCGCAACGCGGGCAGGGCCAAAATGGCGCCGAACACGGCGGTCACCGCGATACTGGCGGGCAAGATGACCCAAAACGGCGCACCGACTTTGAGGAACAGCACACCGGCGGTGTAGGCGCCGATGCCGAACAGGCCGGCGTGGCCCAAAGACACTTGGCCGGTGTAGCCCACCACGATGTCCAGGCCGAACAACAAGATCGCATAGATCATGATGGTCTCGACCAGGTGGATGTAGTAGGGGTTGTGCGTGAAGACAGGCACCAAGCACAGGGCGATGAAGCCCAGCACAGAAGCGAGGAAGTATTTGCGATTCATATTCAAACTTTCTTGATCGCAGATTTGCCAAACAGGCCCGCAGGCTTCACAGCCAAAACGAGCAGCAACAGGACCAAACCGGGCACATCTTTGTAGCCGGTGGAAATATAGAAACCGGTGGTGGTCTCGGCAATGCCCAAAATGATGCCGCCCACGATGATGCCCATGCCACTGGTCAGGCCGCCAATGATGGCCACTGCAAAGGCCTTCAGGCCCAGCACCGAGCCCATGGTGGCACCTGTCAGGGTCAGCGGGGCGATCAGCACGCCGGCAAAGGCCGCCGACATCGAAGACAAGGCGTAGGAAAACGTGATCACCAGGCCGGTGTTGATGCCCATCAGTTTGGCGGCATCACGGTCGTTGAAAGTGGCTACCACGGCTTTGCCGTAAATGGTTTTGCGGTTGAAAAACTCCACCGCCAGCATCATCACCAAGGCGCCGGCGATCACCAGCAACTCCATGGGCAACACATTGGCACCCAAGACTTTCAAAGGCGATTCGGGCAGGGGGGAGGGGAATTTCAAATCATCGCGGCCCCAGATGTTCTCGGCCACGTTTTTGAAAATGATGCCTAGCGCAATGGTGGACATGATCCAGCCGAATTCGCTTTTGATTTTGATGGCCGGACGCACACCAATGCGCTCCACAAAGGCGCCTTGCACCATGCCAAACAAGCCCACGACAGGCAGGGCCAGCCAATAGTTCAGACCCATGGTGTCGACCAAGGTCAAGCCGACCAAGGCGCCCAACATCAAGGCGTCGCCTTGACCAAAGTTCAAGGTGTCAGAGGTGGCAAAAGTCAGTTGGTAGCCAAACGCAATGACCGCGTAGATCATGCCCAGCGCGATACCGCTGTAGACAAGTTGTAGCAAGATTTCCATAGGGGGCTCTACAAGGTAATGAACGAAAACACATCAGGGCAAAGAAAAAGTGCACCGTACCCGCTGATCGCAGATACGGCGCACTTGCGTGCCCAGAATTACTTCTTGGCGGGTTGCTTGTCGGCTGCGGCTGCTTTCTTCACTTTGGTACGAATGTCCGAACCTTTGGCGCGGTCTTCTTCGTAGGCGTAAACCACTTTGCTGCCTTTGACTTCACCGAAGATCGGGATGTTGGCGGTGATGGCTTCGTGGTCGTCGTGGGTGAAAGGCTTGTCATAGGTGGTGACCACGCCTTCCACTTTGGTTTGCAGGTTTTCCAGGGCTTCACGCACTTTAGGACCTTCGGTGGAGCCGGCTTGCTTGATGGCCGCGGCCAGCAAATACACCGAGTCGTAACCTTGCGCGGCAGAAACCGGCGAGTCGATGCGGTTGTTCTTGGGCTTGAAGGTCTTCAGATAGGCCTCGATAAAGGCTTTGCGTTTGATGGTGTTGGGTTCCTGGATGAAGGTCTGGGGCATGCGTGCACCCTCGCCGCCAGGGCCTGCGTTGTCAATGAAGTTGGCCATGGACAGGGTCCAGCTGCCGATCATCGGGACTTTCCAGCCCAACTTGGTCATGCCGTTGGCGATCTGCGCCAGCTCAGGTCCGATGGCGTAAGTCAGAATGACTTCGGCGCCGGCTTCTTTGGCCTTGAGCAACTGGGCGGTCATGTCCACATCTTTGATGTTGAACTTTTCCACCGCCACGGCCTTGACGTTCTTGGCGGCCAGGGCTTTTTCCAAGTCTTCGCGGCCCAGTTGGCCGTAGTTGGTGGAGTCAGCCAGGATGGCGACCTTTGAGAATTTGCGACGCACAATGGCTTCTTCCACGATCATCGGGGCCTGGATGCTGTCGTGCGCGGCGTTACGGAAAATGTAGTTGTCTGGGAACTCGGGGGCCTTGAACTGCTGGGTCACGATGGAGCCCGTGGCCACGTTGTTGAAGACCGGGATCTTGGCTTCTTGGTAAAAGCGTTGTGAGGCCAAAGCCACGCCGGTGTTGATGAAGCCCAAAGTGGCGACCACTTGTTCTTTGTTGATCAGTTCTTGGGCGATTTGCACGCCGCGCTCGTTCTTGGCTTCATCGTCGCGTTCAACGGCCAGCAGTTGACGGCCCAACACGCCACCGGCTTTGTTGATTTCGTTGATGGCCAATTTAACGCCGTCACGCATGCTCACGCCCATCGAAGATGAGCCGCCTGTGTAGGGGCCTGTGACACCGACTTTGATCGGATCAGCGGCGAAAGAAAAACCAGTGGCCAGCATCAGCGATGCGAGCACGGTCAAATGGACACGACGTTTCATGAGGTTATCTCCTATGGGATTGACGAAAAAGCCAAGTACGCACAGCCCGTGCATGCGCGGCACTGAACCGCTTGCCGGGGGTACCTTGGGTATTATGTCGGCTGCAGGGCGGGCGAAAGTGTAGCAGTAACCCTTGTTTGTATTGAATTAGCGCAAAATGCAGTGAATAAATTTGCGCTCATTCCCTCAAATAATTCAAAAACCCGACGAATGTCGCTAATCATCCGTTAAAACAATCAATTGATAAACACATCCAGGCTTGCACCGTCAGCTTTGCGGGTGCGCTGTCGCTATCATGACCCACGGTCATTGTTTGGAATTGTCACTTATGCACTCAACGCCATCCCCCTATGCTTCAGATGCGGTCCAACCCGCAGACGGTTATGCCGGTGACATCACCCCCGCCTTGGCTTGGGCCTGGGTGCAAGCCGGTGAGGCCGTGTTGGTGGATGTGCGCACCGATGCCGAGCGCGAGTGGGTGGGTTTTGTGCCCGGCGCGCAGGCGTTGGCTTGGAAGCAATGGCCCGGCATGGCCCTGAATGGCGGGTTTGATGCGGGCATTCAGGCATTGGGTGCCGACGGCAAAAAACTGGTTTTGCTGTGCCGCAGCGGTGTGCGCTCGATTGCGGCAGCGCAGCGCGCCACCGAGTTGGGTCTGACGGCTTACAACATCCTCGAAGGCTTTGAAGGCAATGTGGATACGCATGTGCACCGTGGGCAGACGGGCGGTTGGAAGTTGCGCGGTCTGCCTTGGCGACAAAATTAAGTCCAAAGCGCTCAAGGAGCCCGTTTCAAACCCCGGGTGGCCGCAGGCGGATCATGTCCAAGTTGGCTTGCTCATAGGCGTGGGCCAATTGCAGCAGGGCAAAATCGCCTTGCGGTTTGCCGATCAACTGCAAGCCCATGGGCAGCCCGTTCGCGCCAAAGCCGGCCGGCACGCTGATGCAGGGCAGACCGGCCAAAGTGGCGTAGATCACGCATTCCATCCAGCGGTGGTAAGTGTCCATGGCGCGGCCGTTGATTTGCTTTGGCCAGCGCTCGCTGACTTCAAAAGGCCAGACCTGGGCCGCAGGGATCGCCAGCACATCAAAGCGCTCGAACAATTGCAGCATCTGCTGGTAAAACTGAGAACGGACGACGCTGGCCGACATCAGTTGTACACCCGTCAGTTGCAACGATTGCTCGTATTCCCAGCGGGCCTCGGGTTTGACCAGGTGGTGATTTTCCGCCTTGAGCATAAAGGGCGTCACGCGCGGCCCTGTCAGGGCTTGGCGCCAGACCAACCAGGCGTCCCATATTTTTTCCGGCGCCATCCCCAGACCGGTCAGTTCGGTGTCGCAGCCCAGTGTGTCAAATGACTTCAAGGCTTGCAGGCAGGTGCTCATCACGCCTTCTTCCATGGGCAGGTAGCCGTCCAAATCCCCCAACCAACCGATGCGCTGGCCTTGGACCTCACATTCCAAAGGGGCCGTGAAGGCTTGGCCGTCCTGGGCAATTGAAAGTGGTGCGGCCGGGTGTTGTCCCGCTTGCACCGACAGCAGCATGGCCACATCGCGCACGCTGCGGCCCAGAGGACCCTCAGTGCCCAGTTGCGCAATCCACATGTCTTGTTCAGGCACTTTGGGTACACGGCCTTGCGAGGGGCGCAGACCGAAAATGTGGTTCCAACCCGCCGGGTTGCGCAGACTGCCCATGAAGTCGGAGCCGTCCGCCACCGGCAGCATGCGCTGCGCCAGGGCCACAGCCGCGCCTCCGCTGCTGCCGCCAGCTGTTTTGCCGGCATCCCACGCATTGCGCGTGGCGCCAAAGACTTCGTTGAAGGTGTGCGAGCCCAGGCCCAATTCTGGCGTGTTGGTTTTGCCGATCACGATGCAGCCACTGGCCTTCATGCGGCTGGCCATCAGACCGTCTTCACTGGCGACAAAGTCGCGCATCAAGGGAGAACCCAAAGTGGTGCAAAAACCGGCCACATGAGACAAATCTTTCATGGCTTGGGGCATGCCGTGCATCCAGCCCATAGACTCGCCGCGGGCCAGTTGCGCGTCGCGTTCATCGGCCTGGCGCAGCAAAACGTCTTCGTCTGCCAGGCTCACCAAGGCATTGCTTTGGGGGTTGTGCTGGGTGATCTGGTTCAGGGTGATTTGCATGACCTCGCGGCATGACACTTGCTTGGAGTGAATGGCTTGCGACAGTGCGTCGGCGGAGATCTCAGGGTAGACCATGATGAAAAGTGTCTCGGTGAAAGGCTTACATTATGAAATCCCATGGGTGCATGGCGACCATCGGTGGAAACCCCTTGCTGAAATTGCGCAAATGTGACGGATACGGATGGGGTTCAATGCCATCATGAATACATCCTTTTTTGGAACTGGAGAACTGAAGATGAAAAGACGTTTGCTCTTGGCCCTGGCCAGCGTGGTCGGTTTGAGTGGGATGAATGCAGCGCTGGCGCAAACCCCACCCAACAAAGTGTTTCGCTTTGTGCCGCATGCCAACTTGACGGTGCTCGATCCGATTTGGACCACCGCCTACGTCACGCGCAACCACGCTTACATGATTTACGACACCTTGTTCTCAGAAGATGCCAAAGGTGCCATCAAACCGCAAATGGTCGACAACTACCAAGTCTCCAAAGACGAGTTGACCTGGACTTTCAAACTGCGCTCGGGCCTGGAGTTCCATGACGGCAAGCCGGTGACAAGCACCGATGTGGTGGCCTCACTCAAGCGATGGGCCAGCCGGGATGCGATGGGCGGCATATTGTCGACCTTCATCACCGCTTACGAAACGCCCGACGCCAACACCTTCAAAATCGTGTTGAACCAGCCTTGCGGCATCATGCTGGACTCGCTGGGCAAAGCCTCGTCGAACGTGCCGTTCATCATGCCAGCGCGCATTGCCGCCACGCCAGGCGCCGAGCAAATCAAAGAACACATTGGTTCCGGGCCCTTTGTCTTCAAGGCCGATGAATTCAAACCTGGCTCGCTGGTGGTGTACACCCGCAATGCCAAATACAAGTCACGCACCGAAGCACCCAGCGGCGTGGCCGGTGGCCGCCCAGTGAACTTTGACCGGGTCGAGTGGGTCATCATCCGCGACCCGCAAACCCAGTTCAATGCTTTGAAGGCGGGCGAAGTCGACATGGTCGAGCAGCCCAGCTTTGAGCAGTACGAAACGCTGAAAAAAACCGAGGGTGTGAAGGTCGAAGACTTTTCGCCGGCGGGCCTGCAGTTCATCATGCGCTTTAACCACCTGCATGCGCCCTTCAACAACGTGAAAATTCGCCAAGCCGCGATGGTGGCCATGGGCCAGCAGGCCTACATCAACACCCAAGTGGGCGTGCCTGCTCTGGGTCGTTTATGCCGCAGCATGTACCCTTGTGGCACCACCTATGGCGATGAAGACACCGGCTATTTCACCGGTGTGGCCAACCCTGCCAAAGCCAAGCAAATGTTGCAAGAAGCCGGTTACGACGGCACGCCCGTGCTGTTGATGCGCCCGACCGATTTGGCCTCGATCGCCAAGCTGCCCTTGGTGGCCAAGCAGCAACTCGAAGCGGCCGGGTTCAAAGTGGACTTCCAGCAAATGGACTGGGCCACCTTGCTGGCGCGCCGCGCCAAAAAAGACGCGCCCGCCAATGGCGGCTGGAGCGCCTTCTTGACGGCGTGGACCGCGGGTGATATTTCCAGTCCACTGACCATCCAGATGTTCAATGCGAAGGGTCAAAACGGCTGGTTCGGTTGGCAAGACGAGCCCCGCCTGGAGTACCTGAAAAACCGCTTTGCCCGCACCGTCAAGCCTGCAGAGAAAAAGGAAATTGCCAGCGAGATCCAACGCGTGGCCTTTGAAACCGCCACCCACGCGCCTTTGGGTCAGTACCAAAGCCCCACCGCCATTCGCAGCAACGTCTCGGGCATCTTGCAAACACCGGGCATTCCGGTGATGTGGAACATCAAGAAAAACTGACGCAGGCTGCCTAGATGCTTTCTTTCCTGCTGCGCCGCATCGCGGCGGTGCTGCCGGTGTTGCTGGTTGTGTCGTTGGTGGTCTTTCTCATCTTGAGATTGGCCCCCGGTGACCCGGCGGCGGTGATTGCCGGCAACAGTGCCACCAACGAAGACATTGCCCAAATCCGCACCCAACTCGGGCTGGACCGGTCGATTCCGGTCCAGTATGGGATTTGGATCGGTCGCGTGCTGCAAGGTGATCTGGGTTTTTCGTATTACCTGAACAAACCGGTCACCGAGTTGATTGCCCAGCGCATTGAGCCGACCTTGGCGCTGGCCTTGGGCACCGTGGTCTTGGCGGTGCTGATTGCGGTGCCCCTGGGCACGCTGGCGGCATGGCGCTTGGGCGGTTGGTTGGACCGTTTGCTGTCGGGGTTTTCGGTGGCCGGGTTTTCGATTCCGGTGTTTGTGATTGGTTATGTGCTGATTTACGTGTTTGCCATTCGCTTGGAGTGGCTGCCGGTGCAAGGGTACAAAAGCCTGCTGGGCGATTCGGGCGCCAGCCCCTGGGCTTGGATGCGCCAGCTGATCTTGCCGTGGATGACCTTGGCCATGATTTACGTGGCCTTGATCGCCCGCGTCACGCGCGCCAGTGTGTCCGAAGCCCTCACCGAGGATTACATTCGCACCGCCCGCGCCAAAGGGCTGACGGAGCGCGCAGTGTTGTTGCGCCATGCGCTGGTGAATGCAGCGGTGCCCATTGTGACGGTGATCGGTATTGGCATTGCCCTGTTGATCGGTGGGGTGGTGGTGACTGAAACCGTGTACGCGATTCCGGGCTTGGGCTCGCTCACGGTGGACGCTGTATTGAACCGGGATTTCCCGGTGATTCAGGGTTTGGTGCTTTTATTTTCGATGAGCTATGTGCTGGTCAACCTGTTGGTGGATCTGAGTTATTTGTTTCTCGACCCGAGGATTCGCTACTGATGAACGCTTATCAACGTTTGCTGGCCAATGGCTCGGTGCGCTTTGGCTTGGGTGTGCTGGGCCTGATGCTGCTGATCGCGGCCTTGGCGCCCTTTTTGGGCACGGTGGACCCGGCCGCGATGGACTCCAACTTCATCAACAAAACCGCTGGCGATGCCGGTGTGTTTGCTTTGCTGGACGGCACCTCGGTGCAGCACACTTTTTGGCTGGGCACCGACAGTTTTGGCCGCGACCTGTTCAGCCGCGTGATTTACGGCACCCGCGTGTCTTTGTTGGTGGGCTCCTGCACCGCGGTCTTGTCGCTGGTTTTGGGTGGCGGTTTGGGCATGTTGGCCGGTTATTTCCGCGCGCTGGACGCTATTTTGATGCGGGTGATGGACGGGCTGATGGCGATCCCCGCCATTTTGTTGGCCATCGCCCTGGTCGCGGCCTTGGGGGCGACCATCGGCACCGTGGTGGTGGCGATTGCGATTCCTGAAGTGCCGCGCGTCACCCGCTTGGTGCGCGCTTTGGTGCTGAGCTTGCGCGAGGAGCCGTTTGTCGAGGCCGCCCGTGCCTTGGCCACACCCACGTCAGTGATCTTGTTCCGTCACATATTGCCCAATGCCATGGCACCTCTGATCGTGCAGGGCACATTTGTCGCGGCCTCGGCGGTCTTGACCGAAGCCATTTTGAGTTTCTTGGGCCTGGGTTTGCCGCCCGACATTCCGACCTGGGGCAACATCATGGCCGAGGGCCGAGTGCAGTTCAGCCAGTACCCAGGCAACGTGCTGTATCCCGCCTTGTTGTTGGTGCCCACGGTGTTGGCTGTGAATTTATTGGGCGATGGCTTGCGCGATGTGCTGGACCCCAAATTCGCCAAGCGGGGGACGTGATGACGACCCCTGTTTTGCGTATTCAAAATTTGTCGGTGGCCTTGCCTGCCGGCGGTGACCGGCGGCATGCGGTGCAAGACATCAGCCTGACCATTGGCGCTGGCAAAACCCTGTGCGTCGTGGGCGAGTCCGGTTCAGGCAAGTCCGTCATGGCGACCACCGTCATGGGTTTGCTGGCGCGGGAATTGACACCCGACCAGGGCCAGGTGCTGTTGCAAGGCGAGTCCTTGTTGGAGGCCACGCCCTCGCGTTTGCGCGATTTGCGCGGCCGCGTCATGGGCATGGTGTTCCAAGAGCCGATGACGGCGCTCAACCCGGTCATGACCTGCGGTGACCAGGTCGACGAGCTGCTCGCCACCCACACCGATTGGCCTCAAGACCAACGCCGCGCCGAGGTGCTGCGGGTGTTTGACAGCGTGCGTCTGCCCGAGCCTGCGCGCATCTTGCGCAGCTTCCCGCACCAACTCAGTGGCGGACAACGCCAGCGCATCGTCATTGCCATGGCGGTGATTTTGAAGCCGGCACTGCTGATTTGCGATGAGCCGACCACCGCGCTGGATGTGACCACGCAAAAAGAAATTTTGAAGCTGATCGCGCAACTGCAAGCCGAGCAGGGTGTGGCCGTGTTGTTCATCACCCACGACATGGGCGTGGTGGCCGAGATTGCCGACGATGTGTTGGTGATGCACCAAGGCGTGGCGGTGGAGTCGGGCCCCTGCGCCCAGGTGCTGAAGAATCCGTCGGCCGACTACACCCGCCAGTTACTGGCCGCTGTACCCGGCATGACGCCGCCACCGGCCCGGCCCGAGCCAACGGGCAGCGCCTTGTTGCGCGGCCAACAAGTGGGCAAAACCTACATCAGCCGCGACTGGATGGGCCGCGGCCATGAAACCCAGGCCTTGCAAGACGCCAGTGTGCAAATACGTGCCGGCGAAACGGTGGGTATTGTGGGCGAATCGGGTTCTGGCAAGTCGACCTTTGCGCGCTGCTTGATCCGCCTGATCGACCCCACCCTGGGACAGATTCAATGGGGCGAGCACGAGATCGCCCAACTGCCTGAAGGGCGTTTGCGCCCGCTGCGCAGCTTGGTGCAGGTGGTGTTTCAAGACCCGAACCGCTCGCTCAATCCGCGCCGCACCGTGGGCCAGTCGATCATCGAAGGTGCGGTCAACTTTGGCATGCCCAAAGCCCAGGCCTGGAAAATGGCCCAAGAGCTGATGCACCGCGTGCGCTTGCCGGTGGAGGCCTTGGACCGCTACCCCAGCCAATTCAGTGGCGGTCAACGCCAGCGCTTGGCGATTGCCCGTGCCTTGGCCTGTCAGCCCAAGGTGCTGGTGGCCGATGAAGCCGTCAGTGCCCTGGACGTGAGCGTGCAGGCGCAAATCTTGACCTTGTTGCGCGAGATTCAGGCGGAGTTTGGCTTGGGCATGTTGTTCATCACCCACGATCTGCGCGTGGCGGCCCAACTGTGTGACCGTGTGATCGTGATGCACCAGGGGCAGATGGTGGAGCAGGGCCGCACAGTCGACCTGTATGCCCAACCGCAACACCCTTACACCCGCAAATTGTTTGACGCCGCACCGGCGGCATTTTGAGCTGAAAGTTCACAACCCTTCTTTTGACAAGGCGTTGCCATGACGCGCATTTTGATCGCTGGCTACCAGCACGAGACCAACACCTTTGCCCCCAGTCTGGCCGAATGGGCGGCTTTCAACACGGGTGAGGCGTTTCCGGCCTTTGTGCGCGGTCAAGCCATGGTCGATTTGCTCACTGGGGTGAATATCCCTATTGGCGGCTTCATGGACGAGGCGCGGCGTATGCCGTGGACCCTGGTGCCCTCGGCCTGGGCCGGGGCATCGCCGTCTTCGTATGTGACGCAAGACGCGTTTGAGCGCATCAGCCAAGCGATCTTGGACGATGTGCGCGCCGCGCTGGCGCAGGGATTGGACGGGGTGTATTTGGATTTGCACGGCGCCGCCGTGGCCGAGCATGCCGACGACAGCGAAGGTGAATTGATCGCCCGCATTCGCCACCTGGTCGGGCCCCACATGCCGATTGTGGCCAGCTTGGATTTGCACGCCAACGTCACGGCGCGCATGCTGCGTGAGTCCGATGGTCTGGTCTCGTACCGCACCTACCCGCATGTGGACATGGCCGCCACCGGCGAGTTGGCCGCGCGCTTGCTGCAGCGGCGACTGCAGCTGGGCCGCAAAGAGCCCCTGCATGTGCGCCGCTTGCCCTTTCTCATTTCGCTCAATGCGCAAAGCACCTGGATGGCACCGGCCCAAGACCTGTACGCGCAGCTGATCGCCTTGGAACGCGAGCACGGCGCGATGCTGAGTTTTTGCATGGGCTTTCCAGCATCTGACTTTGACGAATGTGGTCCGGTGATCTGGGCCCATGGCGAGCAAGCGCAGTTGGCCGTGGAGCGTTTGTATGCGCAAGCTGTAGAGCCGCAGCAATGGCGACCCGAATGGGAGAGTGCCCGCGATGCTGTGACCCAGGCCTTGGCCCGGGCTGCGGTGGCCTCAGCGCCGGTGGTGATCGCCGACACCCAAGACAACCCCGGGGCGGGCGGCGACAGCAACACCACGGGCATGTTGCACGCCTTGCTGCAGCAGCAAGCCGGCCAGCGCTTCCCGCAGCAAATTGCGCTGGGCTTGCTGGTCGACCCCGAAGCTGCGCGCCAAGCCTGTGAAGCGGGCGTGGGCGCGCAATTGGTGCTGAGTGTGGGCAAAGCGGTGCCGATTTTCAGTGGCGACTTGAGCGACCCGCCGGTGCAAGGGCGCTTCACCGTGCGGGCCATCAGCGCAGGCGCTTGTGAGCTCAAAGGCCCGATGATGCGCGGCTCGACCATTCAGATGGGCCCCAGCGCTTGTCTGGAAATAGACGGTATCTTGGTCGCCGTGGCCAGCGGCAAGATGCAAATGCTGGACCGCGAGTTGTTCCGCACCGTCGGCATTCACCCCGAACAAATGAAGGTGCTGGTGGTCAAAAGCTCCAACCATTTCCGCGCCGATTTCACCCCCATCGCCAGCCATGTGCTGGTGGCCAAAGCCCCCGGCCCGATGGCCGCCGATCCCGGCGATTTGCCTTGGAAAAAACTCAACCCGCAAACAAGGACAAGACCATGACCCAAGATCTGACGCAAATGAGTGCCGACACCTTGCTCGGCTTGTATCGCAGCGGCGCGGCCTCTCCGGTCGAAGTCACGCAAGCGGTGCTCGCCCGAACCGCGCGGGTGAACCCATTGATCAATGCTTTTTGTCTGATTGACGAAGAGGCTGCCCTGAGTAGCGCCAAAGCCAGTGAAGCGCGTTGGCAGGCCCATCGCCAAAGCGGCGCTCCTGTTGGCACCTTGGAGGGTGTGCCGACCAGCATCAAAGACCTGATTTTGACCAAAGGGTGGCCTACGTTGCGCGGCAGCCGCACCGTCAATCCCGATCAGCCTTGGGAGGTGGACGCGCCAGTGACGGCCCGTCTGCGCGAAGCCGGTGCCGTGTTGTTGGGTAAAACCACCACCCCCGAGTTTGGCTGCAAAGGCGAGACCAACTCGCCTGCCACCGGCATCACGCGCAACCCGTGGAATGTGAACAAAACCCCGGGCGGCTCCTCCGGCGGCACGGCCGCTGCAGTGGCGGCCGGGCTGGGGCCGCTGAGCGTGGGCACCGATGGCGCGGGCAGCGTGCGCATCCCAGCCGCGTTTTGCGGCAACTTTGGCCTTAAACCCAGTTTTGGCCGCGTCCCGGCCTACCCGCTCTCGCCCTTCGGTTCGGTCGCCCATTTGGGGCCGCACACCATGAGCGTGCAAGACGCGGCGCTGATGATGAATGTGATGAAGCGCCCGGATGTCCGGGACTGGACTTCCCTGCCTGAAGACACAACGGATTACACCCAGGGTTTGAACAACGGCATCCAAGGCTTGCGCATTGCCTATTCGCCCACCTTGGGTTATGCGAAAAATGTGCATCCTGAAATCGCTGCTGCGGTGGCCGAGGCTGTCCAAGTCTTGCAAGACTTGGGTGCGCATGTGGAGCAGATCGACCCGGGTTTTGAAGACCCGCTGGACATCACCACTGGCTTGTGGTTTCTGGGTGCCTGGACGGTGTGGAACACTTTGACGGTCGAGCAGCAAAGTCTGGCCGACCCCGATTTCCAAGCCGAGGCGCAGTTGGGCGCGCGCTTGTCGGCTTTGGAGATTGCACACCTGAACCAGCGCCGTGGGTTGCTTGGCAGCCAGATGCGTCAATTCATGCAGCGCTTTGATTTGCTGGTCACCCCTTCGGTGTCGATCCCGGCTTTTGATGCGCTGCCTGCAGGGCATAGCCCTTTGAGCCCCGAATCGATGCTGGGTTGGACCCCGTTCAGCTACCCGTTCAACCTCACGCAACAACCCGCCTCCACCATTCCCTGCGGTTTGACCCGGGACGGCTTGCCCATGGGCTTGCAATTTGTGGGGCCGATGTTTGGCGATGCCCTGGTGTTGCGCGCTTCCAAAGCCTATGAAAATGTACGGCGCATTGCCCGGCCTGAAATAGATTCCTAAGAATTAAAAAAAACATTATTTGAGTTTCAAAGAACTGTTTTTAAACTAGAATGACTTTTTCATTTTAGATTGATGAAAGCAGTTCGATGCAACTCATCTGGGTATCTGGGCTGACCGCCCGCGTTCAAACCATTTCCATCACGGCCCGAACCATCACAGCGATGACAGGCGTTGTGGCTGCATTGCTGGTGGTATTGGGCTTTGCCTGTCATTGGCTGGGTTTGCGGGTGGCCATTGAGATCGACCCGAGCTTGGCGCAAAGCTTAGGCGGTGTAACCAGTGCCGCAGAGCAACAACGCCTGGAGGCGGGCTACCGCGAAAAGCTGGAAGAGCTCAATCGCCGTCTCCATTCGTTGCTGAGCCACGTGCAAAAGCTTGAGGCTGATAAAAACGAAATAGCGGCGTTGAACAAGATCGAGAATGTGCGCAAAGGCCTAACGGTCGAAGCCGTTTCGGCCATGGATGGCAAAGGCGGGCCATTCAAAGCCATTTCTTTGGAGCAATTTCGCCGCGCTGATTTGGCGCAAAAGCTAGACAGCGCCACCCTTGAAGCCGGTCAATTAAGCCGCACGGTCGATTTGCTGCACCAACGCTGGTCACAGGAAATCGAGTGGCTCAAAACCGTCCCCACGGCCTTGCCCATTCAAGAGTCTGCCCGAGTCAGCAGCACTTTTGGCCTGCGCTTAGACCCCATCACCCATCGCCCCAGTGCCCACGAGGGCTTGGATTTTGTCAGCCCGGTGGGCACGCCGGTGATGGCTTCGGCTGCCGGTGTGGTGACCAAGTCGGAGTGGTCCGGGGCTTTCGGCAACTTGGTGGAGGTTCGTCATGCGCAGGGTTTTCTAACCCGCTACGCGCATTTAAGCCAACGCAAAGTCGCAGAAGGTGACAGAATAGAACGCGGGGCGGTACTGGGCGCCTTGGGCAATACGGGTCGCTCTACCGGGCCGCACTTGCATTATGAAATCATGTACAAAGACGAGCCCATCAACCCGACCCAGGTGCTGGCTGTTTTGCGCAAGTAACGCGCTTTCATTGTCCTTAGGAGATCCTGTATGTTCAGCAAGTTCGCCAAAAACAAAAGCACCATCTTCAGGGCACTGCCCGACAAGTTTGACACCTTGATTGGTAAAAACACAGCCGTCCACGGCCGCTTGGTGTTGCTGGAGAGCATCCGCATCGATGGCAAGGTGGTGGGTAATATCGAGTCGTCCAAAGAAGAGTCGATCACCGTGGTCATCGGCGCCACCGGTGAGGTTCAAGGCGATATCGTGGCGCAGCGGGTGGTCGTGGCGGGCAAAGTGGCCGGCAATATCCATGCCCATGAACGGGTGGAGTTGCATGCCGATTGTCTGGTGCAGGGTGACATCAAATACGGCTCCATCGCCATCGAACATGGCTCCAAAGTGCTGGGCTTGCTGCTGCAAGTGGGCGCTGCCGCGCAGGCCAATATGAGCGACGCGGACGCGCAAAGCGCGATCCGCAAAGCCCAGACGGTCAACAGCGGCAGTTGAACTCAGTGCCAGTCATTGGCAATTGCTTGAAACGCCACTTGGCTGGGCACATCGGGGGCGATCCACATTTGCCGGGTATGCGTATTCATCATGACACCGGTCACGCTTTCAACCCGTCCCTCTGGAGGCAAAGCGGGGTTAGGGGTGCGGCAGATGGACAAATAACCATCCGACTCATCGCGCAAAAAGGCCTGTAATTTTTCAAAACCCAATCCAGTTTGCGCTGCATGCTGTGCAGCGGTGTTGAGGC
>CANGEE010000031.1 GCA_947452635.1 Comamonadaceae bacterium | reverse complement strand
CATTGTTCAGTGATTTCCATAGGAGAATTGTCGCATGGACACATCTCAACCTCTTGCTCTGCTGGGTGGGCTTTCGCCTGACCAGTTCATGAAACGCCACTGGCATAAAAAGCCCTTGTTGATTCGCCAAGCCCTTCCTGGCTTTCGTCCTTTACTGAACCGCGCTGAACTGATGGCGCTGGCCGGGCAGGACGATGTGGAGTCGCGGCTGGTGGTGCGTAAACCCCAGGGCTGGACGATGCAACAGGGGCCGTTTGCGAAGAGGGCCTTGCCCGCGTTCAAGCAGCCGGGCTGGACGGTGTTGGTGCAGGGTGTGGACCTGCACGACGAAGCGGTGCATCAACTGGCCCAACAATTTCGCTTTGTGCCGGATGCGCGTCTGGACGATGTGATGATCAGTTACGCCAGTGACGGTGGTGGCGTGGGGCCGCACTTTGACAGCTATGACGTGTTCTTGCTGCAAGCCCATGGGCAGCGGCGTTGGCGCATTGGCCGGCAAAAAGACCTGACGCTGCAAGACGGCGTGCCCTTGAAAATACTCGCCCATTTTGAGTATGAACAGGAGTTCATTTTGAACCCCGGTGACATGGTGTATCTGCCGCCGCTGTACGCCCACGATGGCGACGCCGTAGGCGAATGCATGACCTATTCCATTGGCTTTCGCGCACCCCGCACAGGGGAGCTGGCGCGCGAGTTGTTGGCCGGTTTGGCCGAAGAAGCGGTGCAAGCTGCGGGCGACAAGGTTTACCGTGACCCGCATCAGAGCGCCGTCACGCAAGCCGGAGCGGTCCCTGAGCCCTTGCAAGCATTTGCCCGGGCTGCGGTGCAAAAAGCCTTGCAAGACCCGCAGTTGCTCGACTGCTTGCTGGGCGAGTACCTGACGGAGCCCAAAGCCCAGGTGTGGTTTGAAAGCCAAGCCGAGCGCGAGCAGCACTGGCCGCAAGCCGTGGTGCTGGATCGACGCACCCGAATGATGCACGACGCGCACCATGTTTTCATCAACGGCGAAAGCTTCAAGGCCAGCGGTCGTGATGCGCTCTTGCTGCGTCGTTTGTCGAATGACCGGCAGTTGAATGCGCGGGCCGTCAGCCAGTTGTCAACCCAGGCGTTGTCTCTGCTTGGGGATTGGTGTGACGATGGCTGGCTCCACCCGCAAGCAGGCGCTTAGCAATCAAATGGATTACAAAAAGTAACAGCGCCCTCAAAAGGGGCGTAAAAACCCCTATAATCCTAGGCTGAGATGAAAGAGCTCGAGTGCTTTCGCTCTGTCACTGCAGTTCTGTAAGTCACTTGCAAGCCGCGTTGACAATTTCCGGAAATTGTTTTTTATCCCCTGTTAAGGAAAATCATCATGAACAAGTCTCTCGTTTTGGCCGCCATCATCGCTGCTGCTGCTTTGGCCGCTTGCGGTAAAAAAGAAGAAGCACCTGCGCCTGCCGCTCCAGCTCCAGCTGCTGCTCCAGCCGCTGAGGCTCCTGCTGCTCCAGCTGCTGCGCCTGCTGCCGATGCCAAGCCTGCTGACGCTGCTGCCCCAGCCGCTCCTGCTGCTGACAAGAAGTAATTCTTGACCCTGACAGTGGCTTGATTCGGTTCAAGCCGCCATCAAAAAAAAACCCGCATCGCGCGGGTTTTTTTTCGTCTGCACCTTGTGGATGCGCAGCGCGGGATCGGCCTTGGTCAGGCCGATCGATCACTTACCTCAGTTCGCCGGCAATCAGCTTGAGGATTTTGTCGGCATTCTCAGAGGTGTCGGCCACACCCTCGGCCGTCAACACCGCAATGCGCGAGGTGCCGTTCGTGTGGGTCAAGGTCACGCGGTATTTGAGCGGGGCCGGTGTCGCGGTTTCTTTGCTGAACAGCTTGCTGAAGAAGCCGGGCTCTTTGCCGTTGCTGCCTGCTGGCACATAGCGCACAAAGTACACCCCTTTGCTGCGGTCGCGGTCTTCCACCGTGAAACTGGTACGGTCCAGCGCCACGCCCAAGCGCCGCCAAGCGCGGTCGAAATCGTCAGGGATTTCAATGACCGACAGATTGTTGACTTTCACCACCAGGCTGGCGGCGGCAGCGCTGGCCTCTTTCGTTGCAAGGCCTGCAGACTGGGGCGCGGTGACCCCCCCAATTTTGAGCATCAAACGGCGCAAGAATTCGATTTCCAGCTCGGGGTCAGCGGGGCGAGGCTGCCAAATGGTTTGCTCTTTGCGTTCGCTGGTGTAGACCTCCGCCATGCCGCGGTGGGTGATGTAGACCTCCACACCGCCTTGGGCATTGCGCTCGATGCGCGTGCGAAACCGGTCACGCTCACCGGTGGAGTAAAAACTGTCCAACACCCGACCAAGGGTTCGGCGAATGAAGTCTTGCGGAATCTTGGCGCGATTTTCTGCCCAGTCCGTCTCCATGATGCCCAAGTCCGCTTGCTCGGTGCTCAGGTTGAAACCATTTTCTTTCCAGAAGTCTTGCAGGGTGTTCCAGACTTTGTCAGCGGGTTGGTTCACCACCAACCAGCGTTGTGTGCCCGAGCGCTCCATGCGCGCATCGCCCACTTGGGCGCTGGCTGTACCGTTGTCGGCCGCCTTGGCTGCCGCGTTTTGAAAGCCCGAGGCCGTGGCCGAGTTGCTCTCCATGATGTAGCGCGAATCCTTGCGCAGCTGGGTCAGGTCGGGCGGGACTTCCAAGGTGGAGGCCTTGCTGGCGCTTTTGTAGTTGACCTTGTCTTCTTCCAGAACAGAGCAAGCGGCCAAAGCAGCAGCCATGGCCAGCACAGTGACTTGACGGGCGGAATGGGTAAATCGATTCACGTGTAATTTCCTGAAAGAGGAGCAAGGAGGAGCAAACAAGACCCGAGGTGAGCTCGGTTAAATCAGACCGCTGTCGAGCAAAGCGGCTTCAACCACGGGTTCGAACTGTTTGGACATGGCTGTCAGCGGCAAACGCATGGTGCCACCGCACAAGCCCATGCGCTGCATGGCCCATTTCAGGGGGATGGGGTTGGCTTCGATAAACAGATGTTTGTGCACTGGCATCAATTTGAATTGGATCGCCATGGCGGTTGGAATATCGCCGGCCAGAGCGGCCATGCACAACTCGTGCATCCATCGCGGCGCAATATTGGCCGTCACGCTGATGTTGCCCGAACCACCACACAGCATGGTGGCGACAGCGGTCGGATCGTCGCCGGAGTAGACGGCAAAACCGGGGGGCACGTCGCGGATCAGCCACTGTGCGCGTTCCAAGTTGCCGGTGGCCTCTTTGATGCCGACGATACCGGGCACTTGGGCCAAGCGAATCACGGTGTCATGCTGCATATCGGCCACGGTGCGGCCAGGCACGTTGTACAAAATGATGGGCAGGCCCGGAACAGCTTCGGCAATTGCCTTGAAGTGCTGGTACAAGCCTTCTTGGGTGGGGCGGTTGTAATAAGGGACCACCTGGAGTTGGCAGTCCGCGCCCACGCTTTGGGCAAATTTTGCCAGTTCAATCGCTTCGGCTGTCGAGTTAGCGCCACATCCGGCCATGATGGGAATGCGCTTGCCGGCTTGCGCAACCGCGACCCGAATGATTTCGCGGTGCTCCTCCACATTCACCGTGGGCGACTCGCCGGTGGTGCCCACCACGCACAGGGCATCAGTGCCCTCGGCGATGTGCCAATCAATCAGTTTGCGCAAAGTGGGGTAGTCCACACTGCCATCGGCGAGCATGGGGGTTGCCAGTGCGGGAATGCTGCCTTTGATGGGCGTGAATGAGGTCGTCATGGCCGTGTGGGGTTGCAGGTAAAAGAACATTCTAACGACTGGCGACGCCGCGCCGTTGACCCCAAGCCTTCAGGCCTCACAAGGGGTAACGCGTCGGCGGGCTGCCGGGCCCTTCGCGCACCGCCGCAATACGCTGCACAAACCGGGCAGGATCGTCTAAATAACCGTCTTCATAGGCCACCACCCGCAGGCCGGCGCAGGCTTGGAGCAACTCACCGGGTTGCAGCAAAAAGTCCGCCCGCGAGGGTTTGCCCACGGTCTCGTTGCCTGCGGCAAAGGTTTCATACAGCAGCACGCCGCCCGGTGCCAAACTGGCCAACAGGGTGGGCAGCAGAGCGCGCCACAGGTAATGGGTCACCACCACGGCGTCAAAGGTCAAATCAGGAAACGGCCAAGGGCCGTTTTCAATGTCGGCCAACAAGGTATGACCCCAGGGGCGTGCGGCTTCAATGGCCTGGGGTGAGCGGTCCACCCCGGTGACCGCATGGCCGCGCTCGGCCAAAAACTGCATGTGCCGGCCTGCGCCGCAGGCCACATCCAGCACAGTGCCGTGGGGCGCAAGCAAGTGCGCCCATTTTTGGATCCAAAGCGAAGGCGGCTGGCTGCCGTGAAGTTGGTTTTGCATGGTGTGATGGCCACAGAAGGGGGTGAGCGCAGTTCAACGCGGATCGTTCACTGCAGATTGTTCAACGGGGTTTGACTTCGTCTTTGAGCGCCGCCATGGCCATTTTCTCCACCAAGCCGGGGGCCAGGAGTTTCAAAAAGCGGCCCACTTTGCCCTGCGCTGACATCACCACCTCCCGCTGGCGCTGGTGCATGCCTTGCACAATCAGGGCGGCACATGCTTCGACGCTCATGGCCTTGTCTTCTTTCAAACCACTAGAACCTGCCGGTTGGCCTTGGGCATTGAGGCCGCGGTAGCGAATTTGGGTGGCGACCACGCCGGGGTAGGCGGTGGTGACGCTGACCCCGCTGCCGCGCAACTCAGCCCGCAGCGCTTCAAAAAACCCGGTCATGGCAAATTTGCTGGCGCTGTAGGCGGTGCGCCCCGGCACCCCCACCAAGCCGGCCAGCGACGACACCGCCACCACGCGCCCCCGGC
Organism: Comamonadaceae bacterium; assembly: GCA_947452635.1. Lineage (GTDB taxonomy): Bacteria > Pseudomonadota > Gammaproteobacteria > Burkholderiales > Burkholderiaceae_C > Limnohabitans_A. The sequence goes on along the minus strand of CANGEE010000031.1, from coordinate 18,471 downwards.
TCGCTTTCAAATGCGGCAAGGCCGCGTGCGTGCACCAGACACTGCCCCATAAATTGACGCGCATCAGGTCTTCGTACCAAGCCAGGTCTGCGGTTTGGACATCGGCAAACAGCGCTTGGGCCGAGACCCCGGCGTTGTTGATCAAAGCATCGAGCTGGCCACACTGCGCCAGCGTGGTGGCGATCAGCTGCTGGCATTGCGCGGGCACCGTCACATCGGTGGGCACCACCAAGGCGGTCGCGCCCGCTGTTTGACATTGCGCCGCCACGGCTTCCAAGGCTTGTGCATTGCGCGCCGCCAACACCAGGCGCAGGTCTTGGCCATGGTGCCGCGCCAGTTGCCGCGCCAATTCGGCGCCAATGCCGTCGGAGGCGCCGGTGATGATGATGACTTGCATGAATCGCTCGCTGGAAGGGGCTGTAAGAGGCGGTCAGTTTAAGCGCCGCACCGCACCGATGGCGCGGCGCGGGTGATGGCCTGCGCGCTCAAGCCAAGCAGCCAGGGAAAACCATAGCTGTGATTGCATCCAGTACCCGGCCCCACTTCCCACTACAATCGGCGTCCATGGCTACCCCAACATCTGTCAAAACCCCCTCCGATTATTCCGAAGGCTCGATCCGGGTCCTCAAAGGCCTGGAGCCCGTCAAGCAACGCCCGGGCATGTACACCCGCACCGACAATCCGCTGCACATCATCCAAGAGGTGCTGGACAACGCGGCTGACGAAGCGCTGGCGGGACACGGCAAAAAGATCAAAGTCGTTTTGCATGCCGACGGCTCGGTCAGCATCGAAGACGACGGCCGAGGCATCCCCTTTGGCCTGCACCCGGAAGAAAAAGCGCCCGTGATCGAGCTGGTGTTCACCCGCCTGCATGCGGGCGGCAAGTTCGACAAGGGCAAGGGCGGCGCCTACAGTTTCTCAGGCGGCCTGCACGGCGTGGGCGTGAGCGTGACCAACGCCTTGTCCAAACGCCTGGAGGCCACCAGCTACCGTGAAGGCCAAGTGGCCAGCCTCGTGTTCTCGGGCGGTGATGTCACCGAAGCTTTGCAAACCCGCGCCGCAGGCGAGGGCGACCGCAAACAAGGCACCACGGTGCGCGCCTGGCCGGACGCCAAATACTTCGAGTCCAGCGCCTTGCCCATGAACGAGCTGACGCATTTGCTGCGCAGCAAAGCGGTGCTCATGCCCGGCGTGTCGGTGACCTTGGTGAATGAGAAAACCAAAGAAACCCAGCAGTGGCAATACAAAGGCGGGCTGCGTGACTATTTGATGCAGACCTTGCACGGCGAACCGGTGATCCCGCTGTTTGAAGGCGAAGGTTTTGCCGATGCCAACCACGACAGCTTTGCCGAGGGCGAGGGCGCGAGCTGGGCTGTGGCCTTCACCGAAGACGGCGCGCCGGTGCGCGAGAGCTATGTCAACCTGATCCCCACCAGCGCCGGCGGCACGCACGACAGCGGCCTGCGCGACGGTTTGTTCACGGCGGTGAAAAGTTTCATTGAACTGCACGGCCTGCTGCCCAAGGGTGTCAAGCTGATGCCTGAAGACGTGTTCGCCCGCGCCAGCTACGTCCTTTCAGCCAAGGTGCTGGACCCGCAGTTTCAGGGCCAAATCAAAGAGCGCCTGAACTCGCGCGACGCGGTGCGGCTGGTCTCCAGCTTTGTGCGCCCGACACTGGAGCTGTGGCTGAACCAGCATGTCGACTACGGCAAAAAGCTGGCCGAGTTGGCCATCAAGGCCGCGCAGACTCGGCAAAAAGCCGGTCAAAAAGTCGAAAAACGCAAGAGCTCGGGCGTGGCCGTGCTGCCCGGCAAGCTGACCGATTGCGAGAGCAAAGACATCTTGCACAACGAGGTGTTCTTGGTCGAGGGCGACTCGGCCGGCGGCAGCGCCAAAATGGGCCGCAACAAAGAATGCCAGGCGGTGTTGCCGCTGCGCGGCAAAGTCCTCAACACCTGGGAAGTGGACCGTGACCGCTTGTTTGCCAACAACGAGATTCACGACATTTCGGTGGCCATCGGCGTGGACCCGCATGGACCTCAAGATAACCCCGACATGAGCAACCTGCGCTACGGCAAGGTGTGCATCTTGTCTGATGCGGACGTGGACGGCTCGCACATCCAGGTGCTTCTTTTGACATTGTTTTTCCGCCATTTCCCCAAGCTCATCGAAGCCGGGCATTTGTTTGTGGCGCGGCCGCCGCTGTTTCGCGTCGATGCCCCGGCCCGTGGCAAAAAGCCTGCCTCCAAAGCCTATGCGCTGGATGAAGGCGAGTTGACCGCCATCTTGGACAAACTGCGCAAAGACGGGGTGAAAGAAAACGGCTGGAGCATCAGCCGCTTCAAAGGCTTGGGCGAGATGAGCGCCGAGCAGCTGTGGGACACCACACTCAACCCCGACACCCGCCGCCTGCTGCCGGTGCAATTGGGTCAGTTTGATTTTGCGCAAACCGAAAGTTTGATCACCCAGTTGATGGGCAAAGGCGAAGCCGCGGCGCGGCGTGAGCTGATGGAACTGCACGGCGACGATATTGAGATTGATGTTTAACCCATGAACGACCAACCCACACTCGATTTCAAAACCGGCGGGGCAGACGACTCGCTGGACCTGGCCACCTACGCCCAGCGCGCCTACCTGGAATACGCTTTGAGCGTGGTCAAAGGCCGCGCCCTGCCTGATGTGTGCGACGGCCAAAAGCCGGTGCAGCGGCGCATCTTGTATTCGATGGACCGCATGGGCTTGTCATACAGCGGCCCGAACAACAACACTGCCGCCAAACCGGTCAAAAGCGCCCGCGTGGTGGGCGATGTGCTGGGCCGTTACCACCCGCACGGCGACACCGCCGCTTATGACGCCTTGGTGCGCATGGCGCAGGACTTTTCGCAGCGCTACCCGCTGATCGACGGGCAGGGCAACTTTGGGTCTCGAGACGGCGACGGCGCAGCCGCCATGCGCTACACCGAAGCGCGATTGTCGCGCATCACCAGCTTGCTGCTCGACGAGATCGACATGGGCACGGTGGACTTCATTCCCAATTACGACGGCTCCACCGAAGAGCCGCGCCAGCTGCCAGCGCGTTTGCCCTTCACCCTGCTCAACGGCGCCAGCGGTATTGCCGTGGGCCTGGCCACCGAAATCCCCAGCCACAACCTGCGCGAAGTGGCCGACGCCTGCGTGGCGCTGATCAAGAACGACAAGCTCAGCGACAGCGAGTTGATGGCCATCATCCCCGGTCCCGACTTTCCGGGTGGCGGCCAGATCATCAGCCCGGCCAGCGACATTGCCGACGCTTACCGCACCGGCCGTGGCAGCCTGAAAGTGCGCGCGCGCTGGAAGATCGAAGAGCTGGCCCGCGGCCAGTGGCAATTGGTGGTGACCGAACTGCCCCAAGGCGTGAGCTCGCAGCGCGTGCTCGAAGAGATCGAAGAACTGACTAATCCCAAGGTCAAAGCCGGCAAAAAAGCGCTGAGCACCGACCAGGTGCAGCTCAAGGCGAGCATCCTGAATGTGCTCGATGTGGTGCGCGACGAGTCCAGCAAAGACGCCGCCGTGCGCCTGGTGTTCGAGCCCAAAACCAGCCGCATTGAACAGCAAGAACTCATCACCGCGCTGCTGGCGCACACCAGTTTAGAAACGTCCTCGTCGATCAACATGACCTCGGTGGGCATCGACGGCAAGCCGATTCAAAAGTCGCTGCGCCAGATGATTGTGGAGTGGATCAGCTTTCGCCAAACCACCATCACCCGCCGCAGCCAGCACCGCTTGAACAAGGTGCTGGACCGCATCCATATTCTGGAAGGCCGGCAGTTGGTGCTGCTCAACATCGACGAGGTGATTCGCATCATCCGCCACAGCGACGAGCCCAAGCCCGCGCTGATCGAAGCCTTCCGGTTGAGTGACCGCCAGGCCGAAGACATTTTGGAAATCCGTCTGCGCCAACTGGCCCGGCTGGAAGCCATCAAGATCGAGCAAGAACTCTCTGAGCTGCGCCAAGAGCAGGGCAAGCTGGAAGAAATTTTGAACAGCCCGGCCGCCCTGCGCCGGCTGATGGTCAAAGAGATTGAGGCGGATGCCAAAACCTTTGCCGACCCGCGCCGCACGCTGATCCAAGAAGAGAAAAAAGCCGTGGCCGAAGTCAAGGTGGTGGACGAACCGGTGACGGTCGTCATCTCCGAAAAAGGTTGGGTGCGGGCGCGCACCGGCCATGGCCATGACGCCACCAGCTTCGCCTTCAAAGCCGGTGACGGCTTGTATGGCACCTTTGAATGCCGCACCGTGGACACCTTGCTGATCTTTGGCAGCAACGGTCGCATTTACAGTGTCGCTGTGTCTCTGTTGCCCGGTGCCCGAGGTGATGGCCAGCCCGTGACCACGCTCATCGAGCTTGAACCCACCACCCAAATCAGCCATTACTTTGCCGGTCCGGCCCACGCCACGCTGCTGCTCAGCGGCTCAGGCGGTTACGGTTTCTTGGCTTCGGTGGAGAACATGGTCTCGCGCAACAAATCGGGCAAGGCTTTCTTCAGTTTGGGCGAGGGCGAGACCGTGTGCGTGCCCAGCCATGTGAGCGGCTCCAGCGCCACGGTGGCGGCGGACCAGCAGCCCTTGCCAGCCGCCACCAGCGTGTGCTGTGCCAGCACCGCAGGTCGCGTGCTGACCTTTGCCCTGAGCGAACTCAAAACCATGGAAAAAGGCGGCCGGGGCCTGATGCTGATCGACTTGGAAGCCAAAGACACGCTCGCCGGGGCGGCGGCTTACACCCGCAGCGTGAAGATCGAAGGCATTGGGCGCGGCGGCAAAGCCCGTGAAGAAACCCTGGAAATCCGCAGCCTGAACAACGCCAAAGTGGCCCGCGCCAAAAAGGGCAAAGTCGCCGACCTGGGTTTCAAGCCCAATCGGGTGACGCGGGTGGAGTGAGGCCAGGCTTCAACCCTGCGCGCCCATCAAATAGTCGATCTTGCCCACGTCCACGCCGTTGTGGCGCAAGATGGCGTAGGCGGTGGTGATGTGGAAATACATATTCGGCAACACCCAGCCGGTCAGGTAGTCCTGGCCGCTCAAGGTGCGGGTTTTGCCGGGGCCAGCGGGAAAGGTGATTTCTTTGGCCTCGGTGCCGTCCAGCGCGGCGGCGGGCACGGTGGCGATGTAGGCCAGGGTTTTCTGGATGCGTTCTTGCAGTTGGGCCAAGGTGGTCTCTTGGTCTTCAAATTTGGGGGCCTCTAAGCCACTCAAGCGCGCGACACCATTTTTCACCGCATCGCACGCAATCAAAATTTGCCGGGTGAAGGGCAGCATGTCGGGGGCCAAGCGGTAAGTGGTCAGGGCGGTGGGGTCGATTTTTTTGGCCTCGACGAATTGCTCGGCTTTGCCCAAGATGTGGCTCAAGTTGCTGAGCATGCGGGTGCACACGGGCAGGGTGGCGCTGGACATGGAGAGGGTCATGGGAAATGCTTTCGGAGGTTTTAAGTTTGGAGGCGGTCAAGCCTGAGGGCCATCAAGCCACTTCGGCGATCAGTTCAATTTCAACACAGCTGCCCATGGGCAATTGCGCCACACCAAAAGCGCTGCGGGCATGGGCCCCTTTGACGCCAAAGATCTCGCCAATCAATTCGCTGCAGCCGTTGGTGACCAGGTGTTGTTCGGTGAAGCTGCCGGTGGAGTTGACCAAGCTCATCACCTTGACGATGCGGGTGACCTTGTTCAAATCGCCCACAGCCGCGTGCAGGGTGCCCAGCAGGTCGATCGCCACCGCGCGGGCGGCGAGCTTGGCTTCGTCGGTGTTCATATTGGCTCCCAGCTGACCGACCCAGACTTTGCCATCTTTTTTGGCAATGTGGCCACTCAAAAAAACCAGCTTACCGGTTTGCACAAAGGGTACATAGGCTGCGGCAGGCGTGGCCACAGGGGGCAGGGTGATGTTCAGTTCATCCAGTCGGTCGTAAATATTCATAGCGTTTCAAGAGGGCAATGCAAAGGGCTCCACTGTAACGCCAACGCAGGGCGCAGCCCAAAAAAAAGCACCTTCAGCATGGTGCGTGAAGGTGCTTCAGGGCGCCCCACCGGGGCGCTGGATCGGCAGCTCAGTAAGGGAATTTCGGAGCGCCTTTTTGCGCTAGCACCGCATCAAACAAAGCGGGTGACACCACCTGGGTGCCTTTCGAGGGATTGCCTGTGAACGGGATGGATTGTTTGAAGTTGGCGGGCGTGAAGTCGCCACTGTACATGCCCCCATTGATGAAGCCCCAAATGCCGTAAGCATGCTGATCACTGGGGTTCAATTTACGAAACAAATTGGGTAGCTCAACTTTTAAAAGCTCTTTGCCACCGATTGTAATCACCGAGAAATTGGTGATTTCTGGGAAGGAGGTCACGCTTCCATTGGTTGAAGACCCCCATTTGATGGTGCCCGTCATGCTGCTTTTGTCACCGCTGGCCAACAGGCCACCTATTTGGCAATTACTACCTAAACAAATGGTGTTGGTTTTCAAATAAGCAATCAACCCGGAGTTGCCTGTGATTTGGGTAATGGCGTTATTGCCATTTTTATATCCTTGCCAAGTGGGGCTGCTCCAAAGTGTGTAGACGTCTTTGTTCAAAGTGAACGTCAGATCGTAACCAATGGAATCGGCAGGGAATACAGCCTTCGCATCCACATCTTTGATGAAGTCATTGATGGGCTTGCCCGCCAAATTTTTGCCAATAGCGCAGTAGGTCTGAGTGATATCGCTATTTTTGACGATCGGGATGCTGATGCAGTTGCCATTGATCGTAGGTTTACCTTGGTAAGAGTTACCAGATGGAACCCAGTTACTGCCATCAAAACTGTAGTCCTGGCCTCCTTCATACCGCTGTAGCCAGCTGTTGTTGATTTGAACCAGACGTTTGGTCGCTGGCGGATTAGTAACAGTGGCAATATCAAATTGCAAGAATTCCGCAGTCAATCTATCGGTAAAGCTAATTATTGGCGGCACACCATTGGGATTGATGTATTCATGAGACTCTTGGTCGGCAATGATCAGGCCTCGCTTGAAGACGGCGGCCAGGTCGACTTGCGTGCCATCACCGGATTTGCTGGCGGCCACGATGTTATCGATAGAGCCAGACACTGTTTGTGCAACGGTCTTGCCCATACCGGACTCCACCTTAGCCAAAATTTCTTTTTGGCTGCCTGTGGTGTCCACTGTGACAACGCCCCCTGCGCCCACCACTTGCGTCAAAACCTGCGTGCGAACCAGGTTGACGGATTGTTTCAGCACGTCAGACGTGGTCAGGTCTTTGGCTGATGTGTCCTTGGCGTCCGTTTTTTTGGCGTCGTCAATGGCTTTGTTCAAGCTCGCCATGGACTCCGCAATGGCCACGGTGGTGACCTGGGAGATCTTGTGCAGGTTGGCATCTTCCATGACGTTTTTGTTGAGCAAATCGGTCGTGATGTCCAAACTCGCCTTGACCGATTTCTCCGCTTCAGCCGCAGTGGTGTTGGAGCTGATCATCTCCGAAGAAACCAAGGTGGTCACCGGCGTCACATACGAGGGGGCGGTGGCTGGGGCCAGCATGTTGTAGGCCGTGGTCACAGGACCGGAGTCAGAGTCAACCGCACCAATGCCGACCAAGGCCAGCACGTGCATGCCATCGATGCTGGTGCCCTTGTAGGTGAAAGCGTATTTGCCCTCCGCATCGGTGGTCGTGGTCGGTTCATTGGCGTCACACTGCACATTGCTGTTGACGTCCAGACACACCACAGCGCCTTTGATTTTCCCGTCAATCACCGAGCCCGCAAAAGGGATGCCTCCCGCCCCGCCGCCACCGCCGCCGCAGGCGGCCAAAAAAGTCGTGGCGGCCAAGGCCACGCAGGTCAAGAGTTTCATGTGAGTTTCCTTTGAGAAAGTGCCAGTGAAATAAAGAAATGATCAGCGTTAATTGTAATGATATTGAGATGAATTGGATGGCCTGAACAAGCCACGCTGTCACACAGGCGTAGCTTAACGGGGTGAAAATTTTCTTATGCAAGCGCTCAAAATGCCCAAATGAGCTTCTAGAAATTAAAATTTTTTCAAAAGCATTCTTTAATATTAGTTATAAAGATAGTTACGAAAAAGCCATTTTTATGCCAGAATTTTCAACGGTTCAGATCATCAAAGAGGACAACATGAGACAACAATTTTTCCATTGGGGATTGACGGCTTTGGCAACCAGTGCGTTGCTGGCTTGTGGCGGCGGTGGGTCTGGCGGCACAGCCCAAATCAGTCCCAACCCGGTTTTATCGGGTGTCGTGGCGGTGGGTTCAGCCTTGCCCTCGGTCACCGTGACAGTGACTGATGCCAATGGTGTCGACGTCACCGCACAGACAGGCGCAGATGGCAGCTACCAAGTTTTTGACCCTGCTGGTGTGCAACTCAAAGCGCCTTTCAAAGTCAAAGTCAAAAGCTTATTGGGCAACACCGAAATCAGTTTGAATTCATTTGCCCAAGACCGCGGAACCACCTCGAACGTCACCCCCTTGACCACGGCCATCGCCGCTTTGGTGAATGCCGCCAATGGCTATGACCCAGTGACGCTGGATGTGTCGACCATCACTTCTGGGAAAATCGCCGACGCGACCGCCAAATTGGCTTCGGCCCTGGCTCCAGTCTTAGGTGCGGCCAATGTGAGCGTTTCAGCCTTCAATCCCGTCAACGGCACCTTTGTGGCCAACAACCAAGGCATTGACTCGGTGATGGACCGCATCGCCATGGATTACACCAGCGCCGGCGTGAGCATCATCAACAAGTTCGCGGTGCTGACAGAAGGCAACGCCAGCCCTGACCCCGTGATCGTGACCACCTCGGGCACAACCGGTACTTTGCCAGCGGGCATGACGCCACCCAGCGCCACGGTGTTGACGACGTTCGCCAACAAAATCAAAAAGTGCTTTGCTGTGGATGCCGCCGCACGCGTGCGCTACACCGTGGACACGGCTGGCCGCAGCATTTATGCCCCTGGCAGCCTGCATGCGGATTGCAGTGCCATGGTCGATGCTGCTTACAGAGCGCAAGGGCAAAATTTTGGCCAACGTTGGCTGTACTACCTCAGCAGCGCCGATTTCAACAGCACAACCCAAGTGGTCTTGGTGCCGCAGTACGTGGTCGACAAAAGTAATGCGTCGCCCGCATGGCCCGGCAACATCGCCTATGTTTACAACATCAACCTGATTGACAAAAACAACCTGACCTACACCCAGCCCGATGTCTTGGCCATGGTGGACGGTGATTTTGTGATGCGTGGCAACCAACGCAAGTTTGATGTGGGTATTCAAGCCATGTACAGCAAGTTGAACGACAACAACACGGTCAACAACTCGATTGAAGCGCGGTTGCGCATTGGCCTTGACCCGACTTTAACGCCTGTGAACAACCAAGGGGTGTATGCGATTTCTGCCGACGGCACCAAACCTTTGCCGAAAATTCTGTGTGCCTGGGTGACTGGACCTTTGCTGCAGAAGAACGAGATTCATGACCCCAACAACCCCAAGGGCGGGGTTTTGATGGTGCCGCCGCATTCGGACTACACCGCCCGGCGCGATTATGCGGCGGTCCGAATCAAGTACCCGATGGGCTTTGATCCCATCAACAACTCAACAGATAAACAACGACTGTTCGATGATTGCAAAACCACCCAAACGGTTGGCTCCAACATCGAAGTGGGGTCCGCAGAAACCAACAGTGCGTTCACTATCGATGCTGTGAAAACGAATGCTACAAGCACCGCTTCTTTCAAGCCTTACTCGCCGATCACAGGGACTTCTGCTGTGACCTACCCCACTTCATTGACTCGCACTGCCTGCCCTGTCTACAACAGCGCGGGTACACAAACCAATACAGGCAGCGGCAATGGCAATACAGGTGCGGCCACAACTGCGATCACGGTATCGGGTTGGTGTAATTCCACCAAACGCGAAAGCTTGGTTGACAGCGCCTTGCAAACAGCGTTCCAAGCGCGTTACAAAGATGTGAAGGATGTCCAGTTCACCTTCTACATTTTTGTGGACAGTGCTTACTCTGACTCAACGCCTGCCGTTGCTTACAACACATTCACCGGCGCTACCGCCGCCACTGACTTCTTCAACTCTGCACAAGTTGTGAACAATGTGCGCATGGTCGGAACCTTCCCCTTCCTCGATAAAACCACCACGAATGGGGTAGAGGTTTACGCCGGCAATCAGCAGTTCCGGGGCGTGGGCCCAAGCATGATCAGCACCTACTTGGCCGCTGGCGCAGCCACCGTGGCCAAAGGGACTTCGATTCCAGGCTCTTGGACCATCCCTGCAGGCGCTGAAGGCATCGACCGATTGGGCATTGGCGGTTGGTTCCGCAAGTCAGATGGCAGCCGCATCGGCGCTGCCACTTTCTCGGACAGCTTCGGCTTGCCACGCTCCAAACTGTCTGGTTCTTTTGCATTGACAGAGGATTGGTACGGGTATGACTCCACCACTTACAAGAATGGACAATTCCGAGCCACACCTTATGATGCCAGGGCCAGCTACCGTGAGATTTGGGTTCGTTCCTACGACCGCAACAACCGGCAAATTCAGACGGTGGAATACGCCGTGCGATGAGTCCGGAGTCTGCACAGCTTTTGTGCAGATGCGTTAGCACCGAAAAAGCCCCTTTTGAGGGGCTTTTTCTTTGGGGGTTGTTTGCAGCCCCTTGCGTGGGCAACAGTGTGCTTGCGATGGCCCGGTCAACAGCCAACTTGCCCTGCCTGTGCCTGATTCTTCGCGCCCGTTGCCAGTGACCCAGGCTGGGTCAAATCAAAATTCAACCTTCCAACGGCGCCACCGTCACCCCGACCTCTAAAGTATGCGAAGCGCCGCCGAGCAACACGCCGCGCAGCGGCGAGACGTCGGCAAAGTCGCGGCCAATCGCCAGGCGCACATAGTCGGTGCCGGGGCTGGCCCAACCGCATTGGTCGTTGGTGGGGTCCAGGTCCAGCCAGCCGCCGCTGGCATGGTCACGCTGTGCCACATCGGGTAAATAGACGGCAACCCAGGCGTGGGACGCATCCGCGCCGATCAGGCGTGCTTGCCCTTGCGCGGGGTGGGTCAGCAGGTAGCCGCTGACGTAGCGCGCGGCCACACCCATAGAGCGCAAGCAGGCGATCATGATGTGGGCAAAGTCTTGGCAGACACCGCGTTTTTGCGTCAACACTTGGGCGGCCGGGGTGCTGATGTCGGTGCTGTGCGATTCATAAATGAAGTCGGCATGGATGCGGTGCATCAGGTCTTGTGCCGCCAGCTGCAAAGTTCGCTGCGGCGTGAAGCTGGCGCGCGCGTACTGGGCAAAGACCTCGTCCACTGGCGCATGGTGCGAGCCAAACACAAAGCCCGCGGCGGTGCTGCCGGGGGCGCCGGCTTTGTAGCCAAAGCCGGCACGCACTTCTTCCCAACTCAGGCTGCTGGTGGCGGGCGGCAAGCTGCGGGTGCTGACCACGCTGTGCGCTGTGACCAACAGGCTGTGGTGCAAACCGGGCAAGGCAAAGTAGCTGCGGTGGTTGCCAAAGGCGTCGATGTTGACGCGCACTTGCGCGCCTTCGGGTGCGATGGTCAGCGCAAACTGTTGCACGGTTTGGCAGGCGGTGTGGGGGGGCTGTAAATGCGCCACGTGCTGCGCCGTGTCGACCCCGCTGGCGTAGTGGTAACGGGTTTCGTGCACGATGCGCAGTGTGTGGGCTGCCGCGGTCGTGGTCATGGCCGCGCCATTCCTGCACCCACGCTGTGGCCGGTCTGGGCACTGTGCGCAAAAAACAAGGTGTTCAAGCTGTCGGAGGTTTGACGCGCGGCATCGCGGCATGCTTGCAGCATGGACCGTAATGCGGGTGTGGGCTGTTGCTGTGCGTCGCACAATTGGCCCAGGTCGGTGTCGATCAAGCGCGGGATGGCCAAGGCCAGGGCTTGGGTTTGACCATCGGCCAGGGCGCCCATGCGCGCCAATCGGCCTCGCAAGGTATGCGCCACCCAACCCAGAGCGCGCGGGTTGTCAGCGTTGACAATCAGCAACTCCAGCAAGGCACCTGCCGTGCGGCTTTGCTGGTACTGGGCATGAAAGCTGATGGTGCTGTCGAACAAGGACAGCACGCCGTCAAATCCTGCTTGCTCGTTCAGCGTGCCGCACTGCAATGCGGCTTGCATGGCAAAGGCTAAAAAGTCCAGGCGCTCAATGTGCCGCCCAATCGACAGCAAACGCCAGCCATCGTCGCGCGTCATGCGGTCGGTTTGCGCCCCTGTCATGGCGGCCAGCAATTGGCTGGTCTGCGCCAGCACGCGCTGCGCATGCAGCGTGTCTTGCGGTGGCGAAGCCGCTGGGTTGGGCGGGAAGAAAGCTTCTTGCGCCTGCTCGATCAGGCGCCAGTGTTCGGGCGACAAGCGCTCGCGCACATTGGCGGCGGCCAGGTGAATGGCTTTGAGGTTGAAGCCGACCCCGGTGGTGACTTGGGTGTCCCACAAACCGGCGACCAAAGAGCGCTCGAACACGCGCCGCGATTGCAGCGCCGCAGGCACACCCGGGGCCACCAGACCATGGCTCAGCGCCAGTTGGTTCAACCAAGCGACCACGGGTGCGCAGGTCTGGTCTTCGCTGCCCAGCACATCGAGCGCCAAGCGTGACAAGCGCAGGGTGTTTTCGCAGCGTTCGGTGTAACGCCCCATCCAAAACAGGTTTTCTGCGGCGCGGCTGGTCACCAGGCGATGGCGCTGTGCCAAGGCGCCGTTGTGCGGCGTGGCACCCTGCGGTTGCAAGGGCAACTGGGTTTGACTTTGGCTTTGGCTTTGGCTCGAAGCGTGTTCAGCCGTTGGCGGCTGGGCGTTGGGCATGCTGCGCTGGCCCATGACCCACACATCGGCACTGCCACCACCGCGTTGCATCGAGGCAATGCCTTCGCGCGTGCCCAGTCGTGCCAAGCCACCGGGCAACACCTGCCAGCCCCCCTGCGCATCGGCCAGCGCAAAGACGCGCAAGATGACGGGGCGCGAGGACACTGCGCCTTGCTGCGCCCCGTCCCCAGCTTGCCAAGTGGGGGTGTGCGACAGTGGCAAAAAAGCCTGCACGGTGTGGGCTTCGCCATCGCGCAAAATACGCCCGGCCCATTCGTCCCGTTCGCGTTGTGACAGCCGCTGGCCCATCACCGGCTCAAAACTGCTGCGTCCCGACAGGGGTGGGTAGGTGGGCTTGATCACGCTTTCGCTCAAGCGCGGCAAGACATCGTGCAGGGCGGCTTGCTCACCGCACCACCAACTCGGAATCGCGGGCAATTGCAGGGCTTCGCCCAGCAGCGACTGCGCCAGTGCAGGCATGAAGCCGAGCAAGGCGTTGCTTTCCAAAAAGCCAGAGCCGGGTGCGTTGGCCACCAGCACATTGCCGCTGCGCACCGCTTGCAGCAAGCCGGGCACGCCCAGCGTGGACTCGGAGCGCAACTCCAGCGGGTCCAGCCACGCATCGTCCACCCGCTTGACCAGGCCATGCACCGGCTGCAAGCCCTGCAAGGTTTTGAGGAACACGCGTTCGTCGCGCACCGTCAGGTCCGAGCCTTGCACCAAGGTCAGGCCCAGGTAGCGTGCCAAGTAGGCATGCTCAAAATAGGTTTCGTTGTAAGGCCCCGGTGTGAGCAAGGCGATGTGGGCGTCGGCGCCCGCTGGCGAGCGTTGTTTCAGCCCGTCGATCCAGCTGCGGTAGGTGTCGGCCAAGCGCTGCACCGGCAGGTTTTCAAAGGCCTGCGGAAACTGGCGTGAAATGATTTGCCGGTTCTCCAGCAAGTAGCCCAATCCCGAGGGGGCTTGGGTGCGCTGGGACAGCAGCCACCAGCAGCCGTCGGGGCCGCGCGCCAGGTCAAACGCGGCCAGGCTCAGGTACTGGCCGCCCACCGGCGGCACGCCTTGCATGGCGCGCAAATAACCCGGGTGACCTTGTATCAGCGCAGCCGGCAGTTGGCCCTGCGCCAGCAGCTGTTGCACACCGTAGGTGTCGGCCATGATGTGTTCGAGCAAACGCATGCGCTGCAAAACACCCGACTCTATTTGCTGCCAACTCAGCGCATCCACCATCAGCGGAAACAAGTCCAGCGACCAGGGGCGCTGTGGCTGATCGGCGTCGGCATACACGTTGTACGAAATGCCGTTGTCGTGGACCTGCCGCTGCAGTTGTGCCATGCGCGCGTTCAGGGCCTGGGGGCGCACGTCTTGCAACTGGGTGATGAAATCGGACCAGGCCCGGCTCAGCGGCTGGTAGTCGCTGGGATTCTCGCCGTTGGCCGTGGCTTGGGGCGTGGGCACGCCACCTTGCAGCTCGTCCCAATGTCCAGCGGGCGCGGTTTGCGCTTGGGCAAAGGTCGCGCCCTGCGGCGACGCCAGATCGCTCTTGCGCAGTGCCGCAGCCGAAGACGCCATCGCAGACGATTGCGGCGGGGGGCTGAAGGGGCGGATGTTTTCCAAAGTGTCGCTATTGTCGCCGGATCAACCCGGATGCCGGCGCAAATCGAGGGTGAATGGAAACTCTGCGCTGGCGGCCAGTGCGGTGTTGGGGCTCATCACCGCCATGCGCCCGGGGGTGTGGCCCATGCGGAAGAAGCGCGCCAAGCGACGGCTTTCGGCTTCATAGGCGTTGACCGGCAGCATGTCGTAGCTGCGCCCGCCCGGGTGCGCCACATGGTATTGGCAGCCGCCGAGCGAGCGTTTCATCCAGGTGTCGACCAGGTCGAAGGTCATCGGGGCATGCACACCAATCGATGGATGCAGGGCCGAAGGTGGGTTCCACGCCTTGTAGCGCACACTGGCCACATACTCGCCCACCGTGCCCGTGGGCTGCAGCGGCAGCGGCACGCCGTTGACCGTCACGGTGTAGCGACTCGGATTCAGGCCGGTGACATGCACTTCCAGACGTTCTAAGGACGAGTCCACATAACGCACGGTGCCGCCAGCCGAGCCTTCTTCACCCATCACATGCCAGGGCTCGAGGGCGTTGCGCAGCGTCAGATGTACCGCATCGGCAGTGACTTCGCCGACCTTGGGAAAGCGGAACTCGAAGTGAGGTGCAAACCAGGTCGGGTCGAAATGAAAGCCCGCATCGCCCAGTTCGGTCAGCACATCGTCGAAGTCCATTTTGACGAAGGTGTGCAACAAGAAACGGTCATGCAACTCGGTGCCCCAGCGGGTCACGGGCGCGGTGTAGGGCGCGTCCCAAAAGCGGGCCACCAAGGCGCGCAGCAACAGCTGCTGCACGATGCTCATGCGGGCATGGGGCGGCATTTCAAACGCGCGCAGTTCGAGCAAGCCCAAGCGGCCGGTGCTGGCGTCAGGGGAATACATTTTGTCGATGCAAAACTCGCTACGGTGGGTGTTGCCGGTCACGTCCACCAAGATGTTGCGCAGGGTGCGGTCTACCAGCCAAGGCGGCATGTCTTGACCGTATTTGACGCGGTTGCGCACGATTTCTTGCAGCGCGATTTCCAGCTCATAAACCTGGTCGTTGCGCGCTTCGTCCACACGCGGCGCTTGGCTGGTTGGACCAATGAACATGCCGCTGAACAAATAACTCAAAGACGGGTGGTTGTGCCAGTACAAGAGCAGGCTGGCCAGCAGTTCGGGGCGGCGCAGAAACGGGCTGTCGGCCGGGGTGGCCCCGCCCATCACCACGTGGTTGCCGCCGCCGGTGCCGGTGTGACGCCCATCGGTCATGAATTTTTCGGCGGACAAGCGGGTCTCAAAAGCCGCTTGGTACAAAAACTCGGTGTGCGCCACCAATTCGCCCCAGTTGTGGGCCGGGTGGATATTGACTTCGATGACGCCCGGATCGGGTGTGACTTGCAAGAGTTTGAGGCGCGGATCGCGCGGTGGCGGGTAGCCTTCCAGCACGATGGGCATTTTCAGTTCGCTGGCTGTGGCTTCCACGGCGGCGACTAGGTTCAAATAATCTTGCACATCTTCCAGCGGTGGCATGAAGACGTAGAGCACGCCTTGGAGATCGCCTTTTTTCAGGGCGGCGGCATCGGCCTGCGGGCCGTTGGCGCGGCGCGGGTCGCGCACTTCCACGCACAAGGCGGTGCGTACCACGCTGGCGTCAGATTGGAACTTGCCTGCGGGGGCTGTGCCCTCCACGGTGGCAGGGCCTGAACCGGTACTGCCCGAGGGGCCTGCCGCCGTGGTCAGTGGCGCAGTGGCTTGCGCCGCTTTCGCGGCCCGCGCAGCGGCGGTGCGCGGCTGAAACGCCACCGTGGTCAACGCCGGTGCCAACGCTGAGCGCTGGGCAAACGGGTCTTGTTCGATCATGTGGGCCCGATCGCCGGGCGCAGCCCAGGGCAAGGAGTCCAGCGGCAGACGCCAACCCATGGGCGAGTCGCCAGGCATCAGGTACATGCGTTCGTCGCGCACAAACCAACGGCCGGTTTGCCAGCGCGTGCGGGCACCCGAGGCCGTGACCGAGGGCGCCGGTTGCAGCGGCAGCACATAGCCGACATCCAGCGCCAGGCCTTGGCTGAAGACGCGGCGCAAGCGGTTGCGCTCCATTTCATCGTCCAGTCGCGCATCGAACGGGTCCACATTGACCGGCAAGCGGCGCTCGCGCCACAGGTAGTACCAGGTGTCTTCATGGCCGGGCAGCACGGTGTCTGCGGGCAGGCCCAAATGCGCGGTCAGGGTGGTGATGAAGCGCTTGGCGTCCGCTGCGGTGTAGTGGCTGGGCTGGTGCTCGTCGGCAAACAGGGCCGGGTCTTGCCAACAGGGCTGGCCATCGGCTCGCCAATAAATACTCAAAGCCCAGCGCGGCAGTTGCTCGCCCGGATACCACTTGCCTTGGCCAAAATGCAAAAAGCCGCCTTGGCCGTATTCGGCGCGCAATTTGTGCACCAAGTCGGTGGCCAGGCCACGCTTGGTCGGGCCCAGGGCGTCGGTGTTCCATTCGGGCGCGTCGCGGTCTTGGGTGGACACAAAGGTGGGCTCGCCGCCCATGGTCAGGCGCACGTCTTGCGCCACCAACTGCGCGTCCACTTGTTCGCCCAGGTGCAACACCTCGTCCCATTGTTCTTCGGTATAGGGTTTGGTGACACGCGGTGACTCGTAGATGCGGGTGACGCTCATCTCGTGGGCAAACTCCACTTCGGCTTCGTCCATCAAGCCTTCGATCGGTGCGGCCGCAGACGGCTGGGGCGTGCAGGCCAAGGGAATATGCCCTTCGCCGGCCAACAGACCCGAGGTCGGGTCCAAACCGATCCAGCCGGCACCCGGCAAATAGACCTCGCACCAAGCGTGCAGATCGGTGAAGTCCACTTCGGTGCCGCTGGGGCCGTCCAGCGATTTCACATCGGGGGCCAGTTGAATCAAATAACCCGAGACAAAGCGCGCGGCAATGCCGATGTGGCGAAACAGTTGCACCAAGAGCCAAGCCGTGTCGCGGCAGGAGCCGCTTTGCAGTTGAAGGGTTTCTTCGGGCGTTTGCACGCCCGGCTCCATGCGGATGGTGTAGCGGATGTCTTTGTGCAGTTGTTGGTTGACGTACACCAAAAAGTCGTTGGTATGGCGTTTCTTCAGGTCCAGATTGGCCAGGTACTTTTCAAACAAGGGGCCAGGCTGGCCCAAGTCCAAATACGACTGCAGCTCTTCTTGCAGCGCAGGCGCGTATTCAAAAGGTGCTTGAGTGGCTGAGGGTTCGACGAAAAAGTCGAAGGGGTTGAACACCGCCATTTCGGTGACCAGATCGACCGTGACCTTGAAAGCGGTGGTTTTTTTCGGGAAAACCAAGCGCGCCTGGTAGTTGGCAAACGGGTCTTGTTGCCAGTTGATGAAATGCTCAGCCGGTTCGACCGTCAAGCTGTAAGACAGGATGCGGCTGCGGCTGTGCGGCGCGGGGCGCAGGCGAATCACCTGCGGGCCCAGCTGGACCGGCCTGTCATAGGTGTAGTGGGTAACGTGATGCAGCGCGACGTGAATGGACATAAGACCTCGGGTTGCACAACAGAGGCTGCATTCGACACAGCAGCTTGGGCGCTCTAAACTGACACCAAAGATAAAGCAAAAGACGCGCCAACAGCAGGACGACGTCATCAGGGGAGGCCCATGACCCACTTCATCCACACATCGAGCCCATGGGCTGTTTGGCGCGCCTGGGGCGTGGGCTGGGTGTTGGGCACAGCGCTGCAACTGCAGCAGTCGGCATTATCGCCTTGGCAGGACCTGGCGATGGTCACGATCTGCGCTTTGGCTGTGGCGCTGGTGCTCAGGGCCGGGGAGTCACGCGCCGCGCGCCGCGCAGGCCAGAACGGGTGGCCTCCAGCCCTGTCTGGGTTGTGGCGGCTGTTGCTGGGCGCTTTGCTGGCTTGGTGCTGCATCGGCTTGCGCGCAACCGTGACGCTCAGCGCCAGTTTGCCTGCGGCTTTGGAAGGGCAGGACATCGACGTGGTGGGGGTGGTGGCCGCCATGCCGCAGCGCAGCGAGTCGGGCTTGCGCTTCAAGTT
>CANGEE010000030.1 GCA_947452635.1 Comamonadaceae bacterium | reverse complement strand
GGCGGCCTTGAGCACCCCCAGGGAGCCACCCACGCCCACCACGTTTTCAACGATGATGGGCTGGCCCAACACTTCAGCCATGCCTTTGCCGACAGCGCGGCCCAGCACATCGGAGCCACCGCTCGGTGGAAAGGCCACGATCATGCTGACTGGTTTGGACGGGTAGGTCTGCGCGGCCACTGAAGCGGCCAACGCCAAACCGACAAACAGTGCACTGCAATGACGAATCAAAGCGCGGGGGGTGTGATGCATGGCGGGCTCCAAAAAAATAAGGGGAGGAGCGAATGGTAGGTGGCCCAAAACAATGTGTCCAATGACTTATTTTTCTCGTTATCATTCATTTTTCTCATTGAATATCAATTGTTTTGGATTGATTTCTTCATTCACTTGGAGGACTTCCCGCCATGAATATCAAACATCTAGAGCACCTGCTCGCCCTGGCCGACACCGGCTCCTTCAGCCGCGCGGCCGAGAAACTGTTCATCACCCAATCAGCGTTGAGCCGCAGCATCCAGAGCCTGGAGGGCGATTTGGGCGCAAAGGTGCTGGACCGCATTGGCAAGCGCAATGAACTCACCCCGCTGGGCCTGGACGTGGTGACCCGGGCTCGCCATATCGTGCGGGATGCGGCCGAGCTGCGCCACAGCGCGCAATTGCTGCAACAAGGCGGCCAGGGTTGTGTCAGTGTGGGCTTGGGCTCGGGGCCGAGCGCGCTGCTGATGACGCCGCTGATGTGCGCCGCAGCCGGGCACTACCCTGGTATGCAGGTTTCCATCACGCGTGGGCCAACCGAACTTCAACTCCAGCAACTGCGCAGCCGCAAGCTTGATGCCATGGTGGTGGACATACGCCGCGTCACACCCGCCACTGACTTGAACATGGAATCGCTGGGAGAAATCCGCGCCGGTTTTATCGTCAATGCCACCCACCCACTGGCTGCCAAAAGCGCGGTCAGCTTTCAGGACATCACGCAATACCCGGTGGCATCCACACCTTTGTCCGATGAAGTGGTGCGCCAACTGGTGGATCAGTACGGTGTGTCAGCCAACCCGTCGGCGATGGCCGCGCTCATGTGTGAAGACATCGCCAGTATGCTGGCGACGGTTGCGCAGACCCAGGCCATTTATTTGGGCGTGGTGGCCGCGGCACGGGCTGGCTTGCAAGACGGGTCACTGGTTGAGTTGCCCATCAAGCCCACGCTCAAGGCTACCGCTCGATTTGCGTATGTCACACTGGCTGGGCGAACCGAAGCCCCAGTGATGGGCTGGTTTCGTGGTTTTGTGCGTGAGCATTTGCACGATTGAGCACTGGCTAAAGCAGCCAAGATGCAGTGATCGGCGTCGGCAAAGGGGACGACATGGTTGCGCAGTTGGCGTTGGATGAGCATCAGCTGATCATGCCGTCCTTCAAAGTTCCTCTCTTGGCCCATCATGTGCTCTGTGCAACGCCATCAAGCCGGCATGCATGCCCCGCTCATTTACCGGGGCGTATCAGCGCTTGCGTCAAGGCGATGACTTGCGCCAACGCCTCAGGCGCATCGGCCGCCACCCTGTGCCGGTGCGCCATGCTGCGCAGCCAGGTGATTTGCCGCTTGGCCAGTTGGCGGGTGGCAAAGATGCCTTTTTCGCGCATCTCCGCCACGGGCGCTTGCTTGTCCAGCGCCTCCCAGGCTTGGCGGTAACCGACGCAGCGCATGGCGGGCAAGTCAGCGTGCAAATCACCGCGTGCGCGCAGCGTTTGCACTTCGTGCATCAAGCCCTGTTCCAGCATTTGATCGAAACGTTGGGCAATTCGCGTGTGCAGCCATGCGCGTTCCACAGGCTCTAGCGCAATCAAGGCGATGTCGCTGCGCATGGGGGCATGGGCGTTGCGGGTTTGAAATGAAGAGATAGGCTTTTGGGTGATTTGCCACACTTCCAAGGCGCGCAAAATGCGTTGCGTGTCCGCCGGGGCCAAACGCGCGGCGGTGATAGGGTCGACTGTTTGCAGTCGCGCATACAGGGCGTTCAACCCCTCTTGCGCCAAGGTTTGCTGCAAGCCTTCGCGCACGCCGGCATCAGCCGGTGGCATGTCGCTCAGGCCTTCGAACAAGGCTTTGAAGTAGAGCATGGTGCCACCCACCAACAAAGGCATGCGCCCGCGCGCCCTGATTTGAGTCATCAACAGTTCGGCGTCGCGCACAAATTCGGCGGCGCTGTACGCATGGAGCGGGTCGCGGATATCGATCAAATGGTGCGGAACTGCAGCCAACTCGGCTGGGGTGGGTTTGGCCGTGCCAATGTCCATGCCGCGAAACACCAGGGCCGAATCCACGCTGATGATTTCTAAGCCACCGCGCGCATGCCAAGCTTGTGCCAGCGCCAAAGCGGCGGCGGTTTTGCCGCTGGCGGTAGGACCTGCCAGGGCCAGTGCCGTGGGGGGCTGGGCCTTGTTCATGGCTTCATGCACCAGGCAAGGGCAAGCGCCGCACCCAAGTCCAGGCCAGCAGGCCAATGATGAGGCTCCACAGCA
This sequence comes from Comamonadaceae bacterium, assembly GCA_947452635.1. GTDB lineage: Bacteria > Pseudomonadota > Gammaproteobacteria > Burkholderiales > Burkholderiaceae_C > Limnohabitans_A. The sequence goes on along the minus strand of CANGEE010000030.1, from coordinate 20,823 downwards.
GCATGCCGTGGGCCAAGGCCAAGCTGGGTTGGTCCATGTGCGCACCCAACCAGCCACCCATGAAAAACGCCCCCAACATCATCAAAAACCCATTCAACGCCGAGGCTGTGCCGGCCATGTGCGGAAAGGGCGAGACCGCACCGCTTTGCCCGCAAGGTTGGTGCACGCCATGCGCCAACATGAACAGGTAGACCGGCCCCATCACGGCCCAGGGGCCGAACCACGGCTGGTCCTGCCCGGCATAGGCCAGCACCGTGAGCGAGACGCCGCCGGCCAGGGTGAAGCAAGACGCCAGCGCCACGCACTGTTGCACGCTGATGCGCAGCAGCAACCAGCGGCAAATGAAGGTGCCCACGATGTAGGAAAACGACATCGACATCATCAACAGGCCATAGTGCGTTTTGCTCAAGCCGAACTGGCGCACAAACACAAATGAGGACGCCGCCAAGAAAGTGAACAAGCCCAGGTAGGAGGCGGAAGACAAGGCGCAGTAAGCCCGAAAAGTCGGATTTGAAAGAATCTCACGCCAGGCCTTGAACAGCGCCCAGGGCGCCAAGGCGCGGGGGTTGGCGCGCACCAAGGTTTCTTGAAAACGCCAGGCCAGTACGCCCCAGGTGACCAGGCCAAACAGGGCCAGCACCAGCAAGGCGGGTCGCCAGCCCCAGTGATCGGTGAGCCAACCCCCCAGGGGCGCGCAGGTGCAGGCAATCACCCCCAAACCCGTCAAGGCTTGGGACATCAGGCGTGCACCTTCCAGCGGTGGATACAGGTCGCGCACCACCGCACGCGCCGCCATGACGGCCGCGCCCATGGCCACGCCTTGCAGGGTGCGCCAGACAATCAACAAGTCCATGGAGGGGGCGAGCGCGCAACCTACCGAGGCGACTGCGTAAGCGCCCATGCCCCACAGCAATACCGGGCGGCGGCCAAAACGGTCTGACAACGGCCCCCACACCAGTTGCGACACACCAAAGGCCAGCAGCAGCGCGGTCAGGGTCAGCTGCGCTTGCCCCATGCTGGCGGCAAAGCCTTCGGTCAAGGAGGGTAGCGCGGGCAAATACAAATCGGTGGTCACCGGTTGAATGCCCAGCAGCAAGGCCAACATCAGCACCACCCAGACCCGGGGCATGGCGCTTTCGGTCGGTGGGTGAAGGGGGGTGCCTAAGGCGATGGGGGGCGTTTTCATCAGCGCCCGCGCATGAACAAAGTGTCCAATTCGCGCATCGTCACTTGTCGCCAAGTGGGGCGGCCGTGGTTGCACTGGTCGGAGCGTTCGGTCTCTTCCATTTGCCGCAGCAAGGCATTCATCTCGTCCAGCGTCAGGCGTCGGTTGGCACGCACTGCACCGTGGCAGGCCATGGTGCCCAGTATGTCGTTGTGCGCGCGTTGCACCACGGTGGAGGCGTCGTGTTGTGCCAATTCCGCCAACACGCTGCGTGCCAATTCCACCGCATCGCCCTGCGCCAAAGTGGTGGGCACGGCGCGCACCGCCAGGGTTTTGGCCGACAGCGGTGAAATCTCCAAGCCCAGTTGGCTCAAAACGTCTTGGCAAGCTTCAACCGTGGCCACTTCGCTCGGTGTCGCGGCAAAGGTGGCCGGAATCAACAGCGGTTGGCTGCTGATTTGCGTCTGGGTCCATTGCTGCTTGAGCCGCTCGTAAACAATGCGCTCGTGCGCGGCATGCATATCGACCACGATCAAGCCCTGCGCGTTCTCGGCCAGCACATAGACGCCTTGCAGCTGTGCTATGGCGCGCCCCAGTGGCCAGTCGCCTGGCGGTAAATCGGCGCTGCTTGTCGGTGCCGCTGTGTTTGCGGGTGTGTCTGCGCTTAGCACGGCCGAGACCGCGGGCTCGCCAAAGCCGGGGCGTGGTGTGCCCAAGGGTTCAAAGCCTGTCCCGCTCGGCGCACCACCCGCGGCCTGTGCTTGCGGCTGGCCCCACAGGGCTTGCAGATCGGCCACATGGTGGCTGTAACGGGTCTCGCCAGCGGCTTGCCAGCCATCGTTTGGGCCCGCGGCGTTCGGGTTGCGTGGTGGTTCCAGCGCCATACCGCGTTGTTGCCAGGCGGCCGATTCGGGCAGACGCGGTGCAGTCGCATGGGACAGCGTGAAACCCGTTGCTGCGTCAGGGGCGTTCTCGCCGCCCAAGGCCTGCGCCGTCAGCGCATGGGCGCGCGGCACGGCCAAGGCGTTTTCAATCGCGTGGCGCATGGCTTGGTGGATCTCGCGGCTGTCACGAAAACGCACCTCGATCTTGGTCGGGTGCACATTCACATCGACCCGGGCCGGGTCCATCTGCAGATACAGCGCATACACCGGTTGGCGTTGGCCGTGCAGCACATCTTCATAAGCGCTGCGTGCACCGTGGGTCAACACCTTGTCGCGCACAAAGCGGCCGTTGACATAGGCAAACTGCTGGTCAGGGCGCGCGCGCGCGGCGTCAGGTACACCGGCGCGGCCGGTGATGTGCACGGGGCCGATGCGGTAGCTGACGGCCACCGATTGGGCGACAAAATCGTCACCCAAGACATCGGCCAGGCGTTGTGCCAGGCCAGCTTCGCCGGAGTGGTTGCGCCACTGCGCGACCAGCTTGCCTTCGTGCCAAATGGCAAAGCCCACATCCGGGCGGGCCAAGGCATGGCGGCGCACCGACTCGATGCAGTGCGCCAACTCGGTGCCGTCGGACTTGAGGAATTTGCGCCGCGCCGGGGTGGAGAAAAACAGCTCTTTCACTTCCACCGTGGTGCCGATGGCGCGTGCTGCCGGGCGCAACTCGCCGGTGCGCCCGTCCAGCACAAAGGCGCTGGCCTGGCCCTCGGTGCGCGACAGCAGGCTCATCTCAGACACCGAATTGATGGCGGCCAAAGCTTCGCCCCTGAAGCCCATGGTGGCCACCGACTCCAAATCGTCCAAGCTGCCGATCTTGCTGGTGGCGTGGCGCTTCAAGGCCACGGGCAATTCTTCGGGGGCAATGCCTGCGCCGTCGTCTTCCACCGCGATCAAGCGCGTGCCGCCCGCCAACAAACGCAGCGTGATCTGGCGCGCCCCCGCGTCCAAGGCGTTGTCCAGCAGTTCGCGCACCACCGAGGCCGGGCGTTCCACCACCTCGCCAGCCGCGATTTGGCTGATCAATTCATCAGGCAATTCGCGGATCGGCTGGCGGCGCAGTGGGGTTGTGGGCGGGGTAAGGCCTTCAGCGGAGGCGGCAGGTTCGTGGTTCACCCGCAAATTGTAGGTCCTTCGTGGGGATCAGCGACCCTCAAGGGGTGAAGTCATGCCAAGGGATAATCCGTCCATGGACATACTTTTTCAACTCCTTGACTTTATTTTGCATGTCGACGTGCACCTGCGCGATTTTGTCGCGCAGTACGGCGTGGCGGTCTACGCCTTGTTGTACTTGATTGTGTTTGTGGAAACCGGTTTGGTCATCATGCCGTTTTTGCCCGGCGACTCGCTGCTGTTCATTGTGGGCGCCCTGTGCGGGGCCGATCTGATGAGCCTGCCGCTGGCCCTCTTGGTGCTGGTGGTGGCGGCGATCGCGGGCGATCAGGTCAATTACAGCATTGGCCATTTTGTCGGCCCCAAGGTGTTTCAGTGGGAAGACTCGCGACTCTTTAACCGCGCCGCCTTTGACAAAGCCCATGCGTTTTACGAAAAGTACGGCGGCATCACCATCGTGCTGGCGCGCTTCATGCCGTTTATCCGCACTTTTGTGCCTTTTGTCGCCGGTGTGGCCGCCATGACGCGCAGCCGATTCACGGCCTACAACGTCGCCGGCGGTTTGTTCTGGGTCCTGAGCCTGACCGTGGCGGGTTACTTTTTTGGCAACTTGCCGTTTGTGCAAACCCATTTGTCCAAAATCATTTGGGCGCTGATTGTGGTGCCCGGTTTGATCACCGTGGTGGGCGCTTGGCGTGCAGACCGCAGCGCGCGCACCCCACATTGACGATTTTTACAGGCTGCGGTTGCGCGCCAGCGGCGGGTTGCGTGCAAAGTAGGCTTTGATGCCTTTGATCAGCGCATCGGCCAGGTTGTCTTGGTAAGCGGCGCTGCGTAATTTTTCTTCTTCATCGGGGTTGCTGATGAAGGCGGTTTCCACCAGCACGCTGGGAATGTCGGGCGCTTTGAGGACCGCAAAACTGGCTTGTTCGACCTTGGGTTTGTGCAATCGACCGACCCCGGCGATTTCGCGCAGCATGGCCCCGCCCAATTGCAGGCTGTCATTGATCTGGGCGGTGGTGCTCATGTCCAGCAGGGCGCGTTTGACTTGCACATCGTGCGCCACGATGTTCACCCCGCCGACCAAATCGGCTTTGTTTTCTTGGTTGGCCATCCAGCGCGCCGCGCTGCTGGACGCACCGCCCTGGCTCAGCGCGAACACGCTGGCGCCTTGGGCATTGGGGGTGAAGAAGGCATCCGCATGGATGCTGACAAACAAGTCGGCTTGCACACTGCGGGCTTTTTGCACCCGCACATGCAAGGGCACAAAAAAATCGGCGTCGCGGGTCAGGTAAGCGCGCATCGGGCTGCCGTTGACTTGGGTGGCGTTGATGCGTTCTTTCAAGCGCTGCGCAATTTGCAGCACCACGTCTTTTTCGCGGGTGCCTGCGGGCCCCACCGCACCCGGGTCTTCGCCGCCATGCCCCGGGTCCAGGGCGATGATGATCAAGCGGTCGGTGCGTTGCGCCGACGAGACCCGGGGCGGGTGGTCTGGGTTGTCCAGGTAGACGCCGGGGTCGGCGCGCGGTGTACGCCGGGTCATGGACTCTGGGGTGCTGGACACCGCGCCCGTTCCAGAGCTTGCGCCCCCACTCAAGGTGGGCGCGATGGGCTGAGGATTCGCTGGTCCACCGGGTCGGCCCGCTTGTTGTCGAATCAACTCGCCCAACGGGTCGGTGCTGGCACCCCGAGGCGCGCCAGGGGGCTGCGGCGTGGCAACAGGCGAGGGCGGGGCACCCTGTATGCGTTCGTTGATCAAGGCCTCTAAAGGGTCTGTGGCCACGCGGGGGTAGAGGTCCAGCACCAAGCGGTGCTGGTAAGCCGCGACCGGGGACAAGGCGAACACCTGGGGCGCGATTTCGCGTTTCAGGTCGATCACCAGTCGCACCACCCCCGGGCTGTTTTGCCCCACACGCACACCGGCAATGTTCGGGTCGTCAGGCCGCACCTTGCCCACTAATTCGCGCAGTGCGTTATTCAGTTCCAGGCCTTGAATGTCAATGGCCAAACGCGGCGGGGACGGGATGAAGGTTTGGCTAGTCTGCAGCGCGGTGTCCGATTCCAGCGTCACCCGTGTGTAATCGGCCGAGGGCCAGACCCGCACCGCCAGCATGCTCGCCCCCCAAGCCAATTGCCGGCTGCCCAGCACCAACACGGCCACACCGGTTTGCAGCAGTTGGCGTCTTTGCAGACCTTGGCCCTTGTCAAAGCACATGCGGCAAACCCTGAATCAAGGCCACGCCGACGGCAGAGCCAGCGTTGAATACCACTTGCCGAGATTCATCGTCATTCAATTCAATGGCGATGCGCAGGTCGGGCTGGGGCAAGCGACCTGCGGCTTGCTGAGGCCACTCGGCCAGCTTCAGGCCGGGGCTGGCAAAAATATCGCGAAAGCCGGCGTCTTCCCATTCCTGCGGGTCATTGAAGCGGTAAAAGTCAAAATGCCAGATCGCCAAATCTCCCGCATCGTGCGGCTCCACCACCGCATAAGTGGGGCTTTTGATGCGGCCACTCACCCCCAAAGCGCGCAGCAAATGCCGCACCAGCGTGGTTTTGCCCGTGCCCAAATCACCTTGCAGTTCGATGAAGCAATTACGAACCACGGGGTTGCGCGCCAAGGCTTGGGCAAAGGCCTGGGTGTCGTCCTCGCTGTGCCACACGCAGCGTGCGCTGGGAGTTCCTACAATCGACGGGTGACTGCTGTTCGTACTCAGATCGATCCTTTGGTGTTGTGGCCCCAAGTGCAAACTTGGGCGCGGGAACTCGGATTTTCGCAAATTGGCGTGACCGGTGTGGATTTGACCACCGCCGAGCCGGGTTTACAGGCGTGGTTGGCGGCGGGCTTTCACGGCAGCATGGCCTACATGGCCGCCCACGGTATGAAGCGCGCCCGCCCTGCCGAGCTGGTGCCGGGCACGGTGAGCGTCATCAGCGCACGCATGGATTATCTGCCCATGACGGCGGATGGTGAATGGGTGGCTCAAGAAACGGACCGTGCCAGCAGGCCCGCTGAAGCCGTGGTCTCGTTGTATGCCCGGGGGCGCGATTACCACAAGGTGCTGCGCAGTCGGCTGCAAAAATTGCAGGACAAACTGGCGCAGGCTGTAGGCCCCTTGGGTCATCGCGTCTTCACCGACTCGGCGCCCGTGCTCGAGGCCGAACTGGCGCAGCGCAGTGGCCTGGGCTGGCGCGGCAAAAACACCTTGGTGTTGCAGCGCGAAGCGGGCTCCATGTTTTTTTTAGGCGAGTTGTTCATCGACTTGGCCTTGCCGCACACCGCGCCAGTCACCCCCCATTGCGGCCAATGCAGTGCTTGCATCGACCTGTGCCCCACGGCGGCGATTGTGGGTCCGCACCAACTGGATGCGCGCCGCTGCATCTCTTACCTGACGATCGAGCACGCCGGCCCGATTCCCATGGCGCTGCGGCCCCTGATTGGCAATCGGATTTACGGCTGCGACGAATGCCAATTGGTCTGCCCCTGGAACAAATACGCCCAGCGCAGCACCTTGCCTGATTTTGATGCACGTTCGGGCTTGGTGGATGCTTCGCTGGCCGCCTTGCTGGCCTGGGACGAAGCCGAATTTTTGCGCCGCACCGAAGGCAGCGCGATCCGCCGTATTGGTCACGCCCGCTGGCTGCGCAATGTGGCCTTGGCGGCCGGCAATGCTTTGGCATCGCCGCAGTTGGATGCGCTAGAGGCCCAAGTGCTGAACACCCAATTGAACCGTTGGTCGGCACATGCTGACGAGGTGGTGCGTGAACAAGTGGCGTGGTCGCTGGCCCAAGCGCGCTCAAGGCCTTAGCGCAGCACCACCAAGGCAAAAGGCAAGCTGACCATGCCCAGCAGGGTTGAGAGGGTGACCAGCGCCGCGACATAGGGGCCGTTGTAGCCCATGCGGGCGGCCAGGACATAACAACTCGATGCCGTGGGCAAGGCCGAAAAGGCCAGCAGCACCGAGGTTTGTGTGGCCGACAGGTGAAAAGCCTGGGCCAGGAAAAAACCCACCAAGGGCACCACCAGGTGCCGCAAGCTCAGCAAGGACATGCCCAGCAATTTGCCCTCTTTCAAGCTGCTCAATTGCATGCCCGCGCCGGCGCACATCAGGCCCAGTGCCAGTGAGGCAGCGCCAATGCGGCTCACACTCGGGTCCAGCCACGTGGGGACGCGAAAGCCGAGGAAATTACAGCTCAAACCTGCGAAGGTGGCCAAAATCAGGGGGTTGCGCATCAACTCACGCCAAAAACTGCTTTGCCCATGCCGTGCCATGGGCCAGACCGCCGCCATATTGAACATCGGCACGCAAAACCCGATCAACACCGAGATCAACAGCAGGCCCTCGGCGCCTGCCAAGCGTTCGGCCAGGGCCAGCGCAATGTAGGAGTTAAAGCGAAAGCCGATCTGAGCCGCTGCCGCATGTTCTTTGCGGTCGATGAAGCGCCCCAGGATCGGCCAGTAAGGCAGGCTATAAGACAGGGCGATGGCGATCAGACCCATGCAAACGCCGGCACCGATCAAATTGGAAGCAGCCACTAAATCCAGAGGGCTTTTCACGATCGAGTGAAACAGCAGCACCGGAAACAAGAAGAAATAAACCAGTGGCTCGACCTGCTGCCACACCTCGCGGTTCAGGGCGGTGTAGCGGCAGACCAGGTAGCCGCAGAGAATCAAGGAAAAGTCGGGGACAAGGAGTTGGGCGTAATTCACGGGCATGAGCATACCGGGTTTGCCGGTTGAGGGGCGTCACTGAGGGCGGATGTTTTTTTGCTTATGATGGCGTAGACAAGGTCTATTTTTGGAAAGTCTGTATATGCAACGTCGTCATCTCATCGCCGCGCTGGTGGCCAGTTCCGCATTCGGCTGCGCAGTGGCCGATACCTACCCTAACAAAGTGGTGCGCTTGCAAGTGCCTTTTGCCCCAGGCGGCACCACCGACATCGTGGCCCGTGTGATTGCCGACCCCTTGGCCAAAGCGATTGGCCAGTCGGTGGTGGTGGAAAACAAGGCTGGCGGCGGCGGCGTGGTCGGTGCCAATGAAACCGCCAAGGCAGTGCCTGATGGCTACAACCTGGGCGTGGCCACGGTGTCCACCACGGCGGCCAATCCGGCGATCAACACCAAAATCCCGTACAACCCGATCACCGACTTCACGCCCATCATCAACATTGCCGCCACGCCCAATGTGATTGCGGTGCACCCCAGTTTCCCTGCCCGCGACTACAAAAGCTTTGTCGCCGAGTTGAAAAAGAACCCGGGCAAGTATTCATACTCTTCGTCCGGCACGGGCGGCATTGGGCATCTGCAAACCGAGTTGTGGAAGAGCTTGGCCGGTGTCTTCATCACCCACATTCCCTATCGTGGCGCAGGCCCGGCTTTGAACGACACGGTGGCCGGTCAGGTGCCAATCATTTTTGACAACATGCCCTCGGCCCTGCCCTTTATCCAAACTGGCAAGTTGATCCCCATCGTGGTGGCCGCGCCGCAGCGCTTGCCACAATTGCCCAATGTGCCCACCTTCAAAGAAGTGGGTTTGGAGCCCGTGAACCGCATGGCGTATTACGGCATCTATGGGCCTAAAGGCTTGCCGAAAGAGGTGGTCGAGAAGATCAATGGCGGTGTGAAAAAAGCCTTGCAAGACCTCGCTGTGGTCAAACGCATTCAAGACACCGGCTCCCTGGTGGTGGCCAACACGCCAGAAGAATTTGCGGCGCAAATCAAGGCCGAGTACGAGGTCTATAAAAAAGTGGTGGACCAGCAAAAGCTCAAGCTCGACTGATCACGTGACCGATGCTGCCTGAAAGCCAGAGCGCGATCGATCGTTTCATAGACGCCCTCTGGCTGGAAGATGGTTTGTCGACCAACACCCTGGCCGCTTACCGCCGTGATCTGAGTCTCTTTGCCCATTGGCTGCGTGAGCAGGGCGCGGCCTTGGACCACACCACCGAGCCGCATTTGCAGCAGTACTTTGCCTTCAAGCACGGGGCCACCAAAGCCACTTCAGCGAATCGCCGCTTGACGGTCTTCAAACGCTACTTTCGCTGGGCCTTGCGCGAGCGTCTGGTGCAAACCGACCCCACCTTGCGCATGCTGGCGGCCAAGCAGTCTCTGAGGGTGCCCAAAACCCTGAGCGAGCACCAGGTGGAGATGCTGCTAGGCGCCCCCGATGTGCACGACGCGCTGGGCCTGCGCGACCGCAGCATGTTGGAGCTGATGTATGCCAGCGGCCTCAGGGTGAGCGAGTTGGTGCAACTGAAAACCTTGCACGTCTCGCTCAACGACCATGTGCTGCGCGTGATGGGCAAGGGCAGCAAAGAGCGTTTGGTGCCCTTTGGCCAAGAGGCGCGGGTCTGGCTGGAAAAGTACATGCAATCGGCGCGGCCCGCCATTTTGGGCGGACGCCAGACCGAGGACTTGTTTGTCAGCAGCAGCGGGCCCAAGCCCGGCACCGCCTTGTCACGGGTGATGTTTTGGAATTTGGTCAAGCGTTACGCGCAGCAGGCCGGCATCACCACCCCGCTGTCACCGCACACCCTGCGCCATGCCTTTGCCACGCATTTGCTGAACCACGGCGCGGATTTGCGCTCGGTGCAAATGCTGCTTGGCCATGCCGATATTTCCACCACCACCATCTACACCCACATCGCCCGCGAGCGGCTCAAAACCTTGCACGCGCAGCACCATCCACGCGGGTGAAGCCGGTGCGCCCTGGGTGGCTGCCTGCCCTAACCCAGCGCGTCCAGCTCCGCTTCTTCAAAACCGGCCAGTCGGCGCGCCGCTTTATTGAAAGGCGGACGCAGTTTGGGCGCGTCGTATTGCTGGATCAATGCGGCATAAGTGGCGACCGGGTCCAGGCCGCGCGCTTGGCACAGGTAGCGGTACCAACGGTTGCCCGCCGCCACATGGCCGATTTCATCTTCCAAAATAATGTCCAAGATCTGGCCCGCGCGGTGGTCGCCCGCGCCCACCAGTTTGTTTTTCACACCGGGCGACGCGTCCAGGCCGCGCGCTTCCAAGGTGCGCGGCACGATGCCAATGCGTGCCAGCACATCGCTTTGCGTGCGTTCGGCCATGTCCCACAGCGCGTTGTGCGCCGCAAAGTCACCGTAGTCATAACCCAGGCTGCACAAGTGTTCGCGCAGCAGCATGAAGTGCTTGGCCTCTTCTTGGGCAATGCGCATCCAGTCGGTGTAAAAAGCGTCGGGCAGGCCGGGAAAGCGCCACACCACGTCCAGCGCCAGGTCGATGGCATTGAGCTCGATGTGCGCCACCGAGTGCACCAGCAAGGCGCGGCCTTCCACGGTGGACAAGGGCTTGGGCTTGAGCAGGGTGTGGGCGATCAATGCGGGCTTGGGTGGGCGACCCGGAATCAGGGCGGCGGGCGTCAACAGCTCGTCGCGCCCGACGGGCAAGCGCAAGTCCAACGCCAAGGTGCGTTCGGCTTTGCGCACCGCATCGGTTTCACACAAGGGGCCCAGGGCGGCAAGTCGCAAAGTGGTCATGGACAAATGGCTGAGGCAGGTGGCTGAGGTCAATAACGCAGCTTAGTGCCTGCAGTGGCCAGGCTGGAAGTGGAAAGAGGGCAAGAGGTGGTCCGCAGGCCGTCCGTGACAGCGCGCAACCAGCGCTCTGCCTACAATTGTAGATTCTCACCACCTCAACAGGAGCATCCGATGGCGATTTACGAACTCGACGGCAAACAACCCCAAGTGGCCGCCACGGCCTGGGTCGCCGACAGCGCGCAAGTGATGGGCGCTGTCAGCCTGCATGCCGGCGCCAGCGTGTGGTTTGGCAGCGTATTGCGCGGCGACACCGAGACGATTGAAATTGGCGAAGGCAGCAATATCCAGGACGGCAGCGTGCTGCACGCCGACCACGGCAAGCCTTTGGTGGTGGGCAAACACGTGACGGTGGGGCACATGGTGATGCTGCACGGCTGCACCATTGGCGACGAGTCCCTCATCGGGATCGGCGCGGTGGTGCTCAATGGTGCGAAAATAGGCAAGAACTGTTTGGTGGGTGCTGGCTCCTTGGTGACCGAAGGCAAAGCGTTTCCCGATGGTTCCATGATCATAGGCAGCCCCGCCAAGGTGGTGCGCGAACTCAGTCCTGAACAAATCGAAGGCTTGCGCCAAAGTGCCAAGCACTATGTCGAAAACGCCCAGCGCTTTCACACCACCCTGAAAAAAATCGCCTGAACACGGAAATGCGGCTCTGACCGCGCTCATCAACTTGTCTGAACTGCATAAATTTTTATTCGATGGCCTGCCGGTGCGCGGCATGGTGGTGCGCCTGACCGATGCCTGGCAAGCCATTTTGGCGCGCCGTGCGGCCAATACCGAGTCGGGCCCTTACCCCGCTTCGGTCAGCCATTTGCTGGGTGAGATGGCGGCGGCCAGCGTGTTGATGCAGGGCAATATCAAATTCAACGGCGCGCTGGTGTTGCAGATCATGGGCGATGGCCCGCTCAAACTGGCGGTGGTGGAGGTGCAACCTGACTTCAGCCTGCGCGCCACGGCCACCCTGACCGGTGCCATCGCGCACGACGCGCCGCTCAGCCACATGGTGAATGTGAACAACCAAGGCCGCTGCGCCATCACCCTGGACCCTTTGGACCGCCAACCCGGCCAGCAACCCTACCAGGGGGTGGTGCCGCTGTTTGACGATCAGCACCAGAAAATTGAAAACTTTGCTGAAGTGCTGGAGCATTACATGCTGCAGTCCGAGCAATTGGACACGGTGTTGGTGCTGGCCGCCGATGACCAGGTGGCGGCAGGCTTGCTGATTCAGCGTTTGCCGGTGGAGGGCGATGGCAATTTGGCCGGGCAGGTGGATTCGGTGGCGCGCGAAGCCTTGCTGGGCCGCAGCGAAGACTACAACCGCATCGCGATTTTGGCCAAGAGCTTGAAGCGCGAAGAGTTGTTGACCTTGGACGTGGACACCATTTTGCACCGCCTGTTTTGGGAAGAACCGATCGTGCGCTTTGTCCCGCACGCCGGTGAGACCGCGCCCAAGTTCGCCTGCCGCTGCAGCCGCGAGCGCGTCAGTCAAATGATCCGCAGCCTGGGTGTGGAGGAGGTCGATAGCATCTTGGCCGAGCAGGGCCAGGTGGAAGTGGCCTGCGAATTTTGTGGCCAGCAGTACCGCTATGACCCGATCGACGCGGCGGCCATCTTCACAGGCTTGATCCCGACAGCGCCTGCGCCGACGCCGCCAGCCAGCCTGCACTGAGGCGCTGTGACTGCTCTGAGGCCAGTCAGCGCATGAGCCCTTAAGAGCGTCAGCGCGGCGCACTCAGCGCGATTCATTCAGCGCGATTCATTCAACCCGTTTCATTCAGAACGCTTGAGCAAATCTGAAAACAAGCGGTGTTCGCAGTCGGCGTCTGAGCACTTGTCGCAGTTCCAGGCGGTGCGGCCGCGGTTCAAGGCGTATTGCCCTTGGCTGCGCGTGGTTTGCGCTGCGCTCAGCAGGGGGCTGCCCAGCGCGTCGGTCTTTTTGTCATCCCAGCCCAGCGCCAGCAGCGCATTGTTCAAGCGTTCCTCGCCTTGGCCATAGACCACTTTGTAGGCCACGTCCGCGCTGTGCAGCGCAGCCCGCACCATGGCGTCTACAGGTTCGCGTACCTGCGGGCCATCGCGCTGCAGGCCATCGGCCACCCAGGGTAAATCCAGTCCGGTCACCAAGGTCATGTCATACAGTCGCTGGTGCGCCGCCGCCATGGCGTACAGCGACGCGTCATTGAACAGTTTGTGGCTGTAGACCGCGGTCATCATGGGCGTGGTGTCGGCGATCACGGTGCCGCTGGCGTGTTGCAGCACCGCATCGGCTTGCTGCTGGGCAATCTGCGCTTGTTCATGTGGCTCAGGGGTGCGGCCTTGCGCGTCGCACCAGGTGCGCAGGTATTCGCTCACCAGGTGAACCACTTGGCCGCGCGCGCGCAGGGCCTGCGCCAAGGCTTTACTGAGCTGGGTTTTGCCGGTGCTTTCTGCGCCCAGCAAGGCAATGCGGGTCAGTGAATTTGCCGTTGCCATGTGCGCCAACCGATCACACTCATCACCGTAAAAATCGCGTACAGCAACACCGTGAGCCACAAGCCTTTGTAGGCAAACAAGCCCATGCTCACGGTATTGACCACCAGCCAGACCGCCCAATTTTCCAAATATTTGCGGCCCAGCAAATACTGGCCCACCAGACTCAGCGCCGTGACCCCGCCATCCCACCAAGGCACATCGGTGTCGGTGAATTGCAGTAAAAATACAGAGACCAGTGGCCACAGCAACACGCTGGCAGCCAAAGTGAGCCCAAGACCGCGCGGGCTCAAGCGGGTGATCCCTGAAGTGGCTGGGGTGTCTGCACTGTCGGCGTGGGCAGGTGCGCTGGGTGATGGACGCCACCACTGGCGCCAGCCCCACAAGGCCAGCAGGCCAAAAACCACTTGCAGCGACGCTTCGCCGTACAGCTGGCTGTCACGAAAGACAAAGAAGTACAAGGCCGAGCTGGCAATGGCCAAGGGCCAGCTCCAGTGCAACTCCCGGATGCTGCACCACACCATCACCACCGCCAGCGCAAAACCAGCGGCTTCGGTCATGGCCATCATTTGGCGATCTGAACGTAGATCTCGTTGGGCTTGACCATGCCCAACTCATTGCGGGCGCGCTCTTCCACCATGTTCAAGCCTTCTTTGAGGTCGTTGATTTCGGCGCTGAGTTGCTCATTGACCAAGCGGGCTTTGTCGTTGGCCTGTTTTTGTTCCTGAACTTTGCGCTCCAACTCGGCCACCACGGGAATGCTGCCACGGCCCAGCCACAGCTGCGCCTGTAAGACCACCAAGACGATGGCCAAAATAACAGGCAAAAAACGGTTTCCCATGTTGGTCATCGAGCCTTTGGCAGCATCCAGTCAGGGGGTGTTCAGCGCAGGTTGTAAAACGCCGCGCGGCCAGGGTAGACGGCCACATCGCCCAGGTCTTCTTCAATCCGCAGGAGCTGGTTGTATTTGGCCATGCGGTCTGAGCGGCTCATGGAGCCGGTTTTGATTTGACCCGCGTTCAAGCCCACGGCAATGTCGGCAATGGTTGAGTCTTCGGTCTCGCCCGAGCGGTGGCTGATCACGGCGGTGTAGCCGGCGCGCTTGGCCATTTCGATCGCCTCAAAGGTTTCGGTCAAGGTGCCGATCTGGTTGATCTTGATCAAGATCGAGTTGGCAATGCCCTTGTCGATGCCTTCCTTGAAGATCTTGGTGTTGGTGACGAACAGGTCGTCGCCCACAATTTGCACGTTCTTGGCCAAGCGGTCGGTCAATACTTTCCAGCCATCCCAGTCGTTTTCGGCCATGCCGTCTTCGATGCTGATGATGGGGTATTTGTCGCACCAGCTGGCCAGCATGTCCGTCCACTGCGCGGATGTCAGGCTGATGCCGCCTTCACCGGCCAGCACATACTTGCCGTCCTTGTAAAACTCGCTGGCGGCGCAGTCCAGGCCGATGGCGATCTGCTCACCCGCGGTATAACCGGCCGCCGCAATCGCGTCGAGCACCATTTGGATCGCCCCTTCATGGCTGTCCACGTTGGGGGCAAAGCCGCCTTCGTCGCCCACGGCAATGCTCATGCCTTTGTCGTGGATGATTTTCTTCAAGGCGTGAAAGACTTCGGCGCCCCAGCGCACAGCTTCGCGAAAGCTCGGCGCGCCAATCGGGATGATCATGAACTCTTGCAAGTCCAGGTTGTTATTGGCGTGCGCGCCGCCGTTGATGACGTTCATCATGGGCACGGGCAGCTGGTTGCCGTTCATGCCGCCAAAGTAACGGTACAGCGGCAGGCCAGACTCTTCGGCGGCAGCGCGGGCCACGGCCATGGACACCGCCAGCATGGCGTTGGCCCCTAAACGGCTTTTGTTGTCGGTGCCGTCCAAGTCGATCAAGGTCCGGTCCAGAAAAGCTTGTTCAGACGCATCCAGGCCCAACACGGCTTCTGAGATTTCGGTGTTGATGTGCTCGACGGCTTTGAGCACGCCTTTGCCCAAGTAACGGTTTTTGTCGCCATCGCGCAGCTCAATTGCTTCGCGGCTGCCGGTCGACGCACCGGAAGGCACGGCGGCGCGGCCCATCACGCCGGACTCCAACAGCACATCGCATTCCACGGTGGGGTTGCCACGGCTGTCCAAAATTTCACGGCCAACGATATCGACGATTGCACTCATGTTCAAACTCTCTCAAAGTCAAAAATAAAAAACAGCTTCACAGACCTTCAACCACCACCATGCGCATGATGGCCGCACCAGCGCGGGCCTCACGGGCTTGGAGGTATTCGGGCGTGTCGTAAAAGGCTTGCGCGGCGGCAAAGCTGGGGAATTTCAAAATCACAATCCGCTCAGGGGCCCAGTCGCCCTCGAGCACCGCGACTTGGCCGCCGCGCACACAGACTTCGGCGTTGTGTGCCTTCATGGCGGCGGTGGACCATTTTTTGTACGTTTCGTATTGGACCGGATCGGTCACTTGCACGTGGGCGATGATGTAGCCGCTCATGAAAAATCGTCCTCTAAAAACGGGTTCTTTTTGACCACAGCATCGAGTTGCACCAGGGTTTCCAGCAAGGCTTTCATGCGGCCCAGGGGGACGGCGTTGGGGCCATCGGACCAGGCTTCGCTAGGCTTGGGATGGGTTTCCATGAAGAGCCCCGCCACGCCCGCAGCCACGCCAGCACGCGCCAGCACCGGCACCATCTCGCGCGCACCGCCGCTGCTGGTGCCTTGGCCGCCGGGTTTTTGCACCGAATGCGTCATGTCGAACACCACCGGCGCGCCGGTTTTGCGCATCTCGGCCAGGCTGCTCATGTCGGCCACCAGGTTGTTGTAGCCAAAACTCACGCCGCGCTCGCAGGCCAGAAAATTATCTTCGGGCAGGCCGGCTTCATGCGCCGCCGCACGCGCTTTGTCGATGACATTCTTCATGTCCCAAGGGGCCAGAAACTGGCCCTTCTTGATGTTCACCGGCTTGCCCGACTGCGCTACCGCGCGGATGAAATCGGTCTGGCGGCACAAGAATGCGGGGGTTTGCAAAACGTCGACCACACTGGCCACGGTTTTCACTTGCGACGCGTCATGCACATCGGTGAGGATAGGCACGCCGATTTGGCGGCGCACTTCGTCCAAGATTTTCAAACCCGCATCGATGCCCACACCGCGTTGGGTGCTGCCCGAGGAGCGGTTGGCTTTGTCGAACGAGCCCTTGTAGATCAGCGGGATGCCCAGCGCTGTGCATGCTTCCTTGAGGCGACCGGCCACTTCGATGGACATGTCCAGCCCCTCGATGGAGCAGGTGCCAGCGATCAGAAAGAAGGGCCGGTGCAAGCCGACGTCATAGCCGCAAAGTTTCATCGGGTGGTCCTGGGAGAGAGATTCAAGTTTCAGGCCGCAGTCTTGTGCGTCACGGCGGCTTTGATGAAGGCGTTGAACAGCGGGTGGCCGTCCCAGGGGGTGGATTTGAATTCGGGGTGGAACTGCACGCCGACATACCAGGGGTGAGTTGTCTGCGGTAATTCCACGATTTCGGTCAGGTGTTCACGCTGCGTCAGGGCCGAGATCACCAAGCCGGCTTTGCGCAAATCGTCCAGGTAATTCACATTGGCTTCGTAACGGTGGCGGTGCCGCTCGGTGACCACGTCGCCGTAGATTTGGTGGGCCAAAGTACCCTTGGCGACGTCAGAGCTTTGCGCGCCCAGGCGCATGGTGCCGCCCAAGTCGGAGTGGGCGTCGCGCACCTGGATGGAGCCGTCGGCGTCTTTCCACTCGTTGATCAGCGCGATCACCGGGAAGGGCGTTGCCGGCTCGAACTCGGTGCTGTTCGCGTCTTTCATGCCGGCCACATGGCGTGCGTATTCGATGGTGGCCACTTGCATGCCCAGGCAAATGCCCAGGTAGGGCACTTGGTGTTCACGCGCAAATTGGGCGGTGGCAATTTTGCCTTCGACGCCGCGTTTGCCAAAACCACCGGGCACCAGCACGCCGTCATAGTGGGCCAAACTGGCCACGGTCTCGGGGGTGATGGTTTCGGAGTCGATGTGCGCGATCTTCACCCGCACATGGTTTTGCATACCGGCGTGGCGCAAAGCTTCGTTGACCGATTTGTAGCTGTCCGTCAGCTCCACGTATTTGCCGACCATGGCAATCGTCACTTCGCCTTGGGGGTGCTCGGTCTCGTAGACCAAATCGTCCCAGCGTTTCAGACTGGCGGGCGGGGTATTCAGGCGCAGCTTGTCACAAATCAAGCCGTCTAGACCTTGCTCGTGCAGCACGCGCGGCACTTTGTAGATGGTGTCCACATCGGGCATGGAGATCACGCCCCAACTTTGCACGTTGGTGAAAAGCGAAATTTTCTCGCGCTCGTCATCGGGAATATAGCGGTCGGCACGGCACAACAAGGCGTCAGGCTGGATACCGATTTCGCGCAGCTTTTGCACTGTGTGTTGGGTTGGTTTGGTTTTCAGTTCGCCGGCCGCGGCAATCCAGGGCACGTAGGTCAGATGCACAAAGGCCGCGTTGTTCGGGCCTAAGCGCAAGCTGAGTTGACGCACGGCCTCCAAAAACGGCAGCGATTCGATGTCGCCCACGGTGCCGCCGATTTCCACAATCGCCACGTCCACGGCCTCCGGCGTGCCAAAACCGGCACCGCGCTTGATGAAGTCTTGGATTTCGTTGGTCACGTGCGGGATCACTTGCACGGTTTTGCCCAGGTAGTCGCCACGGCGCTCTTTCTCGAGCACGCTTTTGTAGATCTGGCCGGTGGTGAAGTTGTTGGCCTTCTTCATTCGGGTTTCGATGAAGCGCTCGTAGTGGCCCAAATCGAGGTCGGTTTCTGCGCCGTCATTGGTGACAAACACCTCGCCGTGCTGAAACGGGGACATGGTGCCGGGGTCGACGTTGAGGTAGGGATCGAGTTTGATGAGGGTGACGGAGAGGCCACGCGATTCTAGGATCGCGGCAAGCGAGGCGGAGGCGATTCCCTTGCCCAGGGAAGACACCACACCGCCAGTGACGAAGACGAATTTGGTCATGTCCAAGACGGGAGATGGATCTCCCGGGAGCTGGTAAAGCGTAATTATAGTCAGGCGGCCTGGGACTTTGGGGCGGCGCGATCGGTCTTTGTCGCTCAATTCCAGCCCCCAGGTCTGCTACATTGCCCAGCATGAACACATTGGCTGGAAAACATTTGGTTCTGGGGCTCTCGGGCGGCATTGCTTGCTATAAGGCGGCCGAATTGTGCCGCGCGCTGGTCAAGGCCGGCGCGAGCGTGCAGGTGGTCATGACCGAGGCGGCTGAACACTTCATGACCGCGGTCACCCTGCAGGCGCTGTCAGGCCGACCGGTCTACACATCCCAGTGGGATGCCCGTGAAGCCAACAACATGGCGCACATCAACCTGAGCCGCGAGGCCGATGCGATCGTGATTGCGCCCGCCAGCGCCGATTTTTTAGCCAAGTTGCTGCATGGTCGCGCAGACGACCTGCTCAGTCTGATGTGTTTGGCCCGCCCCATGGACGCCGTGCCCTTGCTCGTGGCCCCGGCCATGAACCGCGAAATGTGGGCCAACCCGGCCACGCAGCGCAATGTGGCGCAACTCAAGGCGGATGGCGTGCAGGTGCTCGATGTCGGGCAAGGGGATCAAGCCTGCGGCGAAACCGGCGATGGGCGCATGCTCGAAGCCGAAGAGATCCTGGAAGATCTGCAATCGTTTTTCACGCCCAAGTGCTTGACCGGCAAACACGTGCTGGTCACCGCCGGACCCACCTACGAAGCCATCGACCCGGTGCGCGGCATCACCAATTTGTCCAGTGGCAAGATGGGTTTCGCGATAGCCCGGGCCGCGCAGCAAGCCGGGGCGCAGGTGACGTTGGTGGCAGGGCCGGTGAGTTTGGCGACGCCGCGCGGGGTGGCACGCATCGACGTGCGCTCGGCCCGCGAGATGTTCAGTGCCGTACAAGCCCAGGTGGCGCAAGCGCAGATCTTCATCGCCACCGCCGCCGTGGCCGACTGGCGACCTGACACACAGGCCGATCAAAAAATCAAAAAAGACGGCTCAGGTCAAACCCCTCAGCTGAGCTTTGTCGAGAACCCGGACATTTTGGCCAGCGTGGCCCAGTCGGCTGCAGCGCGCACGGGCGCGCTGTTTTGCGTGGGTTTTGCCGCCGAAAGCCATGATCTGCAGGCGCATGCCACCGCCAAGCGCCTGCGCAAGCAAGTGCCTTTGCTGGTCGGCAACATCGGCCCCAGCACCTTCGGGCAAGACGACAATGCCTTGCTGTTGGTCGATGCGAACGGCGCCCGGGAATTGCCACGGGCGTCCAAACAAGCGTTGGCCGTCGAGCTGATCGCCGAGATTGCCCGCAGGCTCTGAGTGACCCAGCCACAGACCTTTTCATTTTCAAGAAAATCCAATGAAGATCGATCTCAAAATCATGGACCCGCGCATCGCGGACCAACTCCCGGCTTATGCCACTTCGGGCAGCGCCGGTTTGGATTTGCGGGCCTGCATGGACGCGCCGCTGACCCTGGCGCCCAACGCCTGGCAATTGGTGCCTACCGGTATGGCGGTGTACTTGAACGATCCGGGCTACGCCGCTTTGCTTTTGCCGCGCTCAGGTTTAGGCCATAAACACGGCATCGTGCTGGGTAATTTGGTGGGTTTGATTGACAGCGACTACCAAGGCCAGTTGATGGTCAGCTGCTGGAACCGCAGCGATGTGGCCTTCACCATCGAGCCGATGGAGCGCATTGCGCAAATGGTGATCGTGCCCGTGGTACAGGCCCAGTTCAATGTGGTGACTGAGTTTGCCGCGCCCAGCGAACGTGGCGAGGGTGGCTACGGCTCGACCGGCAAAAAATAAGGTGCTTTAAAACGAAGCGCCTGGGTTGCATCGGCTGTGCAAGCCCTGGCGATGGTCAGTGCAGCAGACGGTTCGGATCAGCCGGCTGGTGGTTCTCGCCCACTTCAATTTTAAAAAAGCCGGTGCCGCAGCTGCCTTGGCCGATTTCACTTTCTGTGGCCTCGCGCACCGCCTCGACTTTCAAATGCAAGCGCAGGGCAATGCCTGAAAGCGGGTGATTGCCGTCCAGCACCAAATGCTCGGGGTAAATTTCAGTGATGGTGTAGAGCACATTGCGCGGTGCATCAGGGTTTGTGCCTTCGGGCAAGGCCGTGCCTTCGATCGTCAGGCCTTCTTCGATTTCGGCCGGGAACAAGGCACGGGGTTCCAGAAACAGCAGGTTTTCATCGAAGTCGCCAAACGCGTCTTCGGGTTCCAGGTGCAAATCGACCTTGGCACCGCGGGCGTGGCCTTGCAATGCGGCTTCAATTTTGGGCAGCAAATCGTGGCCGCCGACCAGGAACTCTACCGGCTCGTCGAGCACGTCCAAAGTTTCGCCGAGGGTGTCTTTCAAGGTCCAGGTGAGTGCGACCACACATTGTTCAGTGATTTCCATAGGAGAATTGTCGCATGGACACATCTCAACCTCTTGCTCTGCTGGGTGGGCTTTCGCCTGACCAGTTCATGAAACGCCACTGGCATAAAAAGCCCTTGTTGATTCGCCAAGCCCTTCCTGGCTTTCGTC
>CANGEE010000029.1 GCA_947452635.1 Comamonadaceae bacterium | reverse complement strand
GGCTCAGCTGCCCGCAGCGTTGCGGCGCAGATCACGCAGCATGAACAGGTACAAGCCCTCCACCTTGTCACGCGCCCAAGGGGTCTTGCGCAAAAACTTCAGGCTGGAGGCCACACTCGGTTCATGGGTGAAGCAGCGCACCGGAATGCGCTCGCCCAGGCCCTCCCAACCGTATTGGTCTGCCAAGGCCTTGACGATGTTTTCCAAGGTCATGCCATGCAAAGGGTTGCGCGGCTGGGCGGGGGAATTGAGGGGCTCAAGCGGTTCGGTCATGAGGCTATTTTGCCGCCAATCAGCGCAGTCCTGCGCAGGGGCTTTACTTCAGCGCCTTCAAGGGCAACTCGCCGCCGTTGGGGATTGGCGTGCGGTCCACGTTCAGCACCATCGCCACCAAGACATAGTAGCCGTTGACCGCAATCAGGTCCATCACGCCTTGCTCGCCAAACTGGTCCAGCACGGCTTTGTAGCTGGCGTCGCTGACCTGCTTTTGGGTGTGCAGCTCTTGGCAGAAGTTGTAGACGATTTCTTCATCCGGCTTCATGCCCGTGGGGCGTTGGCCTGCGGCCACAGCCGCCGCCACATCAGGGCTGAGCCCGGCTTGCAACGCCAGGCGGTGGTGGGCATGCCACTCATACTGCGCAT
This sequence comes from Comamonadaceae bacterium, assembly GCA_947452635.1. GTDB lineage: Bacteria > Pseudomonadota > Gammaproteobacteria > Burkholderiales > Burkholderiaceae_C > Limnohabitans_A. The sequence goes on along the minus strand of CANGEE010000029.1, from coordinate 22,729 downwards.
TCCATTGCCGCGCGGTGATCAAAATCGCAAACTCGTTCAGGCGCGCACCCATGGTGCTTTTGAAGCGGATGTAAGAACCCACTTTTTGCAAATGGTCGCCCAGTTCGGGGCTGCGCAAAAACACATTGAAGGGGCTGCCCAGAGCCGCACTGTTGGCGGCCGAGCCCGGCACGGCGGCGCGCGGGCCGGAGCGGATGTTGTTGGCCAGTTCGCGCTGCGCGGGGGTCAGTTGCTCGGCGCTGAGCAACTGAAAGCGCGGCGGACCACTGGGTGCCAGGGATGCGGGCGGCTGCGTGACGGCGCAAGAAGCCAAAAACAAAGGCCAGCAGCAGGCCGTCATGCGTGCAACCATCGAAAGGATGGGGGTCATATTGTCTCCAGAGGCAAAAAGTCCGCCAGCGCCCAATGGCGCTGCAGCAATGGTACATTTTGACCCGGTGTGAACTCAGTCCACTGTCGCGCCAGAGTCTTTCACGACCTTGCCCAAGCGCACGGTTTCTTTCTTGATCAACTCGCCAAAAGCCGCCGCAGTGCCCGCCACCACCGGGGTGCCCAAGGCCTCCCACTTTTTACGGAATTCGGGCTCTTTGAAGATGGCGTTCAAGGTGCTGTTGAGTTTGTCGATGACCGGCGCAGGCGTGCCCGCCCGCACGGCAATGCCATGCCAACCGGTGAACTCATAGCCGGTGACGCCGGCTTCAGCCATGGTGGGCACATCGGGCAGTTGGGCGCTGCGCTTGGCCGAGGTCACCGCCAAGGGGGTCAATTTACCGGCTTGGATGTACTGCAATGAGCTGCCCAAAATATCAAACATCACGCCCACTTGCCCGCCCAGCAAATCATTGAGCGCTGGGCCTGCGCCGCGGTAGGGAATGTGCGCAATGTGGGTGCCCATTTGGGTATTGAACAACTCTCCCGCCAAGTGTTGCGGCGTGCCATTGCCTGCAGAGGCAAAACTCAACTCAGATTTTGGATTTTTGCCCAGGGCCACCAATTCTTTGACGGTCTTGACGCCCACTTTGGGGTTGACTTCCAGCACCAAGGGGAACGAAGAAATCTGCATCACCGGTGCCAGGTCCACCATGGGGTTGAACGGCATGCTGCGGTACAGCGTGGGGTTGACCGCCATCGGGCCGCTGGCGGCCAGCAACAAGGTGTAGCCGTCGGCGGGCGCTTGCTTGGCCACTTCGGCGCTGCCCAGGTTACCGCCTGCCCCGCCTTTGTTGTCAATCACCACCGTCACGCCCAGGCGGGTTTGCATTTCTGTTTGCAGCAAGCGGGCCATCAAATCGGTGGGACCGCCCGGCGGGTAAGGCACCACAAAGCGGATGGTTTTGCTGGGATAAGCCTCTTGCGCCTGCGCCACCAAGCCCAGACTGGCCGTCAGTGTGAACAGCGTTGCCGCGAGGGCGGCGTGGATTATTTTTTGGCGGTGCATGGGGTCTCCATCAAGAGGGCATCAAAAACTACGGTCCAATGGCGGCAGCTCATCGGCCAGCAAGGCCAAGCCCTGCTGCAGCAGACGATCATAGCGTTGCCGCTCGACCTGCCGCTGCGCGGGGCTCCATTCGAAAAATCCGGCACCGGTCTTCATGCCTAAGCGGCCTGCGGCCACGTGCTGGCGCAGCACCTGTGCCGGCTCGGCCGTGGTGGACAAACTGGGGTACATGCTGGCGGCAGCGGCGGTATGCACGTCCAGGCCCGCATGGTCACGTTGCATCACCGGGCCAGCAGCCAAAAAGCGAAAACCAAAGCCAAAGCGCACAGCAGCATCCACGTCTTGCGCGGTGGCCACGCCTTCATCGATCATGGCGAAAGCTTCACGCGCCAAGGCGTGTTGCAAGCGGTTGGCCAAAAACCCAGGTTTGTCTTTGCGCACCAACACCGGCACACTGCCGCAGCCGCGCATAAACCCGCAAAGCGCCTCGGCCGTGGCGCCGTCGGTGTGTGGGCCCAGCACCACTTCGACCAAGGGCACCAAGTGTGCAGGCATGAAGAAATGCAGGCCCACCATGCGCTCGGCTGTGGGCAAGCCTTGGGCAATGGCACTGATCGGGAAGCTGGAGCTGTTGCTGGCCAGCACTGTGTGCTCGGGCACGTGCTTCAACAGCTGTGCAAACAGGGCTTGTTTAAGGGCTAACTTTTCAGGAATGCACTCGATCACCAAACGCACATCGGCCCAAGCCACATCGTCTAAGCCTGCGACAGACTGCACGCCTGCAGCGCGCGCGCCCAGTTCCAAGTCGTTCAGGCCCGCCAGCACATGCGCCGCCAGGGCTTCGCGTTTGGGGGCGTCAGGGTCGGTCACGGTGACGCGGCAGCCTGCGCGCGCCAGCACGATGGCCACGTCGGCGCCCATGGTGCCCGCGCCAATGACCACCGCATGGCAACCCCGAGGTTGGGAAGGCAAGATCGTTGAAAAATTTGATTGCATGGTTGAGTTTAAAAAGTCTTGATCACTTGGTCCAACTGATTTTTTCTATAGACTAATCAGATATGGCAATCAATGAATCCATCAACTGGTCATCCCGCGAACTGGATGTTTTTTTGACTTTGGCCGAGACACTGAGTTTCAGGCGCACTGCTGAGCGCCTGCATTTGTCACAGCCGGCGGTGACGGGGGTGATCTCGCGCATTGAGGAATCTCTGCACGTCAAGTTGTTCGACCGGACCACCCGGCAGGTGCAACTGACCGGCCCGGGCTTGGTGTTTGTCGAGCAAGCCCAGCGCTTGCGCAGCATGGCCGAGGACGCCGTGCGTGCGGTCCGCGATGTGGCGACCTTGCAAGTGGGCCAAGTGACCATGGCGGCCCTGCCCTCCTTGGCCGCCACCGTGGTGCCTCTGGCCTTTGCCCAATTCGCCCAAGCCTTTCCGGGTGTGCAGTTGAAACTGATCGACACCTTATCGGGTCCAGCATTTGACATGGTGCGCGCAGGAAAGGTCGAGTTTGCGTTGACGGCGGCCAACCCGGCTTACGCCGATTTGGACTACCTGCCCTTGGCTTCAGATCTGTTTGTGTTGTTGATCCCTGCCAGTCACGCTTTAGCCAAAGAAAAAGGCAATCTGACTTGGACCGAAGTGGCCCACTTGACCCACATCTCCATGCCGCTGCCTTCCAGCGTGCGCCAATACGCCGATGCGGCTTTTCTGGAGCACCGCATCCGATTCGATCCGGCTTACGAGTTGGAGCACCTGGCCACCATCAAATCCTTGGTGGCTGCAGGCTTGGGCGTGGCGGCGCTGCCCGAGTTGGCGGCCAATGTGGGCTCCGACCAGGGCATGGTGCGCCGGGCCTTGACCGAACCCAATAGCCGCCGCCCGATCGGCTTGGTCACCCGGCGCGGCCGCAGCCTGTCACCGGCGGCCAGCGCGATGGTGGAGTATTTGAAAGCACGAATGAAGAGCCAGACTTAGGCCTCGTCGTCACCGTCTTGCGGCGCCTCATCCGCCTTCAAAGCCGCCCAGTTGAGCAACTCAGCCAAGCGGTGCACCACCCAGACCGACTCCGGCATCGAGACCACCGTGCTCTCAGCCTGCAGGCCGCGCAAGCAACGCTCCAGCACGTCATGCTCCGTCACGCCCAAGCTGAACTGCATGGTTTGCGCGGTCTCGGTGAGCATATTGGCCATGTCTTCACACAACTCATAACGCGCACAAATCTCTGCATGCGCAGCCGTGGGTTTGTAACGACCTGGGGCGACAAACAGCGCCATGAAAGATTCGGGGATGTAAATTTGGTTGTCTTGGGACATGCGCATGCCATTCTAAGCGGGGGGCTGGTGCTAAAGTCTCACTTCACCTCTGCCTGAAAGACGCCCATGTCCCAAGACCCTGCGCACAAACCCACCTTCACCGACTGGAAGCACGATGGCGTGCGCGTGGTGAAAAGCGACCAACTCGACGGCAACGTGCCCTCCACCCCCGGCATGGACCGCAAAGCCGCCATCACCTTTGCCCGCGTGGGGGCGCAAAAATTATGGGCCGGCACGGTGCACATTCACCCCAACGCCAAAACCGGCGCGCACCACCACGGCCCGCTGGAAAGCGTGATCTACGTCGTCAAAGGGCGCGCCCGCATGCGCTGGGGCGACGCGCTGGAGTTCACCGCCGAAGCCGGCCCGGGCGACTTTATTTATGTGCCGCCGTATGTGCCGCATCAAGAAATCAATGCCAGTGCGGACGAGACCTTGGAATGCGTGCTGTGCCGCAGCGACGGCCAAGCCGTGGCCGTGAACATGGACATTGAAGCCGTTGAAAAACCCGAAACCGTGTTGTGGATCGACCCCACGCATCCGCAAGGCGGGGTTTAGTCCATTCCCATGCAACCGTGCATCCACACGGGCGCATTCAAGGGCGCTTTGACGGCTCAAGAGGCTTTCGTGAATTCTTAAGAATTCAGATTGCACCCCCTGTCACGCCCGGCGTTGTTGGCATCCCAAGCTCACCCCATAATGGGGCATCGTCTACAGCCCGAAACCACCATGAACTTGAAAAAAAACGCACTGACATGGTCTGCATGCGCATTCTGGATGTGCGCGCCCCTGGCGAGCCCTGCGCAACCGGTGACACCGAGTGCGCAAGAGATGATTGAGCAACTCAAAAGCCCCTCGACCGGTCCTCGCCTGCGCGGTTTGCGCAATCTGAGTGTGGAATCCAGCAGCGCTGCGCCTGCTTCACCCTCGGTTTCGGGGAACGCGGCGCCCTCCTCTGCATCCTCATCCTCACCTTCGGCCGCATTGAGCGCCAACAGCAGCGCCAGTGCAACCAGCATCGCCGCCCCCGCCGTGGCTGCGCCCAAACCCGCTTTGTCACTGCTGATCCAGTTTGATTTCAACTCGGCACAAGTTCGCCCGGAGAGCCAACAAGCCCTGCTCAATTTGGCCACAGCACTCAAGGCCACCGAATTGATGGACTCCAACTTTGCCGTAGAAGGGCATACCGACGCCAAAGGCTTGCCTGAATACAACCTCAAACTCAGCCAACAACGCGCAGAGGCCGTGCAAGCCTTTCTGGTCAAACAAGGGGTGGCGCTCCAACGGCTCACGGCAGCGGGCAAAGGGGCCACTCAACTGGCCAACAGCGCTTCCCCCATGAGTGCAGAAAACCGCCGAGTTCGCATTGTCAATCTCGACTGATGTGAAACCGCCTGTTTGGCGAACCCTTGAACGCCAAGGGTTGGCGCGCATGGCCAGTTGGTCGGACCGCGCCGTGCTCATGACTTTGGTGCTGGTGTTTTCAATCTGGGTGGTGCTGGATGTGCTTTTTCTGGGCGTCACCGGCGGCGTGGCGCAATCGACTTACGACGCGATGGTGCGTTACCGCCTGGTTGCCCCGGCCGCTGACCCGCGCATCGTGATCGTGGACATCGATGAGTCGGCGCTGGCCCGTATGGCGCCTGAATTTGGGCGTTGGCCCTGGCCGCGTGACACATTGGCCACGGTGCTGGACCACATTGAAAGTCAAAACCCGGCGGCCGTGGTTTGGGACATTGTTTTTTCGGACGCAGACAAACTCAGCCCCGGCGGCGATGCGGCGTTCGACGAAGCCGCCAAACGCAGCGCCCACAGCCACTTCAGCGTGGTGCGACTGCCGCAAAAAAATGACGGTCAAAGCGAACTGCGTTACCAGCATTTGCCCACCTTGTGGGTTCGGGCACCCGACGGCACGGCCGCCTCGACCGTGGCCTTGGTGCCACCTGTGCTGCCCCAGATTGCCACCCGCCCCCTGGGCTATAACAACGGCTATGTGGATGCCGACGGCATCCTGCGCCGCTACCGCTATTTTGAGCAGCTTTCAGACAACAGCATCATTCAGTCACTGCCGATGAGCGTGGCGCAATCGCTTGCGCCCTCGGTGTACCGCCAATGGCTTGCCCGCTTCAAGTCCAGCAATGCAAGTACCGAGCGCAGCAGCGCCGACGATACCTTGATCAATTGGCGGCGCCAAGCTGAAACCTATCCACGCGTGAATTTTGCCGATGTGTTTGCGCAGGCCGATGGCAGCCCTGTGCGCACGCCAGTGCCCTCTATGACGGGCAAGATTGTCATCATCGGAGCCACCGCGCCCAGTTTGCACGACACCCACCCCACCCCTTTATCGGGTACCCAGGCCGGTGTCGAATCCCTGGCCACAGGCATTGACAATGCCCTGCATCAGCGCTGGATCTGGGAGCTGCCCAAATGGGCTGGGGCCTTGGTGGCCATCGCCCTGTGCGCCGCCATTGCCGTGTGGAGCTACCACCGCAGTGTCTCTTCCATGGCCGCCCCTTTGGTGGTGCTGCCCAGCGTCTTGTTAGGCATGGGCTATCTGAGCTTGCACACCGATCAAGTCTTTATCGACCTGCATTTATCGGCCGGGCTGGCCTTGCTGTTTTTGGCAGTGCTGAAATTCTGGTACTTCTTGCGCAAGCGTCATTGGTGCGGCGATTTAGCGACGGATACGCAAGACCTGGCCGTTTGGACGTGGGAGTCGAGCCGGCCTTGGAGCGATGACCAACTGGACCGGTTGATGATGGCCATGCAGCAATGCGCGCCCCAATGCCGCTTGATCTTGCTGGACCTGTCACCCAACGATCACCTGTGGTCTGGCTGGCGACCTTTTGCAACCTGCCTGGCGCTGGCGGGTCCCGCAGCGCAATTGACGCAAGCCCAAGCGCCATTGCAGCGCAGCGTCAAAGACGCCGTCGTTCGCCGCAGTCCCCTGGTTCGACTGGCGCCAAGCGACGCCGAATCCGATACACCACGCCGCGTGTCACAACTGGCCTTGCATGGCTGGAGTGCGCTGCAACAAACCACCCCCACCTGAATCCAGGACGACCATGCACCCCCTCATCCGCCTTGCACTTTGGAGTCTTACTGTCTGCGCCATCGTAGCCCATGCACAAACAGCCTCTGTCAGCCGTACCACCGAATTGAAATCCGACAAACTGGCCTCCTCCGCCGTCCTGAGCCAGGTCTCAGCGGGCACCGCGGCCCGCGTCATGGCGGTCGAAGGCGGCTGGGTTTTGATCGACATCGGCGCAGGCACGGGACGCGTGTCAGGATGGGTGCGCGCCAGCGCCTTGAATATGCAAGCCCAGGCCTCGGCGGTCGCGGGCCTGTCCAGCGGACGCGAGGCCATGGGCAACAACGCTTTGACGCTGGGGGTGCGCAGCATCCCGCAAGCAGCGCCGCGCAACAACCGCCACGCCTTGATCATTGGGGTCGGGCGTTACGGTGATCCGTCTGTACCGCCTTTGCCCGGCACCAAACTGGACAGGTATTCGGCCACCCAAATGGCGCAGGTGATGCAAGTGCCTGAAAGCAACATCCAATACCTGCAAGATGACCAAGCCACTGGCGACAACATTCGCGATGCGTTAAAAAACCTGACCTCTCGCGTGCAAGAGGGTGACCGGGTATTCATCCATTACTCCGGTCACGGCACGCGTTACGCGGACCCTGAATCGGGTGGCTGCATCGAAGCACTGCTGCCTTACGACGGCATGCGCAATGGCACCATCTCCAACAAAGAAATGGCGTCGCTGCTGACCACGATCACACAAAAGACGGACAAATTGTTCGTGATGTATGACGCCTGCCACTCTGGCGGCTTGGTTGCGCCAGCGATGACCACCCGGACCCGGGGTATTTTGAACGCCAACGACGAGGGGGCGCTGCGACCCAAATTTGCAGGTACTTCAGAAATTTGCGGCAATCCCGTCAACGTCAGAACACGCGGTTTGGTGAATGAACAAGTCAACCGCGGCGCTTTGCCGCAAGACATCATTCACCTGTCGGCCGCGCGCGACAATGAAATCAGTTTTGACGATGAGCAAAAAGGCGGTTTGGCTACGCAGTACATGCGTGACTGCATGCTGCGCGACGCCAAGGATTTGGATGGGTCCGGCGCCATCACCATTGATGAAATGCGGCAATGTGCCCAGGACAAAATCAACCGGCGCATGGCCAACGACAGCAACTACAAACCGCACAATTTGGTGTTGTCAGGCAATCAAAATTTTGTACCCGCTTGGTTCAGCCAGCCAGCACCGGCCCCCTTGTCTTCACCTTTGCCCGCCCCAGTGACCGCGCCAGTGACCGTGCTGGCCCAAGCCGAAGTCAAACCTCTGGCACCGACACCCCCACCGGCCGCACCCGTTAAGCCGGTGGCACCGGCCACCACGGTCAGCGCGGCCCCTGTCCCTGTCCCTGCACCTGCACCTGCACCTGCACCTGCACCTGCACCTGCACCTGCACCTACACCTATCGCATCGCCTGCGCCATCGACGGCCATTGCGGCGGTGCAAGCACCGCTGCCTGCGTTGCCGCTCACGGTACCCACAGCCCCTCAGCGCATGACGCCATTGAGCGGTGAGCAGGCGCTTTTGCAAATGTTCCATCAACGCAATGCCAAACGCAAAGTGCAGGTCAGCCTCGCCAAAAATCCCTTGGTGATTGGTCAAGACGCGCTGTCCTTCAGCGTTCAGTCGGACCGAGGCGGCTTCGTCTACGCCGCCTTGGCGGGGTCAGACGGCAAAGCCTTGTACATGTTATTTCCCAACGACTTGGATCAAAACAACCGCATCGAAGCCGGCCAAATTCTCAAGTTGCCCCAAGACAACTGGCGCATCAAATCATCCGGCCCTGCCGGCACCAACCATTTGTTGGTGATGGTGGCCGATGCACCGCGTGATTTGACTGCCCTGGGAGGGCGTAAATCAGGGCCGTTCTTGACCTCGCTGAACGACGCCAGCGGTCGTGCGCAATTGGGCGCCTTGCTCAGCACCTCCAAAGTGGTCACCACGCAAGTCTGCATGAACCCTCAAAGCGCCAAAAACAACCCTTTGTGTTCAGACGCCTATGGCGCCGCGATGCTTTCGATTCAGGAGATTCCATGAAAAACTTCAAACACCTGGGTTGGGTCTTGACTTTGGCCCTCACGTCAGTGTCGGCTTGGTCGCAAGAGCTCTGGCTGGTCAACCCCAAGGAAGCCGTCGAATTTCAGGGCGAGGCAGGCTACGCTGCGCAACCTGCCTTGCGGGCTCGCTCGGTGATGCCATTGATCGACATCCTCCAACCCGAAGCCATGCCTGACGGCAAACTCAAAGCCCCGTTCCCCATCACCGTGGCTTTCAGAGCGCAAAACGATGCGCAAATCGATGTCGCCAGCTTCAAGGTGCTCTACGGTGCGCTCAAATTCGATATCACCGCCCGCTTGACCCAATTTACTCAGGTGAGTGCGGAAGGGTTCAAGCTGGACAAAGCCAACATCCCCAAAGGCAAACACCGTTTGACCTTGCAAATACAAGACGCCAAGCAACGCATGGCCGAGCGCGAACTGCGCATCGAAGTCGAGTAAACCCCGACACGGCCATCTATGAAACACCGGCACTTTCCATTCACCTTGTTCAAGTGTTTCATCTGCATGCTGTGCCTGAGTTGCAGCATGGCCTGGGCACAGGAGGACGACGAACAACCGCTGCGATTGCCAGAGCAAGAAATTCAGCGCTTGCGTGAGGTGCTGGCAGCGCCAATTGACTTGAACGCTTTGAAAGTCAAGATTGAAGAGGCCTACAAACAAAAAGACCTCGCGGCCTGGAAATTGGGAGATGTCGCGCAACGTGAAGCCATTTTGCGCGAGTGGGCTCTGGTCCAGCCTGATGTTCGGTGGAATTTACGCAATTTGTTGGCGCATACCGAAAAACGGACAGAGGCCTATGCGCTGGGCGAAGTTTTATTGAAAGAGCCACGCTCGCCGACGGATGCCGTTCGACTGCGCTCCCAAATTGCGCTGGACTACATTGACGACAGCAATTTCAAGCAAGCGGGTTTACTGATCTCCGAAGCAGAAAAGTTGATTCAATTCGACTTCAAAGGTGTCAACCGCCGAGGCAGCGCCGCTTACTGGTTGGTGCGTTCAGAGGTGGAATTTTTATTCACAAAGTCCATCTATTTGTCGCGCACGGGCAAATGGCAAGAAGCCTTGGAAACGGCCAAACTGTCGGTGAGCAAGGCCAAAGAATCGATGGGATTGGAATCTTTGACCAGTGCGCGCAATGCCATTCACGGCAAGCATTGGTATATCAAAGTCTTGGGCGGTCTGGCCACACAACAAACCACAGCAGGCCTTTATTCAGAGGCCAATGCCAATCTCCGTTCGGCTTATCAATTTGCTAAAAGCAACGACCTCAGTGACGATCAATTGGTGGGCATTTACAACCGGTATGCAGATTTGCGAAACACCATGGGCCAATTCATTGACGCAAAGACCTATGCAGAAAAATCTGAGGCCATCGTATTGCGTCAAAACTATGCCAAGGGCTCACCGCAATGGATCCACGCGCAAATTCGCAAAATCATTGCGTGTGTGGGCTTGAACCAATGGCCCTTGGCGCACAATTTGTTCCTGACAATTGACCAAGAGAAAGCCCGACTGAACTTCAAAAGCAATATTGGGGTTCAATCTCAAATGCGTGGCTGGGTCTATTTGAAAGCGGGACAATACGAACAGGCCAAACGTGTTCTGGGTGGCTCCTTGCGGTGGCATATCGACAACTTTGGCGAAGACCATTATTTCACCGCCTCCCTGCGAGGCTTGTATGCCGCAACGCAGTGGCGATCTGGAGACTCAGTTGGTGCACGCAAAAATTTTGACCAGGCCATTCGCAATATTTCAACCCCCGAAGTGTTGACGGGCGATTTGACAGAAGGCGCTTACCGGAAAAAATTAAACAAATTCATCTTTCAAAGTTATTTTGAAATGTTGACCGAAACGGCCAACGCCAACCCGCAAGATGCAGCACTTATTTTCCAGCTGGCCGACCATCTGAATGCGTCCTCGGTCCAGCAAGCGCTGTCCGACGCAGCCGTCCGATCAGGGGTCAGCTTCCCAGGACTGTCCGACATCATTCGCCAAGAGCAAGAAGCCAAAAATGAAATGGCCAGCTTGATGCAGTACATGACATCGCAAGGCACTGAGGAAGACAAAAAACGCAACCCGCAGGTGATGGAGCAAATGCGCGTTCGATTACGTGAAATAGAAACGCAACGCAAAGGCTACAAAGCACAAATTCAAAAGAGTTTTCCTGAATATTTTCAGTTGATTCAACCCAAGGCGCCCACGCACCATGACATCGCCCAATCGCTGCAAGCGGATGAGCTGTTCATTTCCATCTTGCCGATGGAAGACAAAACTTATGTCTGGGCCATTGATGCCAAAGGACAAGTACAGTTTCACCAAGCCCCGCAAAGCGAAAAGACCACGCAGGCCATGGTGGAGCGTATCCGCCAGACCTTGGATGTGGCCGGACTGGGCAGTCGCGCACCGGTCTTTGATTTCGCTGATGCGCACCAGCTGTACCAAAATTTGCTCGGGCCGATCGAGCCGCAATTACAAGGCAAAACCCATGTGATCTTCGCGACCTCCGGCGCTTTGGCCAAAATTCCGTTGGGCGTCATGGTTCGCCGCCCCTATCTCAACGGCCAGCCACGTGATGCGGCTTGGCTGATCAAAGACCTGGCCATCAGCCATGTGCCCACGGCCAGTGGTTGGTTGTCGTTGAAACGCTACGGCAAGATTCCCTCGAGTACGCAAGCTTTGATGGCCTGGGGCGACCCCTTGTTTGACAATGCCGCCGCCAAGCAAGTTGCCAGTGCCCACACAGGCAGTATGACCCGTTCGGTGATCAGCACACGCGCCGTGCAACAGGGCAGTCTGGAAGTGTCAGATGCCGACAGTGACTTGGCCTATAGCAAAATTCCAGCCCTGCCTGAAACACGCGACGAGGTCTTGGAGTTGGCCAAAATTTTGCAAGCCGATCCGGCGCGTGATGTCATTTTGGGTGCCAACGCCACGCGCGCTTCAGTTTTAAAAAGCAGTGCATCGGGTCAGTTGGGCCAAAAACAAGTGGTGGTGTTTGCCACCCACGGTCTGCTGGCGGGGGACTTGCCGTATTTGAACCAACCCGCTTTGGCCATGGCCTCTTCAGGTCATGCCAACGAGTCGCCACTGCTGACTTTGGAAGATGTGCTCAGCTTGAAGTTGAATGCAGACTGGGTGGTGCTGTCTGCCTGCAACACAGCCGGCGCGGACGGCCGCGCCGAAGAAGCCTTGAGCGGCTTGGCGCGCGGCTTCTTTTTTGCAGGCAGTCGAAGCTTGCTGGTCACGCACTGGTCGGTGGAATCCGAAAGTGCCATGCTGCTGACGACCAATACGTTTGCGGCCTACAAAAGAGACCCTCACTTGCGCCGCGCAGAAGCACTGCGTCAAGCCATGCTGAAAACCATGAGCCAAGCCGAATACAGCCATCCAGCTTATTGGGCACCTTATGCGCTGGTGGGTGAAGGCGGTCGCCATTAGGGTATCGATCTATGGCTTTTGCTGCACAACCGATTCACAGTCGAGCTGAACGTGAAGTTGATGTGGGCCTCTGTGTAAAGGAATGGCATGAGACTGCGCTGCAACCGATGGATGCCACTGGCCATGTTGATCTGGGTCCTGCTGGGGATCCACAGCCCTGCTGGTGCGCATAAGAAATACGACCCAGGTGCCAGCGACACTGAAATTCGCATCGGCCAAACCTTGCCTTATTCAGGCCCAGTGTCCATGTTGGGCAATGTGGGCAAGGTGTCTGCCGCTTACTTGGACATGCTCAATGCGCAAGGCGGTGTCAACGGCAGAAAAATCAAATTGCTGTCACTGGACGATGGCTACAGCCCGGTCAAAACCATGGAGCAGACCCGCAAACTGGTGGAGGGCGAGGAAGTTTTATTCATGTTCAGTTCGGTGGGCACCGCCACCAACCAAGTGGTGCACAAATACCTGAACCAGAAAAAAATACCGCAACTGCTGATTCTTTCGGGTGCCAACAAATGGAACGATCCGGTCAATTACCCCTGGACCTTGAGCGGGATGTTCTCTTATGAAGCCGAAGCGCGAGTCTACGTCAAGCACATGTTGGCGAACGTCAAAGACCCGAAGATTGCCGTCCTGAGTCAGAACGATGAATTTGGACGCGATTTTCAAAAGGGCTTGCGCGCGGCCCTGGGTGACAAAGCCGCTGGCATGATCGTGGCGCAAGCCAGTTATGAAGCCACAGACCCCACGGTGGACTCGCAGATGATCATGCTCAAGGCCTCCGGCGCCAATGTGCTGATGAGTTTTTCCAATGGCAAGTTCACCAGCCAATCGATTCGCAAAGCTGCCGAGTTGGGTTGGAAGCCGCAAATGTATATTCCTTTGGGCGCTTCCTCGATCGCGTCTATTTTGCAACCAGCAGGTTTGGACAACGCAACGGGTGCAGTAACGATTGCAAACCAAAAAAATCCGCTGGACCCGCAATGGCGCGATGACCCGGGCATGAAGGAATACAAAGAGTTCATGAAGCGCTGGGCACCCACCTTGGACAGCAACGAGTCTCTGAACTTGACAGGCATCACCTTGACCCGTTTGATGGTCGATGTGCTGCGCAAATGCGGCGACGATTTGACCCGCGAGAACGTCCTCAAACAGATGCTCAGCCTGAAAGACTACAGCAGCAACCTGATGCTGCCCGGGGTCTCCATCACCACAGGCACCCAAGATTACGAGTTGTATGGGGCCACCCGACTGCAACGCTTCAATGGTCAATCTTGGGTGCCTTTCGGGGACACCTTCAGCCTCAGATAAACACAACTTCGTTATGAGCACTCCATTTTTACCGCTTCAAGGCATCCGCATCGTTGATTTGAGTACCGTTTTTTCAGGCCCCCTGGCTGTCGCGGTGTTGGCCGATCAAGGCGCCCAAGTGATCAAAGTCGAGTCCTTGGAGGGCGACACCAGTCGGATGATCGGGCCGGCCAAAGGTGATCTGTCGGCAACTTTCATTGCGGCCAACCGGGGCAAACGCTCGTTGGCTTTGGATTTGAAGCAAACCGCGGCCAAGGCCATCTTGCTGCAATTGATTGCCAAGGCCGATGTGCTCATCAATAATTTTCGGCCCGGGGTGATGGCGCGACTGGGCTTGAGTGACGACGTCTTGCTGCAAACCAACCCGCGCTTGATCCGGCTCTCTATCACCGGCTTTGGTACTGAAGGCGAGGCTGCGCAAGAAAAAGTTTATGACGCGGTGATCCAAGCGGTGGCCGGCGTGGCGGCGACACAAAGAAACCCGATCAATGGCCAGCCCACGGTGCTGGCCACCGCCTTGTGTGACAAGCTCACCGCCTTGAATGCCGCCCAAGCCGTGACAGCCGCGCTGTATGCGCGGGAGAAAGATGGGCAAGGCCGTCGCATCGACCTGTCCATGCTGGACGCCAGCCTGGCCTTTCAGTGGCCCGATTGCATGTACAACCACACGTTCTTGGACCAAGCGCCGCCTCCCTTCCCAGAGTTTGGCGCGAATCAGAAACCATGGACCACGCAGGATGGCTTGGTGGCCACCATGAGTCCCCAGCAAGCTGAATTCAAAGGCCAATGCACGGCCTTGGGTCGCCCCGAGATTGCCGATGATCCGCGCTTTGCCACCCTTTCCTTGCGCAATGTGCATGGCAAGGAGCTGCGCCAATTGCTTGAACCCTTGATGGCCTCATTCACCACCGAGGAGTTGCTCGAGCGCTTTCACCGCTTGAATGTGCCGATGGGGCGCATCAACGAGCGCCAGGAGGTGCTGCAAGACCCGCATGTGGTGCAGAGCCAATCCCTGGTGGAGATCGACCATGGTGACATCGGCCGGGTCAGGCTGGCGCAACACGCGGCTTTGTTTGACGGCAAGCGATTGCCCTTGCCAAAGCCTGCCGCCCATTTGGGTGAACACAGCCGCGAGATCTTGTTGGAGCTGGGTTACGCCGCAAGCCAGATAGACGCGTTGTTGGCGCAGCAGGTCATCAAGACCTGAGGGCCATTGCCGCAGTGCTGCGGCGTCAAGCGCGCAAGGCCACAGCAAAACCGCGCATGACAGCGGGGCGCGCCATCAGGGCCTGGTACCAACGCTGCACATGGGGGAAATCTTGCAAATCCACCTGGTGGCGAGGGTGACGCCACACCCAACCGAGCAAGGCGAAGTCGGCAATCGACAGTTCACCAGCGATGAAAGCGTGGTCAGCCAGGCGGCGGTCCATCACCCCATACAGGCGGCGCGTCTCGGCCATGAAGCGGGCCAAGCCGTAGCGCCGATCTTCCTCAGAGGCCAGGGCAATAAAGTGATGCACCTGCCCGGGCATGGGGCCGAAGCTGCTCATCTGGAACATCAACCATTCCATCACCGCCGTACGGCCCCGCACATCGCGCGGCAAAAACAGGCCCGACTTTTCGGCCAAATACACCAAGATGGCGCCCGACTCGAACACGCTGATGGGCTGGCCATCCGGTCCATTGGGGTCGATGATGGCGGGGATTTTGTTGTTCGGGCTGATGCGCAAAAAATCAGGAGCCATCTGTTGTCCAGCCGTGATGTCCACCACCTGCACCGCATACGGCAAGCCCATCTCCTCCAAGGCGACGCTGATCTTGCGCCCATTGGGCGTGTCAAAGGCCAATAACTGAATAGGCATGCGAATCTCCTTGAAGCCTTGCGGTCGTGAACAAATGGTTTGCACTGATTGTGAATGAAATGGATCCCCTCTAAGCTTGCAGCCAGCACCAACGCACACACTCCCCAACACGCCCTATGCGCCCATCGAACCCTCCCACACGCCGCGACCTCCTGGCCAGCGCCCTCTTTGGGGCATCAGCACTGTCACTTTTTCCACTCACTGGTCAGGCTCAAACCTCATTTCCCAGTAAAACCATGACTTTTGTCGTACCCTACCCTGCGGGCGGGGCCAACGACATGCTGGGCCGCTTGATCGGTCTGAAAATGGCCGAAGTCCTCGGCGGCACGGCCTTGGTGGACAACAAACCCGGCGCAGCGGCGCTGCTGGGCGCTTCGGTGGTGGCGCGTGCACCCGCCGATGGACATACCTTGCTGATCGGCGGCCTGGCCACCCACGCAGCCAGTCCCTATTTGCTCAAAGCCGACTACGACCCCCTCAAAGACTTTGAGTCGGTGGGCATGATCGGCAGTGCGCCCATCATCGCCATCACCTTCAACGAGTCGCCCTTCAAAACCCTCAAAGAAGTGGTCGATGCCGCACGCAAAGACCCCCATGGCGTGATGTACGGCTCTTCGGGCAATGGCTCGCCGCTGCATTTGGCGGGTGAATTGTTTGTCTCGCAAAACAAAATCGAAATGACCCATGTGCCCTACAAAGGCGGCAATGCCCACATCATGGATTTGATCGGTGGGCGAGTGCCGGTGATTTTTGACACCGCCACCAATTGCGTGCCGCTGCTCAAATCAGGCAAGGTGCGGGCGCTGGCGGTGGGCTCGGCAGCCCGATTGCCCGACTTTCCCAACGTGCCCACATTTGCCGAGGCCGGCTATCCGCAGTTTGACTTTTCGGCTTGGTACGCCGTGTTCGCACCGGCCAAAACGCCCAAAGAGGTGATTGCCAAATTGTCCACGGCGCTGTCTACCGCGCTCAAAAATCCGGAGGTGATCAACCGACTGCAAGGTGTGGGCGTGACCCCTGCCAGCGGCGATGCTGCGCAACTGGCCAAATTCCTGCCCATTGAAAACGAGCGCATCGGCCGCTTGATCAAGTCGGCCAATATCAAACCCGATTGAAGACCGACCCGACCTCTTTGGAGAAAGCAAGACATGCACATCAACGGCTTGGTTCAAGTCCATTCGGCCGATGCGGGGCGATGGGTGGCCGACCTGCCCGCACCTTGTGTTCAAGCCCACGCCGCCAATTTGACGGTGCTGGCGGACGGCACTGTGGCCTGTGTCTGGTTTGGCGGCTCCTTGGAGGGGCGCGCCGACATCTGCGTTTTCATGTCCCGCCTGACGCCTGGCAGCGCGCAATGGAGCCCACCTGTCGCTCTGTCCGAGGACCCCGCGCGTTCTGAGCAAAACCCCGTGCTCTGCGTCATGCCCCAAGGGGCGCTGTGGTTGCTGCATACCGCGCAGACCTCTGGCCACCAAGACACCTCGGTCGTGCGCCAACGCATCTCCCATGACAATGGCCTGACTTGGGGGCCCACCCAGGATTTGGCGGGTGCGCCCAGAGGCACTTTTGTGCGGCAACCCATGCAACTGCAGGCCGATGGCAGTTGGCTGTTGCCGGTCTTTCGCTGCAAGCCGGTGCCCGGCAAAGCCTGGGATGGCAGCCTGGATGACAGCGCGGTGTTGCGCTCCACCGACCAAGGTGCTTCTTGGCAGGCGATTGACATTCCCGACAGTCTGGGTTGCGTGCACATGAACATCGTGCCGGCCCGCGAGGCGGGCTTGTTGGCCTTCTTTCGCAGCCGCTGGGCTGACCATGTGTACCGCAGCCAAAGCCGAGACGGCGGCTTGACTTGGCAAGCCCCTGTGGCCACGCCATTGCCCAACAACAATTCGTCCCTGCAGGCGCTGCGCTTGGCCGATGGACGCTTGGCCATGATCTTCAACGCCAGCAGTGCCGCCAACGCCACCGAGCGTCGCGCCTCTTTGTATGACGATCTGGACGATCTTGCTTCGTCCGACCTGCCGCAGACCAGCGCCGATCACTCGCCGTTGCAGCGTCTGGCCTTTTGGGGTGCGCCACGTGCCCCCCTGACCCTGGCCCTGTCGCAAGACGATGGCCTGACTTGGCCCTGGCAACGGCACCTGGAAACCGGTGACGGTTGGTGCATGAGCAACAATTCTGCGCAAGGCCTGAACCGCGAATACTCCTACCCCTCCATCGCCCAAACTGCCGATGGCCTGCTGCATCTGGCCTACACCGTTTTTCGGCAACACATTCGTTACGCCCGCGTCATGCCCGACTGGGTGAAACAAGGCCACTGAGGCCGCTACACCCTCCCCTTTTTTTTGCACTGTCATTTCAACCCCACACCATGAACCATACACTGCCCGCCAACACCTTCAAACAAGCCATGCAAGCCAACCAACGGCTGGTGGGTCTGTGGGTCACCTTTGCACACCAACAAATTGCCGAAGTGCTGGCCGATTCAGGCTTTGACTGGCTGCTGTTTGACATGGAACACAGCCCCACCGATTTGTATGACGTGGGTCAGCAACTGCTGGCGGTGCGCGGCACGCCCACGGCCGCAGTGGTGCGCGTACCGATTTTGGACATGGCCTGGATCAAAAGGGTGCTGGATGCGGGCGCGCCCAACATCATGATCCCCAACATCCGCAATGCCGCCGAAGCCCGTGAGGCGGTGGCCTTGACCCGCTTTGCGCCCGAAGGTCTGCGCGGCGTGGCCGGCAGCACCCGCGCCGGCAACTACACCCGTTACAAAGACTACATGGCGCGAGCCAATGACGAGATTGGTTTGATCTTGCAAATTGAATCCCAAGAAGCTTTGGACGATCTGGACGCGATTTGCCGCGTGCCCGGCGTCGATGCGGTGTTCATTGGCCCGTCTGACCTGGCCGCCAGCTTGGGCCACCGTGGCCATGCCAACCACCCGGCTGTTCAAGCGGCCATTGCCCAAGCCTTCAAGACCGCCAACGCCGCGGGCATTGCCGCAGGCGTGCTGGCCGCCGATGGCAAGGCCGAACCTTATTTCGCGGGCGGCGCCACCTTGGTCGGTGTGGGCACCGACCTGCACCTCTTGATCGCGGGGGCTGACGCCGCGGCCACGAAGTTTCGTCTGGTTTAAGCCCGTCTGGAGAACCGCATGCCGCGCGCCCCAAGAAGAAACTGGATACTGAAGGTACTGCTCTGGGCCAGCTTGGCTGCGCCCTTGGCGCAGGCGCAGGACAAAACCCTGCGCATCGTCGTGCCCTTTGGGCCGGGCGGTGGCTCTGACAATTTTGCGCGCATTTTGCAACCCAAACTGGCCGAGTTGCTCAAGCAATCGGTGGTGATTGACAACCGCCCCGGCGCAGGTGGCACCATCGGCGCAGCCTTTGTGGCCAAAGCCGCACCCGACGGACAAACCCTGCTGCTGTCCGACGCGGGCGTGGCCACCATCAGCCCGGCGCTGTTTGGCAAACTGCCTTATGCCGCCTCCGATTTGGTGCCGGTCATCAACCTGGCGCAGTTTGCGCATGTGTTGGTCAGCGCGCCTGGTTTTGCCGCGCAGTCCATGACCGACTTGTTGGCGCTGGACAAGGCGCGACCGGGCAAGCTGTCAGTGGCATCGTCAGGCAATGGCACCTCACCGCACCTGACCATCGAGCTGCTCAATCAAATGGCGGGGGCGCAATTTGTCCACGTGCCGTTCAAAGGCTCTGGACCGGCCATCAACGACACGGTGGGCGGCCAGGTGGACATGGTCTTCACCGGCTACGCCACGGTGGCCAGTTTGATCAAGGCCGGCAAACTCAAAGTCCTGGCCGTTACCTCGCCGCGGCGCATGCCTGAATTGCCGCAAGTGACCACAGTCGCAGAGTCGGGCGTACCCGGCTTTGAGTCCTGGATTGCACAGGCCGTCTTCGCGCCGCAAGGCACACCCATAGAGACTGTGCGCAAACTCAATCAAGCCATCGGCTCGGTGCTGCGCATGCCAGATGTCAAAGAATCCATGCGACTGCAAGGCCTGGAACACACCGACAACACCCCTGAAGAATTTTCGGCCTGGGTGAAAAAGCAAAGTGCCCAATGGTCTAAAGTGATCCGCGAAGGCCGGATCCAACCGGACTGAAGGGGATTGGCGCGTTGGGTCTCGATGAAACACCCATTCAATTTTTTTCCTCCACTGTTCACACCATGCATTTCTCACGCCGCAAACTACTCTGCGCCGCAAGCGCTCTCGCAGCCTGCCCACTGTGGGCGCAAACAGGCCCTGCGTTCCCCAACCGCCCGGTCAAAATCGTCCCCTTCGGTACCGCTGGCGGTCCCATCGATACTTTGGCCCGGATTTACGGCGACAAATTACAACAGCGCTGGGGGCAAGCCATTGTGGTCGAAGCCCGGCCCGGAGCCAGCGGGATCATTGCTGCAGACTATGTGGCCAAAGCCGCGCCCGATGGCTATACCGTGATGATGACCTTGCCCTTGACGCACGTGAACAATGTCATCTTGCAGCCCAAACTGCCCTATGACCCGGTCAAAAACTTCACTGCTTTGAGTATGTTGGCTGTGGGTGGGCCGATGCTGGTGGTTCGCGCCAATGCACCGGTCAACAACCTCAAAGACCTGGTCGAGTTCGCCAAGAAAAAAGGCAGTCTGAGCTACGGCACCTGGGGCAATGGTTCCTCGGCCCATCTGTTTGGGGAATTGCTGGCACAACAATCTGGGACGGGATTGGTGCATGCCGCCTACAAGTCCGAGGCGGCGGCGCACACCGATTTGTTTGGCGAGTTGCTCGACTTTGCTTGGGCCAACCCAGCAACCGCCAAGGCACAAGTCCAAGGCGGAAAAATGAAAGTGCTGGGTGTGGCGGGGACTCGCCGCGTCTCCACCCTGCCGCAGATCGCCACATTTTCGGAACAAGGCTTCAAAGGCTTTGATTTAGACAGTTGGATCGGCATGTATGCACCGGCCCATTTGCCTGTGGAATTGCAAAACACCTGGGTCACCGCACTGCGGGAGATCACGGCGATGCCTGAGATTCAAGCCAAATTGATCAGTTTCGGTTTTGAGCCCTTGGGCAATACACCCGCTCAGTTCATGGACGTTTTCAAAGCTGACTTTCCGCGCGTGTCAGAGCTGATCAAAGCCGCTGGTGTTTCAAACTGAAAAAGGAACGTACATGACGCAGCAACCTTCCACGCCATCGCGCTTCATTCCCATCCAGCAGGACACCGGCACGGCCTACCACAAGCCTGCGCCCAGCTCCCATCTGGCGCTGACCCAGGTGGGCAAAGGCACGCCCATGGGCGAATGGCTGCGCCGCTATTGGCATCCCATTGGCGTCCTCAGTGACGCCAGCAGCACACCACGCAAGGTGCGCGTGCTGGGTGAAGACCTGATCTTGTTCCGTGATTTGTCTGGCCGTCCGGGCTTGGTCTACCCCCATTGCGCACACCGCGGAACCTCCTTGTTTTACGGCAAAGTGGAAGAAAAAGGGATCCGCTGTTGCTACCACGGCTGGCTGTTTGATGTCGAAGGCCATTGCATGGAACGGCCGTGCGAACCCGCACCGGACGCCCATCGCCACAAGGTGCGCCAACCTTGGTACCCGGTCCAAGAGCTGTACGGTCTGATTTGGGCCTACATGGGCCCGCCCGAGAAGAAACCGGTGCTGCCGCGCTATGAATGCTTGGAAACGCTGGAGGACGGTGAGTTCCTGGAAGCGAACGACAACAGCATTGGCGGCGGTGGACCGCAAGTCATTCCCTGCAATTGGCTGCAACATTACGAAAACCTGGTGGACCCGTTTCATGTGGTCATCTTGCACTCGGCCTTCAGCGGCACCCAGTTTGTCGAGCAGATGGCGCTGATGCCTGAGGTCACTTGGGACACCCAAGCGCACAGCGTGCGAACAGTGTCCATCCGCCATTTGCCCGATGGCCATATCCTGCGCCGGATCAGCGAAGCTGGCCTGCCCACGCTGCGCGTCATCCCCAGCCCACGCATCGGTCGCTATGGCATGGTGGAATCCTTGGGTTGGGTGTTGCCCATCGACGATCACTCATTCAGGATTTACGTGGTGGGCCGCGTCAAAGAAAAAGGCGAACTCGTCAAAATGCGTTCACGTCTGAATGGCAAATTATGGGAAGAGCTGACAGAAGAAGAACATCAGCAATTTCCGGGCGACTACGAAGCCATGGTCAGCCAAGGCGTGATCGCCCACCACTCTGAAGAGCATTTGGCGCAATCGGACATCGGCATTGTCAAGCTGCGTCGCCTGCTGCAACAGCAACTCCAGCGCATTGAAGACGGGCTCGATCCTGCCGGTGTGAGCTTTGACGAAAACAGCCCGCCGGTGCATTTTTCTGCCGGCAATTTTCTGGTTCCGAAGGAAGAATGAGCGGCCAAAAACCAGACGGCGGCAAAATTAAAAAATGGAACTGTGTTTTGTTTTTTTGTTATAGGTCGCTTTTATGTGATACTGACACCCTTGGAAAATCGGCATGTGGCGATGCAGATAGAACCCATCGATTGAACAGTCAAAATGAGGAACCAAAGTGGCACCAGGAAAAGAAAAAGTGCTTGTCGTGGGCGGCGGCCCAGTGGGCTTGGTGGTGGCGCTCAAATTGGCAAGAAGTGGTATTGCAGTCACGGTCATTGAAGCTGAAGCCGAAATAGCCAGTGACCCTCGCGCCGTGGTCTACCATCCGCCCACAGTGGAAGCACTTGACCGGCTGGGTGTGCTGCAGGACATGAAAGCGGTCGGCGTCATCAAACAAGACTACCAATGGCGTACCTTCGACGGCGAGATTCTGGCTGCGCTGGATATGTCTGTTGTGGAAGGCAAAACAGCTTACCCCTATAACCTGCATTTGGGTCAACATGTGCTGGCTGAAATCGTCATGCAGCATTTGATGCGATGTCCGGGGGTGGAGGTTTTATGGAATTCACGTGTCGAGCAGGTGAGCCAAACCCGCGACCATGTTCAGGTCACACTCCAAACACCGCAGGGCGAGCAAACCATTTCTGGGGCTTGGTTGATTGGGGCAGACGGCGCGCGCAGTGCCGTGCGTAAATCGCTGGGCCTGACATTTGAGGGCATCACATGGCCTGAGCGCTTTGTGTCGTCCAATGTCTTTATCGACTTTGAAAATTACGGCTTCGCTAAAGCCTCTTTCATCGCTGATCCTGTGGACTTCGCGGTCATCTGCCAGGTTCGC